>JAISOJ010000075.1 GCA_031275735.1 Dysgonamonadaceae bacterium
GTAAGAACACCTGTAACGAATCAGCCAATGACAAAGTGTTTATTACTTAATGAGGAGCAAAAAAAACCGGCTAAATTATTTGACTTCTAATTTGGGTGTCCCAGTTGCCAAAACAAGAATAAGAATATCCCCGTTCACAGGAAGAGGATTTTCCTGTAAATGAAGTGTATTTTCTTTGAACTCCAAGTGTAGATCCGATGCGTATTGTATGCGCATAATCTATAATTGAAACATATTTTCTATCTGTTGAACGAAATCCTGCATCGGAACTTCGACTACACCCATTGCTTTGGCAATGGCTTTCGTGCTGACTGGGTCAGTTGAAAGTTCTGTAAAAAGGTCTTTCAAATCTGTCTTGATGCTGTCCGGCACATCATAACGCTCTTCGCCGGAAAATAGGAAAGAAATCCGGTAGATGTCTTTCTTGTGTTTATTAATGTCGTCCTGATGAACTGCCTGGCCTTCATTTTTGCGCTTTTTATTGTTTACGTAAGCTTTGGCTTTCAATACAATCAATGCGTCTTTATCCAGCACCTGAACTCCTTCGATTTCCCGTGAATGAATAACGGCATACTTATAGTAGTCCTCATCCATTAAAATGGCGGAAAAATCGGACAGGTATGCCTCTGCAATATTGATATGTACGAGATGGGCGTTTTCTGGCATCCGAATGCCATCAGGCACCCTCGAAAACAGTTCGATATAAGCGGGAAATGATAAATCCGCCGGCTCAATGAAACGATAATAACTTCGCTTTACTTCACCGCTGTCCGTATTTACCTGACAGATCTTATAACCGCCTGCCCTTATGAACCGCCAAAACTGTTGAACATATTCGGGGCTAATCGCTTCACATACCACGATCATATCTATGTCTTTTGTCGCACGTCCCTGCAAATCCGCCTCTTCCAGATTCAAATTACAGGCGGTTCCGCCAATTATCACGTAATTGGCGTTGAAACCGCTTAAATACTCCCTTAGCCGGTCAATTCCTACCATGTCGTGTTATCTATCAATTTTGTTATTTCTTTTTTTATCCGTTCGTCATCCGTGTTTTTGTAACAAAGCGCTAATGACAGGCTGTCTATAAATTGACCGTTTGCCAGTAACACCGGGTTGTATTTCCATACTTCCAACCGGACGTCTCCTTCTTCAGGATGTAAAAACTCCTGCATTTCCTTTTGATATTCAGAGAACAGTTTCCTGTCAATAGCCAGTGACATTTGCGAAGAACCGGCCATAAAGGTATAATGAGCCAAAGCTGTGTCGCCGGACAAAGGCAGATTATCCGGAAGTATGTCCTTTCCGGCGTACCAAACCTTCTGCACGGGAGAATCCGTCAAAGGCAACACCTTATCCCATAATCCACGGCCTTTCTCCTTAAAATGTAAAACCTTATTGCGTTCATTCATGGATTCCACTTCACAGACGGACAGTTTCTGAAGTTCTTCCGCTACTACCGATATTGTTTTCTTTGAATAGCTTAAAATCTCTGCCATATCTTTGAACGGCAATCCTTCCAGTGAAGTTTTTTGAAGATGATAAAGCAACAGGAGTTGGGCAGATGGAGAAAGTCTTTCCCTGCCGGAAAATTGCCGTATATCGGCAACTTCGTTTAAATACATTCTCAAGGAAGGAATATAAATTTGCCGTTCGGGCACAACAAAGTTCTCCCTGCGGCTAATCAAGGTTCGCCGCCTGATATTATTCATCGATTTAAACTGGATGAGGGTGGGCTTACCCGTTTGCCGGCGAATCTGTTCTGCAAACTTCACTGTCTGTGAAGCAGGTAAATCAAGCTCTGTTGATGGTGATATTAATAAGAAGTCCTGCTTCTCAATTTCTATGAGAGAGAAGCGGAATGCTTCTTTCAGGTATCGAGGCAAGCCTTTTACCGTGTCTTTTGCAGACCCTTTGTCCGTGAAAGAAAGTCCAATCGTCTTGCTAACATAATCTTCTAATATGCAGTTACTCTTTTTTTTGCATGGTTTCCGAATTGTTGAAACTGTGCAAAGATACGGTAACTAATTGGAATATACAAGTCTTTTAAGTAAGAAAAAAATAAAATCCTTCCCTCTGCAAAGATTTGACTTGCCCTGAAAAAAGCTTACCAGATTCTATTATTTTGTTCTGAATAGACCAGACATAAACATTTTGGTAAGCACAGATCAGTTGATACTGGTTTGTATTTTTATATCCAATGTCGTTTAGTTAAGGACTCCCATTCTCCCACTTTAAACATTTGATAAAATGCGGTCTTTGAGATATTGCGATTAGCTTTAAAAGCAGTAAATTCGCGCTATAATAAATAAGGGTGGTTCCCTTTCTTCCAAATCGAGCGATTATAGAACAAAGTTATTAACAAACATATCAGGATTAATAGATGAAAAATCATTTGTCAGCCGTTCCAAAGACGGCTCGGAGAGGCAATTCACAAGAGAACGCAAACTTCCTTATTTTCATAGAAACAAGACTTTTTTTCGAGGATGTATGCAAAAACTCCCAATTTCACGCTACCGAATCCTCTTTTGCAGGAGTAGCATCAATAAACACACATTAAAAAATTGGAACCCTGATCTCTTGAAATTCTAAAAATATATTAATTCGATTTTGCCTTTACAGCAAATGATTTGGGGATTTGAAGCAAAAAAGCGGTTTTTCCACCGCTATCTGCCGGAACTGATGTGTTTTGATCTGCATATCCCACCGCTATTTCCGGTATTATCACTTACCGAAGGATGACTATCGGTGTTACTTCCCGGCGTTACTCTTTCATGATCCATATTTCCGGTTGACAAATTGTTGAGTATTATTTCAAATGATGTGTCAAGATACAAGAATTCAGGGGTAGACCCACCTACCCCCAACAGAAGGTATCGTAGAG
>JAISOJ010000100.1 GCA_031275735.1 Dysgonamonadaceae bacterium
GCAAGTGAAAAATTTATGAAAACAATGCCTGTAGTTTTTGACAAGTTCTTACCAAAATGGAACTATAAATTCGAGTACAATTAACAAACTATTATAAGTTATTTATTTTTCATTCCTTACGTATGAAAATATCCATTATTGCAGTCCTCGGACGAAACAATGAAATAGGGAAGGACAACGATTTGCTCTGCCGTTTACCGGCCGATTTGAAGTGTTTCAAGGAAATCACGTCCGGCAGTCCGGTAATCATGGGACGCAAAACGTTCGAATCCCTGCCGAAAGGCCCACTTCCCAACCGGCGGAATATTGTGCTCAGCAGGAGCGCTGGCCGGAAGATTGAAGGAGCGGAAGTGTATCCTTCTTTAGATTATGCTTTGCTTAAATTAATCGATGAAAGGGAAGTTTTCGTTATCGGGGGCGCCCGGATTTATGAACAGGCGTTGCCGGTTGCCGACAAATTTTACCTGACCCGGATTCACGCTTCTTTCCCGGAAGCAGATGTATTTTTCCCTGCAATTGATTTCCATGCCTGGAAAGAAACGCAACGGGAAACTTTTCCTGCCGATGAAAAGAATCAGTATGCTTTTACTTTTTTAGAATATGAACGTTAAGCCGGATAAACTTATGGATATACATTATGAAAAACATCTTTTACGACGAAATATCAAACCGACCGCCATGCGCCTGCTGAGATGTGGTGAATAAAATTTAATATGTTTCATTTTTGCTCATTTTTGTTTTTCAATTAAGAACTCATGTTACGCACAAACACGGCGGTGACGTACAAAAAACAGGGAGCGAAGCAATCACAACGGATTGCCGTGCACGGTACGGAACGCGATTTCTTTATCCGTGTAAATCCGCGTTCCATGCCGCGCTTCGCGCAATTCCTGATTTAATAAATCATTTCCTGATGACTTTGAATGTCTTTTCGTTTACCCGAACCAGGTAAATGCCTTGCGGGAGATGCCCGACAAAAATGCTTTCTTCGCCCTGTACGGTTTGTTGCAGGACGGCTCGCCCGCCGGCGTCAATAATGCAGACACTAAACTCCCCAAAGTCCCCAAAGTCCTTAGAAACGCCGATGCGGAAACTTTCCCCAACGGGATTGGGATAAAGCACAATGTCTTTGCCTGACGGTATGTCCTTTATTCCGCTGACGATTCGATCGGTCTGCCAGATGAGAATGGGGAAACCGTTGTTGATCGGCGGATTGTAATCCATCTTCCACATCGGAGCGGTCAAGCCGTGATTGAGCGTGTTGACAAATTCCGACATGCGCATGTCGTCCGACGATTTGCCCTCTTCGGCAGAGCCGGCGGCCGGCGACCGTTGCGGAACGCTGGAAATACGGTTGTCGCCGATGGCAACGTCCTGTCCCGTAATCTCGCTGTTGAAGTAGCAGTAATAGGAAAGCACATCCTGCGCCCCGCCGATAATGGCGCCTACGGCGTCGCCCTGCGCCGAAACCAATGCCGCCACGTAAGAGTTGCGCACCGTACCCTGGTTGCTGTAACCGAGCAGGCCGCCCACATAGTTGTTGCCCATAACCTCGCAGGTGTTGTAACAGCCCGTAATGATCGAGTTCGTGCCCGGCGTTTGATAGCCGACCAGACCGCCGCAGTAACTGAGCGCGAACAGCGTGCCGCCGCTGACATACGAATTGCGGATGTCGGTATTCTCGGCATACGCCACCAGGCCGCCCGTGTAGTTCCGTCCGCTTGCCGTGATGTTGGACAGACCCAGATTGGTGATCCGTGCATCGCTCGTGTAACCGAAAAAGCCCTGGTAAGGCGTATTGGGCCGGTCGATGTAAACGTTCTTAATCACGTGGTTTTGCCCGTTGAATATTCCGCTGAAAGGCGCGTCTGTTTCCTTGTTGCCGATAGAAAGCACGTTGTTGGGCGTATTTTCGGGTAACACAATATCGTTTGTCAACAGAAAGGTAATGCCCGAAAAACGGTTGCCGCCGTTGACCAGATTGGCCAATAAAATCAAATCGTCCCTGTTTTCAATCAGGTAGCCGCCGTTGCCGGTATTGAAATTGGCGGTTGTGAATTGCATGTAGTCGCCGTCTGCCCAAACCGTTTCGCCGCCGCATACCGCAAATGCTCTGTATTGAACCGTTTCGGCGGCGCGTAAATCGTTTAGGGTATAGGAAAAACTATTGTCGGCCAACTCTGCTTCCACTCCCGTATTGGGCATAATCAGAAAGCCGACCGACGACAATACGGCGTCGCCCGCATACACACTGCCGTGAATGACTGCCGAACTTCTTGTAATATCGGTTGCGTATGATGTGGTAACGGTTACCGGCAAGGTGGTAAAATTGAGTTCGGTGCCGTAAAGCGTATCGTTTGCATAAATGGCGAACACTCTGAACTGGTATGTTTTATCGGGTTGTAAACCTGTAATATTTTGGGTAATATTATCGGTATTACCCGTTACGTTTACGCGAGTATAGTTGGATACTGTATTTATTTTGTACTCAAAACCTTTTATAGCAGGTGCATCGCCCAGAACAACCGTTCCGTTAAGCGTTACTTTTGTTTGTGTTTTATTGGTTTCTGCCAATGTGGTAACGGTTATCGGCAGCGTGGTAAAGGTTTTTATCTCGCCGTAAGCCGTATCATTTTCCGCATTGACGGCATAAGTTTGATACTCGTAGTTTTTGTTTTGCCTTAAGCCGGTGGCAAGCAGGGTTAACGTATCGGTTGCCATACCGACAGCCTGATTTGTGTAATTCCCCTCGCCTGCTATCCGGTATTGAAATCCTTTTGAAACAATATTTACGCTACCCGCTTTTAAAAATCCTTTGAAATTTGCTTTTGATTGGGTTACATTGCCTGCATCAAAGGTAGCTATTTCAAAAAATGTCAGAAGCGGGTAGCCACCGTTTTGCAGGGGCACAACATCTTGCTTAAAAGCAAATGTGCCGACATTGAGCAAATCTACAAATTCGGTTGTTTTCATAAAATCTTCTGTTTTGGATTGTCCTGAGCCGGTTGCGCCACAGGTAACCAAGTAGTAACTGTTAGTTACAACTGCCGTACCGTATCCAACTATTCCGCCTTTCAAACTACCAGATATAGTACCAATATTGTAACAGTTTATTATACTTGCAGCAGAACAACTTCCGGCTATACCACCTGAGTAATAAGACGGAGCGGAAACAGCACCTGTATTGTAACAGTTTATTATGCTTGCAGTAGACCTTCCTGCTATACCTCCTGAATGATAATAATAAGAAGAAGAAGCGGAAACAGCGCCTATATTGTAACAGTTTAATATGCTTGAAGTAGAATGGCCTACTATACCTCCTGAAAAAGAAGAAGAACCAGAAGACAAAGGAACGGAAACTGGGCCTGTATTGTAACAGTTTAATATGTTTGAAGTAGAATATCCTGCTATACCTCCTGAATAAGCATCAGAAGAAGAAAGAGAATTATAAGAAGAAACAACACCCGTATTATAGCAATTATCAATAGAGGTATTTTTTACATAGCCTGCAATTCCACCTGCGTAAGGCTTCGAATTGGCAGAAATTCTTATAACAGAACTGTTGCCCACAATCCCCACATTCTTAATAGAACCACCATCGGTATAGCCAAACAACCCTATTCTTTGTAGCGTGGATGTGTTTATGAACAGATTTCCGATGGTGTGGTTATCCCCGTCAAAATGTCCGCCGAAGTTGTAATAATCACTGTCGGAGTTGTAATACCCTATCGGCGTCCACTGGAAAGATTCGCTGCCGTTGAGGTCGACGTCGGTTGTCAGTTTCCAGTAGGTGTTCGCGCCTACCGTGCGTCCGCTGCCGGCTCCGATACCGTTGTTGACGATATAGGCCAGATGCGCCAACTGTTCGGCGCTTTCAATCAGGTAAGGGTCGCCGGCCGTACCCGTACCGCGAGTCCATGCGGTATGGGAGCCGTCCCATACGTCCGTTTGTCCATTGGCGGAAAGCATCCCGAAGATGCACATCGCCAAACAAAGAATCGTTTTTTTTATACGAAAACGAGTTAACGAGTTGACAAGTAAACGAGTAAACGAATACCCGTTTTCATGCTCTTGAGCGCTTGTTAAACATGATTGTTTCATATACCTGTTGTTTTATTTGTTGTTGAAAATGCTTTTGTAATTTTTTGAACCCTTTGAAGACTGTTTCTTCAGGGCAGGCATGTTTTGCTGTTCCGTACCTTTACTCATGGTAAAAGTTCCGTAATGCGTTTCGTTGTAGTCGAAATTTCCGTTTTCATCATAATGAGCCCATACGTCAATACAGGTGCCTGATATGTATGTTTCTGAAAAATCCAAAGTTCCGTAAAGCGTGGTGGATATTCCGTCTTCTCCTGCAAAATGGATACGTATATTGTTTCCGTTTATATTCCATGTACCGTTTCCGTAAAGAAATAATGGCGCAGAGGCAATGCCGTTCTCTTTCAAAACAAGGGTACCGTTGAAAGTTTCGCCGTCTTCATTGATAGTAAGCATCCATGTGCCGATAAGAGCCTCTTCCGTAGTGTCGCCGCCATTATCGCCTCCGCCTTCGTTGCCGCCATTATTGCCTCCTCCTTCATTGCCGTTATTATGGTCTTGCTGCAATTTTGCTCTTGCCATATCGGTCAGTTCCTTTCGGGATTTGGCATACTCCAAGGCAGTATAACCGGCAGACAAATAATCCATTGCCAAATTGAGAACACAATTGCTTGCAGAGATGGCACAACCGACCAGATTGGCAATATGTCCTCCGGAGGCGCTGCCTATCCCGATGCCAATATTCCACTGATAATAATCGTTTAGTATGCCGACAAAAGTAAATATTCCCGATGCCACTGCTGCTCCTATCAATACGGGGCCGCCTGCAGCAGTAACTGCAGCGCCAACACCAACGACCGCCACAACAATCTTTGCGGCAGAGAATATAAATTTTACTCCATGTTCAAAGGCAACTTT
Organism: Dysgonamonadaceae bacterium; assembly: GCA_031275735.1. Classification (GTDB taxonomy): domain Bacteria; phylum Bacteroidota; class Bacteroidia; order Bacteroidales; family Azobacteroidaceae; genus Azobacteroides. The sequence goes on from JAISOJ010000100.1 coordinate 4,957, forward strand.
TGTTTCGGGACTGACAGCCCTCAATTGCGGAGATTGATTTTCAATCCGGATGTCGTTCGCACCGCTTATGTCGATATTGTAAAAATATTTGACAACAATGCTTGGATAGATAATTGCAATGTCGACCGTGCTGTCTGTAAAATTTTCAAACACGACAATCGTATCGCCGAAAATGGCCATGTCGGGCTGTCCGTTGTCCTTGAATGTTACCGTAAAGGCATAATCATTGTCCTTTAACGGTTTAATAACCATATTTGTCGGGATATTGGTTTGACGGTCAATGTCGAAAAACACACAACTGCCTTCTTCCGAGGCAATCATGTAATCCCATTCGGTTTCTTCGCTAATATCCAGTGCATACAATGGCGCATCTTCCGGATTTTCCGTGCCGTTTCCGTTATCCGGAGCGTCGTTTCTTTCGCAGCCGGCAAACAGCGCCGACACAATCAGCAACATGCTTAAAAATATTTTTTTTGTGTCCATAAAGAAATTGTTTTTAATTATTAATAATAGTTGTATCTTGTTTTATTTTTGAGTTTTACAAATATTTTTGGGAATTCGGCAAGATTCTCGCGAAACTAATTTTTATGTCCATATTCCGCGAGATTGGAATTAGTCTCGTGAGCGTTTTCTTTAAGCGAGCAGAACTTTCGCCGGACTTCCCGAAAGATTCGGGAAACCTGCCCGGAATAATAATGGAAAAATCAATATCTTTTTGTTCCTTTGTGCTTTTTCTAAAGGGGGCGGGTGGGTTTAGGTTGTGTGTGTGTGTGTGTGTGTGTGTGTGTGTGTGTGTGTGTGTGTGTGTGTGTGTGTGTGTGTGTGTTAGCAAAATATTTCATTCTGCCAAATATTTCAGCGGTATTTACCTTGAATAAATCCATGTTTTTGTTTTTTTCTGTGCACATCATACAAACGAGTACAAATACAAAACCTTTTTTCCTAATATATGGATGAGAATCTGAAAAAAGAGAAAGACGGATAAAAAGTAAAATGATTTTGTAGCTAAAAACCTGTTTTGCTTGTGTTTGGTTTCAACCATTTTAGAATCCATCTTTCTCAGCCTATTTATTTATGAAATCAAAATTTACGGTACACTTGTTTCTCCTTTAGAAGTATCTTCGCTATCTGTTTTTAGTATCAAATTTTCCCATTCATAGTTGATAGTAGGGGAAACCGTTATTTGAGGTTCTTGCAGTTTTCCTGTCAAAGCGGTTGCCCGTTTTACGGCGGCGTTTGTTTTTTCGAACAAAGATTTCATTGTAATGTTGCCATTGGTTTCTTGAATGGACTTAATTAAAAAGTAAGTAAAATAGCCCTGTTTTTTTTCATGCCAAACGCTTGAGGTCTGATCTCCGCTACTGGATGAAAAACTGATTGTATTTCCCCTTGGCATTCCGATTTTTGGGACAATGCGAACGGCTTTTTGAGCGACAAGAGCTGCTTCGCCTTTAAATCCTCCGCTAAAGCAAGCGTCTAAGAATACATAAGAGCTTTTGATCGGATATTTGGCTAATTCTTCATAAAGTTTTTCCAAAGAGATGCCGAAGCGGATGTTTTTTCCGCTTACATCCACCGGTATTAAGAAAGCTTCTTTGGTTTGCTCATCGTTGTTGCCGTGACCGGAAAAAAAGAAGAAAAGCTCCGCTTCCGGATCGGCGATTGCCATATTAACCAGCCAATCAAGTTGTTCGTGCATGATGCCTGCCGTCGCATTAGAAATCAATTTTACTTGTTTATTGGGGATGCCGAATGTTCTCAAGCAATATTCGCGAAATACAATTGCATCATTAATGGCATATGGAACGTTGATTTCGGCATTTGTTCCGGCTAAGCTATAATCTTCATTTCCAATAATCAAGGCGTAACGGTGTCGATTTTCGACTCCTTCCGGAATCGTGTCCAACAATTCGGTTTTGAATGATAAAGAAAAATCTTTTATTGCTGCGACAGATTTCCGTTCGCTTTGTCCTTCAAGCCGTATGGTTTGCGTAGATGTTAAATATTGACCGAGTTTGATTTTAAATGCTTCATTAATGTAAGACGACTTGGTTGGTTCGGTCACAGACATTAATACGGCAATGGAATCTTGATCGTAACGTTTGTTCACTAAAAAATCATAATTGATAACGGAGACTTCTCCCGGCGGGATACTATCGATCAATATTTCAGGATTATCCGTAGCGTAAATATTATTAGGTAATTTGAAGTTGACCTTAACATTGCTAGCTGTTACGCTGCCGTTGTTGCGGATGGCAACCGATAATTTACCATTATTGCCCAATGTAATAGAAGTTCCTTCCGAAGCAAAAAATTGATAATCGGCTATGGCTAAGCGGGGCATTGCATATTCTGCCGTACTCACAAGTAATTCTGCCGGATCGGCGTCGAAACCATTCGCTTCGAATGCGTAGATATTGATCACTGCTTCTTGTTCCGGTAAATCTTTATTTACAATATAGCGCATGGTATACTGCTTGGAGGTTCCTCTTGGTATATTGCCGCCATCCATTTCTTTGGCGCCGTCGAAAAAGGTGTCCAATCCTTGTTGTTCGGCAAGACGTATCCGTACGTTATAAGCGTCTCCTTGTCCTTGGTTATGAATGGTAAAAGTAACGGCGAAGCTTTCGCCTGCGTCAATTATTTTGTTTCCGTTTCCATCAGTAAATTCATCGATAGAAATCAATAATTGTGCAGGGTTGGTTGGTACAGGGACAAAATCCGTTTTCTGCGTTTGCTGTTGCGGCGCTTTTTGTTGCGCTTCATTATAGGCGGCTAAACGGGAAGGAAATTGGGTAAAATCTATTCCATCTGTGATAATTTGGTTTAGGACAGTATATTCCGGCACCATGTCCATATATTGATATACACTTGCCAATCCCAACATGTATTGTTTTGCTGTGGGGTCCTTTTCCAATATTTTGAAAAATAATTCTTGAGCTTCCAGGAGGTATCCGGCCGCTTTTTGTCTGACAATTGCATATTTGGTATCATCGACAATGGTAGAACCATTATTGATGATATCGGTAGCGTAGTTGAAATTACTACGTGCTAAACCGGTTAACAATTCAAAATCATTGGGATTTAAAGTATATAACCGTTGGTAAATCTGTAAAGCTTCTTCGTTGTTTCCGGAATTTTCCAGAAGACGGGCTTTAATGGGAAGTACTTTTTCATTATTCGGATCAATATAGAGTATTTTATTGATTGTTGCCAGCAATTTATCTATATTTTGAGTACTGATGTGGACATTTACCAGATTGTAAAGGAAATCCAACGTCATAGGGAACAAAGTATGAGCCTGTTCCAGTATATTCTCCTGTTCCTTGTAACTTTTTTGCGTTTGATATATCATGCTTAGATACAGGTAGGCGTCTTTGGAAAATTCCTTAGATTCTGTGTTTAGGTACTCTTGGAATAAAGTAATTGCTTGATTATATTTTTGTATTTTGTAGGCAGATATTCCCGCATAATACACAATAGAAGGATATTGAGCGTTTTGCGGAAGCAAATCGCTCTTGAATATTTGTAATTTGGGAATTTCTACATAAGGCATGGCGAACTCTACTACACGGGCGTTATTTTGGGCGTCGGCGTAATAGACGGTTGCCTTTTCAAAAAACGGATATGCTGCTTTTAGACGGCTTTTCGTAGCGTTGATGAATTCGCTGTTATCAGAAGCGTCTACTACTTTGAGAAAATGGTTATAGCTATCTAATAAATAGTTATAAGTAGCGTCGGCATTGCTTCCTTTTTCTCTTTCACTTTCAAAAAACACGTACAATTGGTTTGCCTTTTTAAATGTTTCTGCCGTATTTTGCGAGAGGCAAATAAAAGGTAGAGAAGCCAATAATAAGATAATTAATGGATAATATTTTGTTTTCATTTTTTATATTATTGTTCAAAAGCGTTTATAATAGCGAATTGAATATGAATTCTTCTATATTCGCCGCCTCGTTCTTCAGATACTTCTACGTTATAAACATAATCGTTTTTTGTATTTTGAAGCGTACTGATATTAGTAGACAGGTAGTCTTTTACACTCATAGCCCTGATAAATGCTAAATGTGTATTTTCGGTAATACCTGTAGTTTTTGTAACCGTGATACTGTTTAATTCGCCATTTTGATAATAGGGTTCGGATTCGAAATTACCATAACGTCCATCGTAAGCTATTTTTCCACGAATAGGAGTAGCGTCGGCAGAACCGGTAATGGAAATTCTAATTCGTTTACCGGGGGTGAGGTATTTAGCAAAATCGCCTTCTTCGAAGGAGTTTTTAATAATTTTCATCAAAGACATTGCGGCATTCGATTTTCTGATATCATAATTTCCGATAGGGAAATCTTCTTTTTCCGAAAATTCTTTATTGATTACTTCGTATTTGTAGTGGACTAAGTAGTTCAGTATTTTATTTCCATCAGCGTCTACGTCTGTAACCACTTCTGTACTTACATTTATTTGCGTATTTTCGGTGATGAGTTTTTCTTGTTTATTTTCCTCTACTATATTTTGGGTTACAGATACTAAATTGGATTCTTCTTGACTGGCTATTTGGAGGATTTCGAGCGGAACAAAATTTATATCTGTTTCGATTGCTTTCAGACGGGTACGGCCGATATTGTCGTAGATATAAACTTTAGTGTTGACTTCGTTAGTAATTTCAACATAAGCAAGTATAAATTCGTCCTTTTCATTCAACATATAAACGGCATTTTTAAATTTAAGCTTACTATTGTTTTCAAAATCAGAGATTTCGGACACAGGCACCGAAATTTCAATAGGAGGTAATGAAGTGAAATTAATAGACAATAATTTATTTTCATTATCATAATCACCTATAAAAGGATTTTCGATGGATATCCTGTCGCCGGCAAGCTCGGTCGTTACTTCTTGGGTAAATACTTCCATTTGTCGAGCGCGTGTTTCTTCATTTACGCGAATCTTATAGTCTTCCATCGATTCGCCTTGCATCATTTTTACCCATTCGTTCATTTTTTTATCTACTTCCTGATTGACGATTTTTCCGTAAAAAGGATTCAATCCATTGGCATTCCAATACACAATGGCTTTCGGACGGTTCGTTATTAAATAAGCGTTATTCGTCCCGTTAAAGAATTTACATGCGATGATGTTACCCGTTTCTGTAATTTCCTGAGTTATTGTTTGCTTGCGGATATCTATGATCACAATTCGTTTACCGTCGAGAACAAAAGCCAAATACTTGTCGTCGGTGTTGAAAGTAGGCGCCGATGCGGTTCCGTCGATCGAATAACTTTGTATGTTTTCCCAGTTTCGCGTATTGTAAATAAGTACGCGTCCGGGTAAAGTGATAGCAAGCATGGAGGCATCGGGCGAGAATGTAACTCCGGTTGCTTCCGCATCCAATTGTATCTTAGATCGAATGTTTCTTCGTTCAAAATTCCACACATCTATATGATTGCCTGCCATAGCGGCAATAAAATAATCGTTGGGACTCATGGTAAAAAAAGTGGCAGGTGTTTCCCCTTCCAACACCCATTCCGGTTTATACTCTTTGGTATTATAGACGATAATTTCGCCGGTAGAAAAGCTTACAAGAAAATAATTAGCGGCGGCGGAATATGCCAAAGATAAGGGAAGCCGTTTGACGGACTTGTTTTTACTTTTATATTTAACATCAAAAAGTTTGGTGTTTGTTCGTAAGAAGGAATAGATTTTCACTTTCTTTTTTTGAATAACGGCAAAAGAATTACCCGTTGGGTTCAATGCCATAGAACTGACTTTATTGAGTGTAGCGGCCTTCCTGTCTTTATAGGTATTTACTTCCGAATTGGCATAATAAATCAAGCGAAAATTAGAGTTATCAATTAATTTGATCTCATTTTTAGAAGTATATTCCTTCATAAATTCGATTTGAGCCGAAGCATAATCTTTAGAGAAAAAGGAGAAAGAGAGAAGAAGATAGATTTTTAAGAATAGAAAGGATGTTGTTTTCATTGTGTGCATACTTTAAATATTAATAACATAATATATAACGATTTTTACTTAATCTCAATTATTTGAGCGGATTCATTTAGATATTGCGGCATACATTGTCCGATGCGGGCGCCTATATAGGTTGGGTCGCAAATCGTATATTTTTCGCCTTTATGCAGAATATAGCTGCCTTCTGTTTCCTCGTCAAATTTTACTGCTGTGGCGGCGTGATCGTAATACAATAAACCGACTATTTTAAGTCCGGTAAGTTTTCGTACTAAATAAGCAAACAATATCGAATTATCTTCACAATCGGAGTAAGGATAAATAAAGGTTTCTTCATAGAAGAAAAATTTTTCGCGTCCAAATTGGTTGTCGTCGGTCATATAAGGAAATCCTTGGTGTATAAAGCTTAATAATTCGGATACTTGTTCTTTTTTGCTTTTGCCTGCCAAACGTTTACCAAGTTGTGTTTTCAATGAATTAGATACTTCTTCCGAACATTCCGAATTAAAGAAAACGGAAAGATCGCAAGCCGGCATTTGATTGTAAAATTCTTTTAATTGAGGATTGTATTTGATTTCAACGACATCTTCCCAAATTTGGTTTTTGATCGATTTTGTTTGATTATAATCAGCCATTTTAAACGATTCGTTGATAACCAAGTGCATCGCTTTTTTCCGGCTATCTTCTTGCCATTCGTTGTAGGTGTAAACAGAAGAACTTATATTACCTTCTACCAAATAATAATTTTTTCCTGAAAAAATAAAATAGGATTTCAGGTATACTTGATCTTCGACCGCTAACATCAGTACTAAATTTTTGTAATTTTCATCTCTTCCCATACGAACTTTATAACCGCTATTGTCTAATACAAAGGCGATAAATGCAATTTTTTCATTTTTCTGATCGGATAAATAAATGTTGTTAGCTAATTCTTTGACAAAAAGGTAATAACCCCAATCATTCAGTTTTAACTCTTTTTTGATTAAAAAGCATTGATAAATCAGTTCTTCAAAACTCCCTTTGGCTAAGGTAGTCCAATATCCGGCTATTTTATCTTCGGTTATTTGCGGCAGAGCAATGTTGAATGTTTTATCATAATTAACCGTTAATTCATGACCGGCAAATTTAACGGCTATTTTGTTATAGACTACATCCTCCGGAATTACAGGCGTATCGGGAATCGGAATGACTTCTTCTTCCGGGGGAAGCACGACAACCGGTAGTGTAGGTACCTCTACGTCTGGGATAGTATCTGTTGGATTTGCTACGGGAGGATCGACCGGCTCCGGTAATTGAGGAGATTCTTTTCCCGCAAAAAGTTCAAATTCTTTCCATTTTTCTTCCAAGAACTTAGCAAATTCAAGTTGTTTTTTTCTTTTATAACTTTCGAACTTTTCCGTTTGTTTTTTCTTGAAATCTTCAAAAGTTTGAGAACTTTTATTTTTTCTTTTCTCAAAATCACCGGCTTGCCCTTGCATTGTTATGGAAAAGAAAATGCCGATTAAAACTAGTAGGATGTTATACAGCAGTTTCATACGAAAATGAGTTAACGAGTTAACGAGTAAACGAATACTCATTTTCATGCTCTTGGGGGTTGTTAAACATGATTGTTTCATACGTAATAAATTTATGAATTATGGATATTTCATTGGTATTTTTATTTTTTTGTCTTTGTAATCTGGACTAAATTTCGAATTTCCGTTCTTTCGTCAGGAGTAATTTTTGCAATCCAATTGAGTACGGAATGGAAATTAACTTCTTCTTCAAAAAAAGGGACATCATTTTTTGTGTATACAAAAATTAAAAGATTATTCTCGACTGTTTTTGAATTGTTGATTTTTACCAATTTATAATCAAATTCTTTGGATATAGGGAATTTAACCTGCAATCCGGCTTGGAAGCGTTCGTTTTTTTCATAGTTATTCGGATACAACAAGTATCCGCTGTTATCGTCTTCAAAAGCAAAGATTTTTAGATATCCGTTTTTGTAGGGCGTGAAAGCGAAGGTCAAAAGATCATTATCTTTATATGAACGTTCGATACCTTCTACTTTTATTTGAAAAGAGGAATCCCTTTTTTTCTTATATTTGCGAATGACGGCGTTAATAGTCACCTTTGCAATCAAGACTTCAAACCCAGCATGATGTTCTTGTACTATTTTTTTTTCGACAACTGTAAAATCAATTACTTCACCTCCTAATTCGATGTTGCTTATTCCTGTATAATCATTGCCTTCATTAGTTGAATACAAGGAATTGATAGTATTAATCGATTCGTCGATACCCGCTATTCTCAGAGCCTCGAATTTAGCTTCTACCAGCGCTTTGTCATACGCTTGTTCTGGCGTAATATTACTGATTACCCATTCTCCTTTTGCTTCTTTGATTTTAATATCATCGTTTTGCGCATTAGAAATGAATACTCCCAATAATAATACAACAAGCCCTATTCCCTTTTTTTTCATACATAAATGAGTTAACGAATAAACAAGTTGACGAGTAAACGAATACTCATTTTCATACTCTTGAGTGTGTGAAATACATAAATGTTTCATGCATAAACAGATTATGAATTATGAATAGACTATCAATCAATCAAATAAAGCAAAAATACGTTAATTTTATTGTTCCAACGCCTCGTCAAATATCCGGCGGTATTGGTCTTCGTCAAAATCAATTTTATCTTTCTTAGCTTGGGAAATACCATCCATTACCGATTTTCCTATTTCTTTCTTCGACATTTCTATCGCAACAAAGCAGCGAACATGAGTGGATTTTTTGATCTTTTCATATTCTTGATTAACTATTCTCACATTAGAAAGAACTTGTGAAACAACATCTTGGCTCATCCCTTCAATTTTTTGCGATAAATCGGGAGTCGCGCCTACGCCATACTGCTCGAAATATGCTGTATTGACCTGATTAAAAACAGATTGAATACTACTTGCGATTTCCGCTTTTGCATTTTGGAGCGCAATTTTTTTTGCGATTGCCATGTCTGGGCTTACGCCGCTTCCTACGGCTCTTAAATAGTTTTTGTCTGTTTTAAATTTTGAAAAAGGAACGTCAATTTTCGAACTTCCACATCCCGAAACAAACACTAGAATTGCTAAACTCAAATTAAATAATAATACTTTTGTTTTCATTTGTTTTTTATATTAATGTTAAAAATTTTATCCTTTATCTGTTATACTTATTACTCATCAATGTACTAGACACTATAATAAACTTAATTTACAATTTCAAATTCCAAATCATTCAGCATTTCTTTCAATTTTGCGCCCGGACGAAAAACCACTTTCTTTGATTTAATCAAAGAAACCGTATATTTTTCTTTTTTCTCGACGCCTTCGCTCTCAATCCTTACTTGAAAGGCTCCGAAATCGCCCAAGCGAACG
>JAISOJ010000010.1 GCA_031275735.1 Dysgonamonadaceae bacterium
GTAAAGCTTTGGCGTAATTTCCTTCTGCATACAGTTTTTTTGCTTCATCAAGCGATTGTGAATAAACAGTAAACGGCAGGAAAATTAAAAATAACAGAAAACATTTCATACTTCTAAACTATTATTTGTACTTTGATAGGCAAAATTACAAAAATATTCAGGGATATACTAATAAAAGAAAAAAATTCAGTAACTTTAATATCATTTTTAATGAGCGATACGATGCAAAGAATTGAAATTGAAGAAGTTTCCGGTTTTCATTTTGGTGTAGTCAATGCTATTCAAGGCGCTGAAAAATAGTTGATAATAGACAAAAAACTTTATTGTCCGGGCGACATTGTTCACAACAGACGGGTACTTCTTCAAGGCAAACCACCTTCGATTTACGAAAATGTCGATATTTGCCGGCAGTGAGAGTTAATTAATTTGTTTTCCCCATAAAGATTCTCCCGACTGATTCAGACCGGCATACACTAAGGTATGTTTACGCGGTGAGCTTTCCCAATCCACTTCGCGTTCCACATAGAGTTTTTGATTACCGATAGTCAGGATTTTTTTGTCAACATCCCATGACCAGGCGCCGGATAAAATGCCCGTAGCGGTATGATTGCTTGCCAAGGTGAGCGTTTGGGATGTTTGTTGCTCGCCTATATCGTATTTTAACGTGATATTTTCCCAACTTCCTATTAATTCGTTTTCTTCAATTGTTACGTCCGGAACAGCGGCGTACCGTTCGGGCATCACAACAGGCCAGCTGTCGTCCGTCCAGCGGATTTTGCGGACATGCCCCATCATGATGGCGTTGCTGTAAGCATTCCCATTCGTATTGGCGGGTAGACGGCCTTGCGAACTGTAATACCAATTACCGGCGTCGTCCTGGAAAATGCAACAGTGCGAAATACCTACCCAACCGGAATGTTGATTAAACTTATAGGGATGCGTCAGCAAAGGATAAATATGGCCTCCGGCGCTGATGGTGGCGTTGTTGTAACTTGTATAAGGGCCGGTGATCGATCGTGAACGGCATACGCGCGTGTTGTAAGCAACCGATAATTCATCGTAAGCCAGAAACAGGTAATAATAACCGGTTTCGACATTATAAATGATTTCCGGCGCTTCGGAGGCCTGCCAGCGGCTATTGCTGTTTCGGGTATAAATGCGTGTACCGTAATCCGGTAAAGCGGCTGTTATCCACGGTTCGCCCAAATGTGCCGGTTTGCCGGTTTCCGGATCTAAGGGCAAGGCGACGATTCCCGAATGCCAAGAACCGTAAATCAACCAATGTTCGCCTTCGGGTGTAATGATAAAAGAAGGATCGATGGCGTTCCATTTGAAGTATGCGTCCCAATTATTGAGGCTGGGACGCGACCAATTCGTTCCCCTATCGGAAGCGGAGCAGACGACCATCCCTTTATCCGTCCATAGATTACTTGCTAAATCGTCGGTTTCCATTAATCCGATGAAAGCGCGTTCGGTCCACGAATTATCAAAATTAGCTGATGTAGCCTGTTTTCCTGTTTGGATATAATTATCAACGACAATCGTATAATACATCCGGTATTTATTCCCTGCTTTGCGAACCACCGGCGCCCAATATCCATAAGAAGGATTGTTAATGGCCGGTAGTCCCAAACGGCTTCGCATGTTATTCAGCGTATCTTTTACCCAATAGGGTACGTCGCTCATAGTAGCTCCCCGAAATTCCCAATTAACCAAATCTTTTGACCGACGGCAAAAGAAATGCCCATGCCCTCCATGGACATTTCCATACGATGCGTCGGTTTGATACATGTAATAATAATCACCGCATTTTTCTACCGTTGGGTCGTGTACATTGGCTAGATTCCATCTGTTACGTTCACTCCAAGCGGCAATAGCCGCATAATCGTCGCCGTAATCAGGAGCTGCAAAGTTATCCAAAGGATTGTTATTCTCCTCCGGATCGGGAGGACCGACGACAACAATTCCATCCGGATCTTCCTGATTACTAGGTTCTTCCGAGCAACCATACCATAAACAAACGAGCGATGCCCATAGAAAGAAAAAACAATATTTGCGGGATTTTATTAACATATTATCAATTTTTATACCGTTTTTCTTTATTTTAATTGCCGGTATTGACTTCCCACCCCGGATTTTGTCCCAGATTGGGAGCGCGCTTTACTTCGCTGTCGGGAATCGGAAAATAATAGTTTTTCGGATTATTGAAGACGCGAAGATCCATATCGTTTCCTTGAGTTCCCGGAGCGCCGGTAAAGTTATAAGCCGGTTGATTACCGGAAACAGTTACCTGTACGCCGTACATATTCAACAACTGTTCGTAGCGGGGTTTAGACAACTCATTTTGAGCAGTTATTCCATCATAGAGCCGCCAACGGCGTAAGTCAAAAAAGCGATGGTCTTCAAATGACAATTCCACGCGGCGTTCGTTCCGAATGCGCTGCCGGAATTGTTCTTGCGACAAGTCTGGATAAACAGGCATTCCTACGCGATTTCTTACCTGATTGACATACGCGTAAGCATTGGCCGGACCGTTAGCTTCATTGATGGCTTCTGCCGCATTCAACAGGATTTCGGCATAACGGAAAATAATCCAGGAGTGAGGAAAATTTTGCGGTGCCTTGAGAATCAAATCCGGATTAACGAATTTTTTAAGGTAATAACCCGTATAGGTCCCACCCATTGATTCGCGGTAGTCGGCGCCTTTATCAGTTGCTGAATTGAAATGAATATCTACCTGGCGCTGTTCGCCTTGATCGGCGCGTCCCCATATTGATCCGTGATGGAATATGGTTGCTTCCAAACGCGGATCGCGATTGGCGTAAGGATCGGCCGGATTATAGCCCGAACCGGCTTCGTCGATGCGTCTGCCGTTAGACATTTCAAAGCAATCAATGAAATTTTGCGTCGGATTGGTGCGTCCGGCGCCCGATACCGAGCCGGTAAACCCGGGAGGCAGCAATTGCAGATCAATCCGGTTGGTGTTCCAAAGCGAACGCGACAAAATGATTTCGTTGTTGTAAGTCGGATTTTCGTAAAAACATTTCTGGTAATCGCCATACAAGCTATATGGTTTGCTTTGCGCTTGATTGCGGGTGATAAAATCCTGCGCAGCCTGGGCGGCCGCTTCCCAATACGATTTATCGTTACCTTGATTGTTCAAAGCCGAAGCCCGATAGAGTAAAGCCCTCGATTTGAGAGCATAAGCGGCAGCTCCGTTCACCCTGCCCCAATTGATGTCTTCATTACTGTAACGGAAAGGCAACAAATCTTTTACAGCATCGCACTGGTCGGCTACCCATTGCAGAACCTCGGTTGCCGGTTGCCGCGACATATTCATTTGCGCCTGATTGTTCATATCCAGTACAATCGGTATTCCGCTTTCATCTTCGCCCAAAATGGGAGCGTTACCAAACCAGCACACTAAATCGAAATGAAAAATCGCCCGGAGCAAACGGGCTTCCGCACAATAACGGTCGTAGAGATGATTGTCGTCGCCTGCTACCGAAGCGTTACCTACAACACTTGCCCTGGCATTTTTTAAGAAAGTATTGCATTTCCGGATACCGGAGAAATCGGTATTCCAGAAACCGAGCAAGGGATGGTCGGCTGCCGTATAAGCATCCAGATTGATTTTGTTGAAATAGTGCAAACCCCAGAAAGAGGTAGCGTTATCGGTCATGCAATCGCGCGAAGCGCCCAAAAACTGATCATCACTATAACCGGCTATTCCGTCGGGTAAATTGGTGTAGATATTGCTCAGAAATTCGCGTGTCAACGTTTGATTGCCGAACACTTTATCTTCGGAAAGGGAAGCATCGTATTCTTTGTCCAGGAAATCACTGCATCCTGTCTGAACTGTAATTAATGTGATTAATATGATTAACCAATGACTTTGATTTTTTATATTGCGTTTCATATTCGTAATTGTATTTAGAATCCTAGATTTATACCAATGGAAAACGATTTTGTTTTTGGATAAGCCCAAATATAATTGGTAGGATTTTCCGGGTCAAAACCTTTCGGCAGATGACTCCATACCTGCAAGTTGTATGCGCTGAAATAGAGACGGCATTTCGTCAAGAAAAGTTTGGAGATGAGTTTTTCCGGTAGCGAATAGCCGACTTCAATATTACGCAACGACAGAAAATCGCCGTTTACCAGCCAGATAGTCGATTGGTTGTAAGGATAATTCCGGTCGATATCGCTGAATGAAGTGGACAAACGCGGATATTTGGCGTTGATATTGCGCGGGTCGGTCGGGTCGTCATTGTAATAGCCCCAGGTATTTGTTACGGCATGTGTTGACGTGCCGCCCCAGCCGAAACCGGCATCCATATTTTCGCGTGTTTCCACTGTCCGGTTCAGATAAGCCGTAAGAACTACCCTTGCATCAAAACCGTAGACTTCAAAACCTACTTTCATACTTGAAACAATTTCCGGAATACGGTTGTCGGAAGCAGAAGGAAAGCCGATGTGATATTTGTCGTAACTATCGATAATCCGGTCGTTGTTTTTGTCTTCAAACACTGCATTTCCCAGTTTGTACTTTCCGGCTGCATGCCAGGGATATTTTTCGGGATGGTCGATAGCATCCTGATGCGAGGTAGGAATCAAATCCGGATCGGAAGCCCATTGTATCCAATTCAAAGTCAAAACACTGCCGATGCGATGTCCGGTAAGCGCCTGATAGGCATAATCGGGAGCCACTTCGTCCATTTCCGTAATTTTATTGGTATTATACGTCAACATACCTTCCAGAAAATATTGAAAGTTACCTATTTTATGGGTATGTCCCAAAGTCATTTCGATCCCTTTGGTTTCCGCTTTTCCATAAGAGTCCTGCGGAACAGTGGCGGCAAAAAGACCTTCCGGAATGGTGGAACGCGTAACCAGGATATTAGAACGCCATTCCTTGAAAACATCAACAGCGCCGTAGAATCTTTTATTTGCGATATCCCAGTCCAATCCGATGTTTGCCATATCGGAAATCTCCCATTTGGCGTTCTTGTTTCCGGTAGCCGATTCGTAAGCGCCTTGCCAAGACGTTTGTGAAGCTCCGAAATTATATCCGTTGCCTTCCATATACGTTCCTTGGAAGGGATAGCGGTCTACTCCAATATTGGCCTGCCCCGCCCGTCCGTACGAAGCACGAAGTTTCAATAAATCGAATCCGATATTTTTCATCCACGATTCTTCGGAAAGCGCCCAACCGGCCGAAATACCGGGGAAAACGGCGAAACGTTCGTCGGGAGCGAAATTATCGCAACCCATATACGACAGGTTTCCCGAAAGAATATAACGATTGTCGTACACATAAGTAGCCGTCCCGTTATACGAGAGATAACGGTTGGAAGAGTTTTGTCCGCGAACCACATTTTTGTAGGTACGGATAAAAGCCTGCGAGTTAATCGCATGTTTCCCAAAAGTACGATTATAATCCAATCCGCCGCGCATGTTGATATTGTAGTAATAATCCCGCGGTGTGGTTGTCGGATTCGGTAAAGCGATACCTGTGCGCATACGGGTGTAGGTGTATCCGGAAGGGTCATCGACCGCCGCTCCGTAATTATAGGAATACACGTCGATATCCGCCTGCTGTACCGACTGGAAAGTTTCGTAAGAATCGAAACCAACTGTCAATTTGGCTTTCAGGCCTTTGATCAAGTCGCCTAAATCGCCGGTAGCCGTCACATTGGTATAAAGATTGCGACGACGGTTGTTTTCGATTCCGCGTCCGGCAATTTGGGCTGCTCCGTTCTTGCTGTCGCTTTCGGTAGGCATGAAGAAACTGCCGTTCGGGCAGAATACCGGAAAGATCGGTTTGTTTTCTCCTGCTCCCCAAGTAAAGATATTCCAAACGTCGATGCCCGGTTGGGAAATATTGTCGATACGTCCGCCCAGATCCATGGATACATCGAGGTATTTGTTGACATTCAAGTCGATATTGGAACGAAGGTTGAAACGGTCTAATACATGTTGTGTCGAATAAGCATCATTCCATTCCGTCCATTTCGTATCGTATAGGCCTTCCTGTCGCAGGTATGAAGCCGATACAAAATACTTCGCGCGGTCGTTTCCACCGCTGACCGATAGGTTGGTGCGGTGTTGGGGCGCCAAATCGCGCAACATCACATCGTGCCAGTTTGTATTGAAATATTTGTATCTTAACGAAGGGTCAAGCGTGCCGTTAGCGACTTCGTAATAATGTTGTATGTCTTCGTCCGAAAATTCGGGTTGCAAACCGTCCAAATACAATGCCTGATTACGGCTTAATGCGTAATTGTAGGAATTTTGCGATTCCGGTATGCCGGCAGTTGTTTGATAGCCGAATTCTTGCGTGAAGTTTACTTTGGTTTTTCCTGCCGCGCCCCGTTTGGTTGTTACCAGAATTACACCATTTGCCCCGCGCATTCCGTATATGGCGGTAGCGGCGGCGTCTTTCAGAACGGTAATCGATTCAATGGGATAGGCGTCGAGGAAAGACAAATCCCGTTCCATATCGTCCACAATAATGAGAGGAGCGCGAGCGCTCGTATTCATAGTATGTAAACCCCGGATGTATAAGGCCGATTCCGACCATCCGGGCTCCGACTGCATTTCAAGTGTTTCTACGCCTGTAAGTGTCGCTGTAAAGGCATTTTGCAATACCGTAACAGGGTGCTTTTCCAATTCTTCTCCGGAAACGACGGAGGTTGCTTCCGTAACAAATTTCTTTTGTTTCCGTCCAAAAGGAATCGGCGTGGTATGTTTGTATTCGTCGTTGTCGGCCTTCAATTCCACGCTGAAACTGTCTGAAAAATCCGCCGTAGCCGAAGCGGGAAAATAACCTTGGCGGGTTATAATGATTTCGTCGCCCGGTTTCACGTTTTTCAGATGGAAATAACCGTCTTTACCGGACAAGGCTATCCGGCTTTCTTCCGCTACATTGACAATGGCTCCCGCTACCGGATTACCGTTTTCATCAACAATACGGCCGTCTAATGTTTTCGGCGATTGTGCGTATAGCAACTGTGCTGCCAGCCATACGGCAATAATGAGTGTATACTTGATTTTCCACATAATTTATTCGATTTATTTAATTACCAATCCGGATTATTTGCAATTCCTGTTTTCCATTCTTCCGTTTCGGGAATCGGATAAAGGTACATTTTTTCCATGAATATTCTGTTTTGAGCAATTTTGCGGGTATAGACCGCTTCTCCCCCCGTACCGGCAGTTACTTCTACGCCGTAAATAAAACGAGCGAGCGCTTTCTCCGCCACATTCCATCGGCGAACATCCCATGCGCGATGGTCTTCAAAAACCAGTTCGACGGTGCGTTCCTTGCGGATAAATTTTCGCAAAGCGTCCTTCGTCTGCAAATCGGCACGATCGGCTACTTTTGCCGTTATTCCGGCGCGGTCGCGGATTTGTTGCAAGGCGTTGAACACTTCGGGGCAAGGCCCTTTCACTTCATTCATGGCTTCCGCATAATTCAACAGGATTTCGGCGTAACGGATGAAAATCCAGTTCCGGAAACTTGTGTTGCTGTGATTGTTGTAAAGGATATTTTCGGGAATATATTTCCGCATGTAATAGCCGGTGGGAGTAGCGTTGGTATTTCCCACAGGATTATCCCTTCCACCTTTGATAACGTTGATGGCGCTGTTGTTCCAAACCGACTGGTGATAAAGCACGGTTTTGTAGAAACGCGGATCGCGTCCGGTGTAGGGGTCGGCGTCATTGTATCCTCCGGCGGGGGAAACGGCCGGCGTGGATGTGCCGTTGTAAACCGGTGCGCCGGTATCATCGTATTCCGCAAAAGGTGATTGACCGTTGGCCATATCGTACATATCCACCAAATTCTGGGAAGGACATAAACCGCCCCGCCCTCCTTCGCCTACCGGCGTATCGTTGTAAATATCCGACCATCCGATTTGATCATCGTTACGCCAGAAGATAATTTCATTATTGCCGGCGTGTGCAGGCAACAGGACTACATCCTCTGTTCCGGTATATAAACCGTATTGGCTTCCGTAGGTTTCTATAAAAGAGTAAGCAGCGTCGGTTGCTTCCTGCCAGGTTTTTACGTTGTAGCGCGGGCTGGCCATATAGAGGAATATCCGCGAGCGTAACGCGCTTGCCATTGGTTTACAGATTCGGCCGATGCGTTCGTTTTCGGTAGGTTTATCCATTAACCCGCTTTCACATTCGGTTAATTCTTTCAATAGGAAATTGACGAATGTTTCATTGCTTGGCCGTTCGGTGTATCCTGTCAATAAATCGCCGTCGGGATCCAATACATCAGTGATAATCGGAACGGTACCGTAGCGCAGGAATAATTCCCAATAGAACCAGGCCCGCAGGAACCGGGATTCCGACTTGAAATTCGTTTTGTTCGTTTCGTAGATTTCCGGGGTGTCGTCGGCCGATTTCGGTACGTCGTCGATATGAGCCAACAACATGTTACATTTCCGGATACCGCGGTAATAATGTTCCCAAGTTTCCGTTAGTTCCGGGGCACCGGCGCTGGCATAATAATTGCCTACATTGAAGCTGTAACGGGTTCCGCACTGCGCATAACTGGTTTCCGCCAAGTCGGTCGCCGCATCCATCCACGAGTCGTTGATGCGTCCGGCACCGTTCCTCAGGAAATTGTAGATGTCGTAATGGAATTTGGAAGCATTTGTCCACAAGGAAAATGTTTCCGTTTCCGTCAATTCGTTGCTGGGTTGTTTATCCAGAAAATCGCCGAACATGTCTTCGCAGGAAGTAAAAGCGATTGCTGCAATAAACGAACAGAGAAGCATATATAAGATTGATTTCTTCATGACATTGTATATTAGAATTTAACATTAACTCCAAAGTTCATTGCTTTCATAATCGGGTATTTATTGGATCCATTGCTTTCGGGATCAATTAATCCGTCCAAATGGTCCCATGTAACCCAGTTATTGGCATTTACATAAAAGCGTAATTCATCTGCCCATTTTTTCGTGATCCGTCGGGGAAGCGTATAACTCAATTCAATGTTTTTCAAACGGACGAAAGCGCCGTTTTGCAAGAAAAACGAATTTATCCGCTGATTGTGAGAACCGTATTCATCGTAGTGCAGAAGCGGGTATTGGGCATTTGCCAGATTTTCATTTTCGGACAGCGCCGGATTCCATCGTTGCAAATGCCGTTCCTTAACCTTTCCTCCATTGATAAAGGCAAACTGAGCTTCGGCGTCGTAATAACGCGATACGTGATCGACGCCGCTAAACATGATGCTGAAAGCCAAACCTTTCCAATCCATTCCCAACGTAAGCGAATAACTGTTTTCGGGAATATCGCTGTAACCGACGAACGTAATGTCGCGTTCGTCGATAAAGTGGTCATTGTTCATGTCTTTGTATTTCAAATCACCTACTTTTACATTTCCGAAAGAAGATACAGGGAAATTGGGATTTGCCAAATCGGCAGCAGTTACAAATCCTTCGCACACCAGACCGAAATATTGTTTAATGGGATGTCCTTCCTCTTTCCTGTAATCGGTTTTCGCTTCCGGCTCGTCCATGGAAATAATCTTGTTTTTAGCATGAGTGAAATTCGCTTTAACCAAGTAATTTAATCCGGGAACTATGCGATGGCGGTGCGAGAGTTCAATTTCGAAGCCGCTGTTCCTTGTTTTTCCCAAATTAGCGGCAGCGATGTTCACACCCACCCATTGCGGGGTAGAAAGCCGTTGCGTCAAAATATCGTTCCGGTTTTCAGTAAATACGTCCACGCTTCCCGACAATAAGTTACGGAACAGACCGAACTCGATACCGGCATTGTATTTTTTCGCCCGTTCCCAAGTGACGAAGTAGTTGGGATATTGACTTTCATAAATGCCGCCTTGCGAGCCGCCGTTACCGAAAACATAAGTTGTTCCCCTCTGTGTCCAGACCGGAACATACAAGAAGCGTTGCAAGACGTTATTGACGCGGTATTCGTCATTTCCTACTTCGCCGTAAGAGACACGCAATTTCAGGTTGTCCAACCAGTCGTAAGTAGTTTCCATAAAACTTTCGTTGTTCAACCGCCATCCCAGCGAAAAAGAAGGAAAAAAGCCAAAGCGCCGGCCTTTCATGAAGTTTTCCGAACCGTTGTAACCGAAATTTACTTCTGCCAGGTAACGATTGTCGTAACCGTAAGTTACACGTCCGACCAAGCCTTGATAGCGCTTTGCCAAATCGGCTTGGTAGCGGTAATCGTTCTGATTGTAAAGCAACAAACCGGTCACATCGTGTACTCCAAAGGTACGGACATAATTTAAGGCGTATTCCATATAAACCTTCATGGTAGTTGTCTGGTTGTCGCCATCATATGCTAATTCCGTATCAGTGTTGTATTTAGCGAAATTATAAACGCCATTGTCATACGATAATAATTCGTAAGTAGTGAAGTCGGCGGTAAAGAGCCGGCGATACCACGAATCGTAGTCGAACGAAACCATCGCTTTGGCCGACAAGCCTTTCGTCAGCCAATCCATTTTATAATCGACGATGAAATTGGTTTCATTGATTGTGTTGGTCTGCCGGTAAAAACCGCCTTTGGCCAAGCGGCCTGCAATATTGTTCTGATTCTGTGAATTACCGCCATAAAGCGTTTGTTTCTCCTCCCCGCTTCCTATAGTATAAGCTACAGGAAACAGCCAGCCGGGCGTATGGTTCAGTTCATAATAAATTTCACTAAATATGGGTCTAAAATCATTCGTATTGGCTCCTTGCCGCTCTTCAAACCGCGTTCCGAAATTAACGGAAACCGTTAAGTCTTTTGTTACCAGGAAATCCAAGTTGGCTCGGAAAGCGTAACGTTGATAAGACGAATTGGAACTGTTGCCGTACTGGTCGGTGCTGAAATTCTTGATCAATCCGTCTTGATTGTAATATTCGCCCGAAGCGAAATACCGCACCCGTTTGGTTCCACCCTGTATATTTACATTGTAACGTTGGGCAGGAGCGGTTCTATTCAGTATGTAGTCGTACCAGTCCACATTTGGATACATCATCGCTTCGGCTCCGGACAATTCTCCGGCAACCGATTTCCTGTACATTTCCAAATCTTGCGTTGAGAACTGGGAAGGCAGTCCGTCATTAGCCAGCGCTTCTTCCAAGAGTGTTACGGATTGATACGAATCGAGATAGTTATCCCAGCGGGTAGGCGATTGTATCTGGAAGTTGGCTGTCAGACTGACGATTGGCTTTTGGTTTGCACTACCTCGTTTGGTCGTAATCAATATTACGCCGTTAGCGCCGCGAACGCCATAAACTGCCGTTGCCGAAGCGTCTTTCAATACCGAAATAGTTTCGATATCGTCCGGAGCGATTTGCGAGAAAGCACGTTCGACACCATCTACCATTACAAGCGGCTGACCATCGCCGGCGAAAGAAGCCCGTCCACGTATATATATGCTTACATCGTCGCTACCGGGAGCTCCGGAAGTTTGCGAAGTAATCACACCCGGAAGTTTTCCGGCTATTGCTTGTGAAATATTGGCTGCGGGCGATTTCAGTAATTCCGTATTATTGAGTTGCGATATAGCGCCGACCACCGACTCTTTCTTTTGCTGGCCGTATCCCACGATTACCACTTCTTCCAATTGAATATTTTCCGTCAGGACAATATCATAGACTGTTGCAGATCCTACGGTGATCTCGACGCTTGTGTAGCCTACGTAATTGAATTGTAGTACGGCTCCTGCCTGCACATTCAGTCGGTAAGCGCCATCCAAATCGGTAACTGTGCCGTTTCCCGTACCTTTTTCCAATACGCTGACGCCGATCACGACTTCTCCCTGCGAATCTTTTACCACACCGGATACTGTTTTGTTTTGCGCAAACGCCAAGGTAGTTGCGCAAAAAAACAATAGGATTAATATAATCTGTTTCATACGTGAATAAGTGACGAGTGACGAGTGACAAGTTAACGAGTTAACGAGTTGAAAAGTAGACGAATACGTATCCTCATCCTCTTGGGTGTTTGTTAAACATGATTGTTTCATATATCAGTATCTTTAAAAATTAACATTTTATTTATTAGCGCCGTATTTTTCGGCAATGATCATGCCGATTTGTTCTGCGCTCAATTCCACATTATAAATGACAATATCGTCGAACATAAATCCGGGATCGGGGTCGCTCCAGTCCCACGCCTGATTACCACCCAAACAAATGTATTTCAAATCGGCTCCGTTGCTGAACAATCCTTTGATTTCCGAACCTCCACCGCTACCGCTGACTTCCCATTCGTTTACCGCTACACCATCGAAGAACACTTTGGCAGTTGTTTCGGTAAAGGTAGCTGTGTAATAATGCCATTGATGGTCGACCAACCAGTCGGCAGCATCATGATAGAGCGTATTAACTCCTTTTATGTTTTGTGCATCAGTAAAGTCGCACCATCCGTTGCAATTCACTTGTACTACTCCGCGATATTGCAAAGCCAACATCGGCCAGGTATTTCCATTATCAGCAGGAGGCGCTCCATAAGCCGTAAAGAGAGGCGACCACATATAAACAGATGATGCGCCTGCGTTGGAAGCATTGACCCATACGCCGACCGTTAATGCTTTTGTTGCGACGGAATGGGATAATACATCTTCGGGCAACTGCAAGTAATTTTCGCGCATTCCTCCGGCGGCATTTTGGAATACAATTCCAAACTCTTCATCCGTAGCGGGAACGAAATTACCGCCTCCTACAATGGTAGCCGTATTGGCGATATCGAACGTATGCAGATATACGGGTTCGGGAAGCGTTACAACCGGTTGTGTTTCAGACGATGAAATCTGATTTTTATAAATCTTTACATCGTCGAAATAGACTTCTTGGGTTTTTGTCGACGATCCGTATCCCAAATAAAAATAAGGAGCGGCGGTTATCAGGTCAACCATATTTGAATAATCAAGATCACCGGCATTGTTTTCGTATAGCTTTTCGCCATCTACATAAATCCCGTAGCCATCGTAAGTGAGTGTAACGGCTACAAAATGCCATTGATCGGGAAGTAAAACGCCGGTTAGAACTGTCTTGGGATTGTTAATCTCAAATCCGTCTTCCGCGCCTTTGTAGTTCAACCAGGCATTTCCGGTAAAATACAAAGCGCTTTTCGTTTCGTCGTTTAAAAATGAGAATAATGCTCCGTTAAGATCTATCTCGGGCATTTTCACCCAAAAACTTAGAGAAGCGCCTTGGGCTACGTCAAGACCTTGCATGGGGTTTTTGAAACGGGTATAGCCTCCATTTTGATGCAATACTCCGCCTCTGAGAGGGTCATCTGTGATTTCCGGTTTCGTTCCGCCGTCCAAAACCGTAGTTTCACCGCTTATATCTGTGTCGATTGCATTTAAATCCGTATCGAACGGAAAATGGGCAATGACTTTAACAGAAGCATCCGGTGGCACCGGATTTTTCTGGTTGCCGCTCGGATCGTCCCATTCTCCCCATTTCTGACAGGAGTAAAGGACGAAAGGCAACACTAAAACGAGTGCAAAGAATTTTCTCATGATATTATTAAATTTAAAAAGTGTATTTTTTACACTGCAAATTTAAAGGAAGAATATGGGTATGGTGGTGGACAAATGGATTTAGATAGTGGATAAATTTAAGGATTAGGATCGTCGGCGCATCAAACAAAAAAACTTTCCTCCCCGCGGTGGGAAGGAAAGCCTTTTTTATAGAAAAAACACTCGAAAGGGGTACTATTGACTCCGTCGATTGTCAATTCAAATGGTCGCAAATTTAATTTATCGCTAACTTTTGCGTTTTAAATTTGCTTCCTTTGCTTACCTTTAAAACATAAACTCCTTTGCTTAAATTTCCGGTGGGAATAATCGACGGATTAGGAACATTTATTTTTTGTCCCACAACGTTGATTAGTTCCACCTTTTCACTACCGGTCAATCCTGTGACGGTAATCAAATCGTTCGACGCATTGTAAGCAATGCGTACCGTTTCAAAAGCGATTTTGGGTATAACCGCATTATCGGCTGCAATCAATGCATCAATCTGTTCTTTTGTCAATGCATCGGCATGAATCCTTACTTTATCAAAAAGATAAGCCGGATCGGGATCTGCCCAGTCCCATGCCTGATTACCGCCTAAACAGATATAGGTCAACGCCGAACCGTTGGTAAATAAACCGCTTGTCGAACCGCCTGCTTCGTCTCCGTTCAAGTTCCATTCGTTCATTACCGTACCGTCGATATACACCTTTACATTGCCGAGCGTGAAAACAGCCGTATAAAAATGCCAACTGTTATCGTCCAACCACTCGGTTGACACGGTATTTGTACCGGCCACATTCTGGGCGTCGGTGAAATCACACCAACCGGCATGATTGACCTGTACTATCCCACGACTTTGGAGAATCATCATAGGCCATGTGTTTACTCCGTCAACCGGCGCGGCGCCATAAGCGGAAAAAAGCGGCGTCCAAAAATAATCGACAGCCGTTCCTTTGTTTACCCAGAAAGAAATGCTTACGGCATTGGTTGCCGCAGTTTGCAGATCGGCAAAAATAGTAGCAGGCAATTGCAGATAATTGCTACGGATGGCTTGTCCGCCGGCTGCATTGTGAAACACTTTACCTAAAAGCGGGTTACTGTCGTCTTCAATAACTCCGTTTCCGATAATAACCGCATCGTTAACGCCTTGTTCAAAATCGTTTGAATAAAGCAATGTTTGGGCTTTTGCATTGTATATCAATGCGCCCCCTAATAAAATGAGAGTAAAAATTTTTTTCATGATATAACCGAAATTAAAATTAATGTAATTATACATTACAAATGTAAGGGATGAATGTTTGACGGGAGGTGGACAAATGGATTGGGATAGTGGACAAAAAGTTAGTAAGTCCTGGTCAGTTCAATTTTTTACTCTCCACTTAAGAACCTATCTTGGTATTGTTGGGATAACACTATTTACCATTTTGAGAAGTTCCTCCGGCCTGTCGCAACTGAAAATCAAACATTCACCTTTATTGTTTTTCACCAAAATCCTTTTTGAAGCATCCGTTGCATACATTTGATAATTTCCTAATTGGGAGCTACTGAATTTTCCAAGATAACCGAAATCGCCTCCCGAACCAAATTTCCTTGTACTGTTTTTTGTGTCGGAAGCATCAGTTCTCCGAATTTCTGCGATTTCATTGAAAGGAATAACAATATTTCCTACGATTCTGTGAATTTGAATGGTTTTATCTTTGACAGATACGCTTAACGGAGTATATAATGCCGGGAAAGATAAAGCGATTATGGATAATACGGCGCCCAATAAACATCCTCCAGCGTAAAGTTTCTCTTCGTTTCTTTTATAATGAACCATTTTTACAAGAAACATAATCGCTACAGATAATACTACAACAGAAGTAATTGCAGTAATGGAGATAACGGTTGAATCCCATGAACATTGAAAATTCATAACTTAATATGTGTTTTAATTTTTTATAAAATGAAAGAACGTTGCAGTTAACTACTCAGTATCAAACACTTAATTGCCGAAAAACCTGTTTTGTCTTATCCTGTAAAATTAGCCGGAATTTTTTATTTTCCCTGTTTTTTTATCCTTTTTATTTTCAATTATTTATAATTGAATCTTTATTTCTCCCAGAATCGCTGATAACGTTTATAAAGTAGAATTAATATAATTGATAATTTCGTCTAATTACATTAAAGATTTAATAGTGAATATTGCTAAATCTCTATTTTCACAACTCAGAACATATTTTTTTCCACTACTGACCGACTAAAAAATCAGGGATAAAAAAAGGTCGGCCCTTGCAGGTCGCCCCAAAGTTGTAATTTTGTTGTTGTAAGACAATAAAACATACAACTTATGGGCAAAGATAGCCAAAA
>JAISOJ010000059.1 GCA_031275735.1 Dysgonamonadaceae bacterium
CCAGGCGGCTAGCTCGCCCTGAAAAAACTGTTCGGTTCTCCAGCTTGAGGCGCCGGTCTGGTAAGTGATGATCAGTCCTTTCTTCCGAATGGCGGCGGGTACGGCGGCCCTGGCGGTAGCGGGGGTGTAATAACCGGACTGCAAGGGGACTTTCTGGGTGACGTTGTAGATGTCGGCGGCGTTCCGTATGCCGGTATCGGCGGAGGAACGGGCGATCGTTTCATTGCCGATCGCCGCTCCCAGGGTCGAGTCGGCGGAGGAGCGCGCGGCGGCTTCGGCCTCCAGGTCGGATTGCCTGGCATATAACGACAAATCGACATCATCAGGTATAGGCTCGCCGCTATTAACCCATATTCCGCTTGATTCTTTCCATATTGTTCCGCTTGATCCGACATAGGCGTACCATCCAACTTTGGGGGTTGGGTATGCTGCATTCAGTTCCGCTTCTGTTGAAAAATAACCTTTCCGGTTATTTTCTATGTTTTGAAGTTCTGTTTTGGTAGCCAGTAAATCAAGGCTTACCTTTACAGTCCTGCCGGATTTTGCCCCGGATACATCTATCCCGGCCGTACTGGCTTCCCTTGGTAATCTTGAAATAGGTATTCCCTGTATATCTATATTTGTTGCCATATATATCAAATTATAATTGTTTTGCCTTCTTCTGTTAATATCAAATCCGTTTCTTCTGTAGATAAGGCATCGAATACCACCGGGACACTATACGATTCATTGAAACGGATTGATAACTTTCCGAACTTTCCGTAATGTCCCAGGCTTAGGTAACTGGATACTGTAAGTTTGAATTCCATACTTATTGAAGGAATTCTGAATGTTACCATTCCGTCGCTTAGTTCATCCACGAAGTTTTTATAAGCAACCAGATATTCTTCACGTGATGCAGCCAGAATACAAAATTCCACCTGCACGTCCCTTGCATCTTTCTTGGTGTTGACAATAAAAACCTGTTTTCCATCCTGACTTCTAAAATTATTTTCAGTGTATGCTTTGGGTGAAGCCGGCAACAATAGGTTATCCAACGAATCAGCAACCAGAAATGCACCCCATGTTAACCAGGCGTCTTTTTCGTTTATGTATAATTGTCCTGTCATATTCATAGTTTGCTTGTATTTTTATCAATTTTTTCCAACACGCCGGATATATTTTCTAAAACATCTTTTGTCCCTTCGATTTCATAAAAGCTGTTTAATTGTATCTTTTTTATTTCGTTAAACAGGTTGGTATGCTTTTGCAACTCATCATTTATGGAAATAGTCATGTTGAATATGTTTTTACTGCTTATGGTCAGTGTGGAAAGAAACCCTTCCATCCGTAACCCGGACATTTGCAAGGCCGCAAACCTGCCGTCCAATCTATCCCCTGTATCCTGATCCATGCTTTGGGAGCTGCCGGATGAGGCTGTTTGTGAAGTCCCGTTTCCATCATTCCAAAGGTCAAAGCCGTATTTTTTGGCTTCTTCTTTCATGTTTTCCATGAAACCTTGCGCCAACTCCATCGTTGGTCCGATGCCTTGGTAGAATTTTCCTATCAGGTCTGCCGCTTCGCTTGAAATTTCTTCGGGACTTTTCCCGCTTTCGTAAATGGCTTTAAGCTGGCTTTGCAGTTCTTTGAATTTATCGGCAAAAAACAATTCATAGGCTATTTGCCTCCCTAATTGTTCAATCACCTTCGCCCCTGCGTCGCCAAAGGATTCCCATGCGTCGACGCCCTTATCTTTGATGGCGTTTTCCAGGGATGTCATGATGTCATCGCCCAAAGCTCCGAAGGTGCTTTGTAAATAGTTATTCAATTCTTCTTGCGCCGCCTCTGCGGAATCGCTCAGGTCAAGGAGGTTTTGCAGGTAGTTTCTTGTTTCTTCGCTCATTGTCCGCGTATCAAGGATGTTTTGAATCCTTGCCTTATTCAGATTGCCCTCTTTATCTATTATATCGTCGTACTCGTCCAGGATGGATGAATAAATGTCTTTACCCTTACCCCATCCGAATAATCCGGTTTTCTTGTGTCCGGTTAAAACGGAGGCTCCCGCCAGCTTGTCATCCTGCATTTCGCCTTGTAATTGCCTTAGGCTTTCATGGTAGTTCCAGACGGCATTGGCGGCGCGTGTGATTTGTTTTTCACCGAACAGGCTTACCGCTTCTTCCAGTAAAAGGTTTTGTTCCAGGAGTAGAAGGTTGTAGGCGCGTTGCGATGCAAGCCGGGCGGCTTCAACTTCTTTCAATGCTTCCTGGTGGCGGACGGCTGCCTCTGATGCTTTATTGAACAGTTTCATCCCTTCTCCGATTACCGCCATTGCGCCGCCGGCAATGCCTCCGGAAGCAAAGCCTTGCGCAATGTTTCCAACGGCACTTAATGCTTCGTCTAAGCCTTCATCCAGTCCGCCAAACATGGATTGTAATTCGGATGTGATATTTGCCACAAGCCCGGCTTTTTGGGATATGGAACTTAACAAGCTGGTTGTTTTTTCCTCTGCTTTGTCTGCCGAATCCCCTGCTTTTTCAAATCCTTTCTTTATCCGGTCAAATATGGCTTTATCGGCTAATGCTTTCAGACTTTTTGCCGGCTTGGCTGCGTCCAGCTTGTTAAGCGCTTCCTGATATAGCTTTATTTGGTTTTTGGCATCTTCATTCCCGGCATTAGCCAATTCTTGCAAGGCGTCAATTCTTAGCCGCAGGTATTTCTTTGTAATTTCGAGCTTCTTCTCTTCTACCAGTTCAGTCATACCGATGGATTCAAGTCCGGCAGCACGTTCATTTTCCAGTTGCTCGCTGAAATCCAGCTTTTGAATCTTATCATCGGTAGCGGCTTCCAGTTTTTCACTTTTCCGGTTATCTTCTATTTGTGCGATCAATTCGGCATTGCCGGCGGCTTTTATTAATTGCTCGTTATAGTAGTTGTCCAGTTCTGCAAGTTTCTGTTCCAGGTCGGAGGCAAACATTAATTCCTGTTCACGAAGCATAAGGGATAAATCTTTGTTGATGTCCGCCAGCCCCTTCTTTTGCGCTGCTTGGGCCGCACTCAACAATTCACCAACTTGTTTTTTAATATCTTCCGGGCGTAATCCTTCCGGCAGGATGGATACGCCATTGTTGTCTTTGAAATCATTATCCTGTAGCTGCTTGAAATAAGCGTCAAATCCGGTATCATTGCCATGTACACTGATATATTTCGTTTTGGCATAGTCGGATTGTTGTTTTAGAAGATCATTTTGATATTCTTCTATTTCGAGTTTCTCTTTTTTTAGATTCAGTGAAGTTTGTTTAATACGTTTTTCAAAACTATCATCCAGAAGATTAATAGCCTTTTGTTGCATATCCAAATCAAACTTTGATTTTTCAATTTGCCGTTTCCGATCTTCTTCATCCAATTTCCTTAATGCTTCAAGTCGTTTTTCGGCAGCACGAAGGGCTTTGTTATCCGGTTCACTTCCTGTAGTGGTGGTTGTAGTTTTTGTTATTTCGTTATTTATCCCACCATCAATGATAGCCCGTTCAAGTTCCCTGTTAGCATCCCATATTACCTTATTTATTTGATCTATTTCGGCTTGCATCTTTTTTGATGTATCAAATCCTAATAATCCGGCAATATCATTCCCTAAGAAGGAACGTATCAAAGCTTTTCCTTTTACATTTGAACTTCTTTCTTCCCTTGTAAGTCTATCCCTTTTTTCTTCCAGTTCATCACGCTTTGCTTCCATATCCACCAACTTAGTAGTTAGATATTCGGCTTTTGCTTGGGCTTTTAGCAATGCAATCCTTCTTTCAATCTGGGAATTTATATCCCCATTTGCTTCTAAGGATTTGGAATCTATGGTGAAGTTAGTATTAAGTAATTTGTTAACTTGATCTAAAGCGGATTGCCGTTCTTTTAATGATCTATTGATGTCCGTGGCAATATCCCTAAGTTTTTCAAGCTGGATGGCTTCATTACCGGGTTTTATTTTATCCAGTTCCTTCCGGTAATCGGAAAATATATTTTTAACCCTTTTAGCCTCATCATGCATATTCTTGAAATGTCCTACAAGGGCAATAATGGCAGATACGATGATTGCAGGGGCAAATGTATTCCACATGGCTTTGATGGAAGTCATTAATTTTTTCGCACTTCCTGATATGGTAGCCCATGCGGTAGCCCAAGCTCCCATTGATTTTATGGCTGCTGCTTGTGCTGCTGCTGCCTTTGCATTTTCATATGCAGCATTCACTTGGGCGGTTCTGGCAGTTAATAACTGCTTTTGTTTCTCGATCTTGGCTACTAAAGCTATTTGTTTACTGGCTGTGGCTTGTGCATGTTGCAGCTTCAATTCTTCCAGACTTTTTTCAGCCTCAACCCTTGCAGCTACGGCGACCCTAAGTTTATTGTGGGTGATTGTTGCATTTGCTATGATTTGCCGCCCTGTGGCTTCATATCCCCTGTATACCTTTGCTAATCCGTTGGTAACTACAAAACCGATGGCTGCAACTATTCCGACAATAATATTTTGAACGTTTTTGCTTGCTGCTTGTAGAAGTGAAGTTAATCCATCAATAAGCGCCTTGTACTTGTTTTGAAAGCCGGACGAATCGACTATGTCCCTGAAAGCGTTGCTTAACCTGTTAAGGGATGCCTCCAAGTTATCAGTGTCCACATTCGGTATCATTTCATTCAAGGCGTCGGCAAACTTTGGAATAATTTCCGAACTCATTAGCTTCCCTTGCTTCAATAGCTTTTCAAGTCCTGCCATTGAAACCCCGGCAGCTTTTGCCATGGCTTGCATGGCAATGGGAATTCGTTCGCCCATTTGTTTACGAAGTTCTTCTGAACTGATTTTTCCCTTACCCATCATTTGCGATAAAGCAAGGAAAACACCGTTGGCATCTTCTGCCGAAAGTCCAAATACAGTGGATGCCTTTGACAGGGATTCAAACACTTTCTTTTGTTGTTCCATCGGCATATTGGCTTGGGTAGCCGATGCCGTAAATTTGGCAAAGTTTCCGGTTAGTGCATTTACTTCCAAACCGTATTTGTTTGCCATATCATTGACGAAACGAAGATTATCTGCAAATCCTTTCGTTCCGTTTGATACGTTTTTCAATGCTGTTATTACCCGGCTTGTTTCCCTTGCAACATCTTTGAATCTGGTTAATAACCCGGATAACCCCAACCCGCCGGCGCCAAGCGCTGCCGCAAATGTTAGCGCTTGCATCTGCATGGATCGCAAAGAATCCTTTACCGTATTTGTTCCCTTCTTGAAATTTTCGACAAGAAGGTTTACCGCTATGCTGAATGATAATTTCTTTGACATGGTTATTGATTTTGTTTGCCGGAATTCATAAATGCCTCAAAAACGGACATGCCTTTTTCCAGTTCTTCTTTGGATTGCTCTTTTTGTTCTTCGATTTCCCAGCCGAAAGGATATAAGTCTTTGGGGGTTTTAATTTTCTTTGATAAGTGTGGTGATACCTGTATAAAAGCCCATAGCCTTGATGATTCAAGTTCGCGCCTTATTTTTTGATCGTACGCTTTCAGGTATATTGGAATATCATACAGTTCCATTTCATCCAGGGCAAAATGAACATCCAGACCATTCATCACCAGGGCCGGAACTAAATCTTTGATATAAACAGGATCTGAATCTTTGGATTCTTCAATTTTCTTTTTTGAAACCGCCTGAAATTGAGAGGCGATGGCCGTTTGCTTCTCAAAATTTTTAATCATTTCTTTTAATGATTCATCTGTTAGATTTTTTTTGAATTCGGATAAGGATATCCCGGCCTCATCCGATTGCGTACATGTGTAGAAAAGGGATGCGATATCATTTGCGTCAGCATAATTCATTGATGCAAACGGCTTCCGGTTCAATTGCTCCCATTTGATGATGGCCCTTATTGTCAGTTTCATAATATCAAGCTTTTTATTTATTGCCGTTATTTGAGATTTTTGGGGGTAAATTTTTTTGATTACCTTTGCCGAAACAAATAAATTACGTGATTATGAAGAAAATATTTTTATTGCTTTTAATGCTTCCTTTTGCATTTTCATGTTCTGATGACGGGGATGACAATGCTCCTAAGAATGCTCTTATTGGAACGAAGTGGACAACTACGGATGATATTGCAGAAATGCTTTATGGAAAGACATGCACAACTACTATTGAATTTTTAGACAATTCAAATTGCCAGACTATTGACATTAGAAAAGGAATGAATTATGGTTCCGGAACATTCATAACCCCCGGAACGTATACTATCAAACAGGATTCGGTTTTTTGGACGGAAGAAGGTTCTGATAATACAATGAAAGGTAAAATATCCGGCAGCACAATAACAACTACTATGAGACTTGTTAATATGAGTGGTTATAGAGTTTATATAAAAGAATAATGAAAAGCCGGATTAAACATCCGGCTTTTCTTTTAGAATCCAAGTACCGCTTTGGCTCTTTTTCGCAATCGTTTTTCTTCTTCTGATTGTTTTGTGAGTTCCGCAATCTTCCGGTTCATTTAATGCAAAGTTATATTTTCACACTTTGCCACACAATCCCCAAAAGCAGGGTTATGTTGTAGGCGTTCCCGGAACCAATGCGCCAACCCCGGTAAATGATGCGCTACAAGTAGCAATGCCGTTCACTTCCGACGTAAGATCCAGTGAAGTAATCATAACCGTTCCGGCGTAATACTTCTTTGTTCTGTCCAGTTCAAATTTGCCTCCTACACTGGTTGGATCCGTAACCTTAGCTTCACCCATGAAGAAATCAAACGTTTCATCCTTGATCTGCTTATCTAACAGAGTGTCAAAACTGTATTGCCCTTCTTTTTGTGTAAGCAAAGATTCACTTGTGATAGAGAAACTTTTTTGCCCGGGCAAGGAACCTTTCCAACCGCCCGACATCATTTTGTTGGTGATGTCTATTTCTTCGGTAGCAATGTTCATTGTGGCATTAGTGCCATACGCAATAGGGTTTTCCCCTACGAAAATAAATAACTGACCTCTGAATATGTCAGTATTCGAATCATGTTTAATAGGTGGCATAATTTTCTTTTTTTAAGTTATTTAATATCAAATAATAAAACCTGTATATACTTATTATCTTCAAAATCTTCTGTAGAATCTACAAGTTTCACATCCATGCCCAGATCAATATGCTTCCCTTCGAGGGCTTCATTTATCTGAAAGGCTAATTCTTGCGATCTATCATAATCTTCTGAAATTGCATTTACATACACCCGGCATGATTGTTCACAAATACCCATCTTGGTATAATCCTTTGAATATTCATCCCTTTGGTATATAATAAAATCCCCTTTCGTCTCTTTGGGCGCTACGACCGGAAAAATCCGTTCACCCACTATGTCCGATATTTCAGATTTAGCCAGCAAAGCAACCCTTACTTTCGTTGTTATCTTAAATTTGCTTTCTGCGCTCATTGCCTTTTGTTTATTCGGCTTACCGCTCTTTCAATGCCCTGGTACAGCATGTTTATTGCTTGCGGATAATCCTGGTTTTTCGTATCTGTCCAAAAGTAATTGCCGGTTACGCGCCCGATTGATTTGCCTTTTTTTATCCAAAACCTTTCGTCCGTACCACTGTCGATCCAACTGGCGTGCGATCCGCCTCCTTTGCCTTGTTTGAATCCGACAAGCATGCCCAGACTGTGTTTCTTTACCCTAAAGTCTATGCTTCTAAGTAAATTGCCGGTTACGCCTTTTCTTCCGGCTTTCATGCGGCTTCTTAGCCGTTTTCCGCCTTCGTCCTTAAAGAGTTTTCCGGCGGCGGCTAAACCGCTTTTTATCGACCTGTTTTTTTCAAAATCTTTTAGATTCCGAACCAGGTAATCTACAGCGTACTGGTCGATTGGTTTTATTTTAAAAAGTTCATACATTTATTTTAGAGCATGTCATTAGATAACTGTTATCACTTTGCGGATCAAGCAATATTACTTTATAGAAGTGAATCCCATATTTGATATGGGTGTTTTCGTTCAGGAAAGAATATTTTCGGACCTGAAAAACCAGGGTGTTAGAAATAAATTCTTCACTGGCATTCACACCATCACCCACGGATGCAGATAGTTTTTTGCGGTACGCTTTTATTTTGTGCGTTTCTACATATTCCCGTTTTTCCGCTCCGGTTTCGGAGGTTGTTTTTTGCAACTCCAAAATGTGAATGGCGTCCGTTAATAGTCCTGCCCTCATGCGTACTTTCTAAATGGTTGAAGTAAAAAATGGAATGTATAAGGCGCTGGTTGCACATTAGCGTATGCCACGGCTTCGCGGTTTGCATGAAGTGTGGCTGCAAAGATCAATATGGCAGATACTAAAGCAGAATCAAGCACGCCTTCATCATCGGCAAATTCAGAAAGGGGTTGATTAATTTCCTTTTCTATTCTGCTTTCACTTGCATTGAGTAATAACTCAAGAAACTTTTCATCCCCGGCTTCCAGATAGTCAATTTCAAGCTGTTTTTGCAAATCTTCTACTTTGGTATATTTAGCCATATCTTTCTATAATTATGTGGTTGGTGCGTCTGAAAGCGTTCCAAATGCTTCCGTTCTAAGGGTAAGCATATCATAATCGGAACTGAATACGAAATACACAAGGTTTTTCTTTGCCCCGGTGTAAGGATCGTATGTCATACGCATTTTTCCAAATTGCCCTACCAATTCATAACTGAATATTCCAAATCCAAGGATTCCTTCACCGATATATTCAGTGATGAATACCGGGAAGCCGTTGATTTTACCGTTTTCGATCACCATCAAGCCTGATCCGGCATCACGCGGCGTAGATTCCAATTCAGCATATTTTGCCGCAGAACAAACATAAGCAGGTGTGCTATCGAAAATTACACCAGTTGACATAACTTTCCCTTTCAAAGTAATGGCATCCTTCCATGCGTTCCCGGTAGCATTGATTTTTGTTCCCGGATTCACAAAACAACCATCGGATGCCTTTGGCGTGATTTTTGTAGGGCTGAACATCCATTTGTTCAACAATCGGGCAACTGCCATAGGTAATTGTGTTCTTACAATCTCCAACAATGTACCGTTACTTTGATCTATGGCACGGTTAGATACCGGAATGGCAATTGTTACACGCTTGGGCGAGGGATTGATTTTGCCGATGTCTATTGTGGTATCGTTCACCTCTGCATTTTCATCTTCTATGGTTGCTTCTACGCCTGCAACAATAGGGAATTGCCATGCACCAACCATACCATACTGCATTTTCATTCCGACCTTATGCAGTATAAGTCCTTTTTCGAGTGGCTGGATAATATCGCCAATGGTTAATGGGATGATATTTGCAGCCGATTCCGTATCTTGGATATCCCGGTTAATCGGAATATACATGTCCGAACCGTTTATAAGTGAACGGCATTCTTCCGGCATTTCACATTTACCATGCATAGCTGCAATAGTTTGTGCAAAAGCACGTTCTTGGGAAATTTCTTGCTGGGATGCCGGATTGTGTTCTGAACGTTCCAAACGAAGTTGAAGGATTTCTTTTTCTTGCACAAGTGCATTCCTTTCTTCAGCTTCTTCCGGCGTTAACGCTCTCTTTTCCGTTTCTATGGCTGTAGCCATTTCTTCAAAACGAAGATTAATTTCAGCAATACGAGACCGCATTTGCATTTTTTCTTTCTTTGAATACTTCATAATTCTTAAATATTAATTAATTGATAAGACTTCTTAAATCTTCTGCTTCTTTTTTATAGGATTCATCTTGTGGTGGTTCATCCAGAAGTCCATCCAGATTTCGGACGGTTACATCTGTACCAAAATATGCCGGATCAGCTACCACCGACACATCATACATTCTATCTAATTTGGTTACTTCCCTTAACAGTGAGCCATCGGAACGCTTTGTGTAAACTATGTTTTTACCCTCATCTGTAGTATAGGAAAAGGAGGAGCCGAACAGGT
This sequence comes from Dysgonamonadaceae bacterium, assembly GCA_031275735.1. GTDB lineage: Bacteria > Bacteroidota > Bacteroidia > Bacteroidales > Azobacteroidaceae > Azobacteroides. The sequence goes on from JAISOJ010000059.1 coordinate 9,919, forward strand.
CGCCCCTTTTTATCAGTTCAACGGCATTATCACCTTCAACCGTATTGGGCGCTTCAAACCGATACTTCACGCCATAATCGTCAACCGTAAGTGTTAATGAACCTTTGCCATTGTAGCTTCGTGCCAATAATCTTGATCTGTCGTGTTCTGCAAGGGCTTTTATATCCCATTTTTTAAGATCATCGTTTGTAACGGCGCCCCGCTTGATAACTTCTACAAACTTTTTCCCTCTCCACCAGTCGAATATCATACGGCTTTCTTTTTCAAATACAACGGCATAGCCTTCAATGGTTCTTGTGTCCTCAATCACTTTAGGGATTGCCCTTTCTTCACTAAAACTTCTAATTTCCATACAAGCCTTTTTATTTATTAGTATTATCATCTGTTTTTGGGGGTAAATTTTCTTCTTCACCTCTTATTTTCTTAGAATCTACCGGGGCAAGGTTGCAGGAAATAAAAAGCTGATCCCCACCTTCTTTGGGTTGCTGGTTCTTTTTTGCTCTCCAATAGTTAGGGGTGTAAACACCGTTTTGAACTGTTTTTTCGATGTAATTACCCATGGTTGCAAGGTCTGCTTGGTAGATCGGTTCAATGTCAAATTCAATTTTCATCTTGGAAAAAAGATTTTTCCCTACCAGCTTTGCGGTAAATGATGTTTCGATTTTCCTTAGTTTAGGCATCAGGGTATCGCTCAGGAAAGAAATATTACTCATTGCCGATGCTTTGTAATTCTGGCTTTGCCCGGCAAACACTTTATCGGGATGCACGCCGAAGAACCTGCAGATTTCCAGTACGCCGAATTTTCTTGTATCCAGCAATTGCAAATCAGTTGGCGAAATAGATATTTGATTGAATTTCGATTGTCCGGGAATATGGAAGATGTTCTTTCCACTGTTTATTTCAGCCTCAACTCGATCCTTTATAATTTTCAATTGGTCATCCTGCAATTCACCAAAGCCGCGAACCCAGCCATTACCATCGCCGGAAATAAAACCCTTCATGGTATTGCCCGGCTTGAAAGAATCGGATGTTCTTTCATCGGCATTGGCTGATATATTCAAACATTTTGTTGCATAGGTAATTGTGCTTACCCCGGTGTAACCGCCATCAAGTGATATGTTACGCAAATGAATTATTTCATCGGCGCCAAATACATCAAAAATGGCATTAGTAAAATCATTAACAGTGTACAGGTTTTGCTCTTTGTCGTATGAAGTGGTGTGTGGTGATAGCAGAACCAAACTATCTATTTCACCCGTCCGGTATCTGGGCAAAATATACGCATTGCCATCCATTACCATCTGGATAATGGCATTTTGAATAACTTCGTATGAAGTTTGCCTTTCGTTTGCCTGGCAGGTTAGCAGATATGCCAATGTTCCGGTATCCTTTACTTCAAAAACACCGTTCCTTTTTACTTTCAGTTCCAATGGCAGGGATGCAATGGTGCTTGAAAGAATATCCACACATCGGTAAACCGTTGCTATCTTCATTGCCAAAGTAGGACTTGATGCGGAAGCATACGATTCAAACCATGTTGTAACATTGCCATCAGGCGCATTAACCGATTCAAAATAACCCCTTTGTTTGGGTTCTTCTTTTTTATCTATTTTCCAAAATTTCCAGTTCATCTTACATAATTATTAAACAGGTGAAAAGTCATTAAATTTGTTATTGTTGCATCAATCTTTTCATTGGCGCTTCGTTTGATCGGCTTCTTGTTACCAAGCCTGTCTTCATCCATCATTGCGTTTCCAAAGCAGTACCAAACGATAGGGTTTTGATTGAATGATATTTTTGCCGTTTTTGCTGCAAGTTCAAAGGATTCAACTGGTGAAGTAAAAGTTCCATAAGTTTGCTTCACCGGCTGGATCACATTCTTTGCGCCGGCGGCCGAAAGGATATTGACAAATTCAATAGATTTATAGGGATCATATCCTATACCCAGAATCAAAAGTCTTTTATTTCTTTTCAAAATGTCATTTGTGATATGTCTGTAGTCTATCACATTGCCCGGCAAAACTTTCAGATGTCCATTATTTTGCCATTTCTTGTATAGTTCTTTATTCGGATGCACTTCAAGGGTTGCTTCCGGCAGGTAGAAATCATTATGGGAATGGAAGGTTCTTGTGTCCGAATTGTAGATGTTATAGGTTACCGTTGAAAAATCATCAAAAACGGATAAATCCACTGCAACCATGCATTCATACCGTTTATCCAAATTATCTATATTGATATTTTTAGCCAGTGCAGATATTTCATCTTGGGTAAACCAAGCCTTTGCAGTGTTTTGTGTGAATATATTTAGCTGCTTGGTTCGGAAAGTCAGCATATTATCACTTGTAAGCAATGCTTTCTTATATTCTTCTTCATAGAAATCATATTGCACCGTGATTCCCAAGTGCGGCTGCACCTTCTTCCAGGTTGCCGGATCGTCTTCCGCATCATCCACATCCGGCTCAAACAGGTGTGCGAAAACGGAATCATTTTCAAGTTCACCCCCAAGAATAGCCTTGTATGAGTTTAGCAATTCCACAAACGGACTATTCAATTTATCGGATGCCGTTGTGATAATTACAGTAAGCGGATTTTCACGCACTCCCATGGAAGAAGTAAGTACATTCTTTAGCGCTGCACTGTCAGCTTGTGAATATTCATCAACAATAACAGTGCTGGCGTTCAATCCATCCAGCTTATCAGCATCCGACGCCAGACACCGGGCAAAAGATGTTCTTCCCGGTTGAAGATTATAAACTACTTCCCGGTTTATTTTGAAGTGCCTTAGTTTTTTATCATGTGCTTTTAGGATGTTCCGAATAACATCAAAGCAAATTTTGGCTTGATCGTAACTGTTGGCAGCAACATAAGCCTGTGCATTCCGATCACCAAAAAGCAAATCTTCAATAGCAATGGATGCAACGGATGTAGTTTTTGAAAATTTACGTGGAACGAAAAGAAGGGCGTCCCGGATTAACCGTTTCCCATTCTCTTTGTAGAATCCGTATATATTGGCAAACTGGAATACCTGAACATTGGTAAGTTTATACCTTGTTAAACCTTTTGCCCCGGTGAATTTTAGTTTCTCATAGAAAACAATAAAGCGTTTCACCTTTACAGTCCGGAATTGATACTTATCCAAGAAAAGGAAGAAACGTTTCACGGATAATTGTTCATACAGGTTATGCGATTCCGGGTTATTGATTACAGAAAAAACATAGGTGTTCAAACGTTCATCCGTATCTTTCAACCGATAGGACAAAACATCAATACCCCTTAGTTCATCGGATACTTTCAGTTTTAATTCTCTTAGTTCCTGTTTATCTATACTCACTCTGTAACACTATTAACCGAATCCATCAGATCACCCATATCATCATCACTTACACCCTCAACCGTTGCAATGGTCAATCTTAGTTCCCTCAAACATCTGCGAACCATTTCGGATTGATCCCTTAATTCCCTGATAGCCGGATGTATCCGTTTCTTATCATTACCTTCCCTTGTCTTTTCCGTTATTTCGGCTGAGTCTAAGCTTTCCACATCATCCATTATAAGAAAATAGGCATACATGTTCCCCGCCGTAATTTCAATCATGGCATCCAGGCCGGTAAAATAACTGCCCTGTTCTTTGAGCGTTTTTTTTATCCTTGACGCTAATGTAAATTTCTTTACTGTTTTTTTTGATTTCATATCCGGATGCTTTTTACTATATGGAATTTTTTACGGATTTTGAGGGTAAAAAGTCACCCCCCCAAAAAATATTTTCTTCACGCACGGAACCTGAAGGTGGAGTGGGTTTGTAGCCTGTCGGGGGGGGCTTTAAAAAATGGCCGCCCCCCTTTTGCTTTTTGGTATTTATTTAATAAAAAGCTGATTTATAAATAGTTATTTATAAATCTTTGGGTTCGCCTCTTATTTGCTTTTTTGATATTTTCTTTTGTATGGGAAAACATCTCTGCATGGATTTCATTATGACATTCGGAACACACCGACATAAGATTGTTATAATCAAACATAAGAATTTCCATTTGTTCTATTGTGGTAACGGATTCAACTGGTGTAACGTGATGTACTTCTGTGGCTGGTGTTATCTTATCCTTACCTTTGCAGCATCCACATAATGGTTGTGCCTGTAACTTCTTTATTCTTAATCGCCTCCATCGTGCCGTATTAATCAGCTTGATATAGCCGGCGTCTTTAGCCATGATTCCAAATATTTAATTTTCCTTTTACATTCAAAACAGTTTCAAATACTTTCATGCTTTATTCTATATCATCCGGCGTTTTAATTTTCCTTTGATCGGGTTTCTTCTTCATATTCATTTCTTTGTGGCTACCAAATGAATAATTACGCTTTTCCCATTCTGCATTGTCGGTAAACATTTCTTCTATTTCTATTGGCATGGATTCATCAATCGGTCCATTTACCGGATCAGCTACACGAAGGAAGCAATGAACCAAATATTGAAGAAGGCGGTAAACACTTCCAAGGTTATACTTTTTACATATCAGCCTCAACCGGGCAACATCTTCAACTGATACATAGGTATCTATCTTTTGCTTCTTATATTTCTTTTTGTCCATTGCTTTCTTCTTTATTCCTATTACTTTAAGTGATCTATATAATACATCGGATTCTCATGCCCTAATCTATAATCATGGAATACATACACGCCTTGCATGACAGCCAGCTTTCCACCATCGGCTTTTACTTTGTCGGTGAATTCCGAATCAAACCGGAGGCTATTGTCTGAAAACCGGTGCTTTTCCCATGTTTTCTTTTGGAAGATCATCAGGAAGCCGGCAATGTTGATTTCCGTTCCCTTCACCTCATCATATTTAAGTGCTTGTAATTTCAATGCTATAGCTTTATGCATCATTATATTTGTTTCATGGAAATTCCCGCGTATGTCAATACATCTTTGATGCTCTGATGCTATTCGGTTAGTAAGGCATCCGAACACTTGATAATAGTTCCCATGTTTACGAACAACATCTTCTATCTGTTTCTTCGTGTCCGGAAGAAGAAACAACACATCCGAATCAGTTATACAAATCCAATCATCACCGTTAGGCGCTATTTCACAATGCCGGTTGTGCGACCGGCCAATGTTCTTTTCACTGTCGAAAGGGGAAAAATAGTATATCATATTCTTACTTGTGTTTAAAGAAACTTACATTATTTGGTTTGTCAGCCTTAAATACCGTATTTACTTGCGTGCCATGCACCAGGCGTTCCGCAAAGTGCGTCCGGACTATATAGTTGAATAATCCCATTTCAAATATTCCACAATCGGGCGTCCCTTTGAAATACTTGTCTGTTATTGCTTGAAAGTAAAATGAAAGGAATTTATTTATCAATGATATAATTGTATCAACATCACCGCCTGCTATACCGCAATTAAGCAGTACTTTGTTTTCGTTTTGTTTTATAAAATCCTGTATCAGTTTGTGGGGATGATGCTTTATCATCCATTCACATCCGGTTCTTTCGGCTTCATCGCCCGAATAGAGCTTCCCTGATTCCATTAATGGAAACGGATTGTTCAGCATCAGGACGTCCGTAGAATCCACAACGAATAGTTTATTTATACTTTCCCTGTTTTGCAGGATGTATTGGTATTCATTGACCCATCTTTGAAAGTAAACGTTATTTATATGTGTTTCAACCTTGATATACTGCACGTTTCCATTAACTTCATCATTAAAGCAATCGGTGAGCACCACCAGCTTTTGCCCCTTCATGGAATCAACAAGGGGTTTAAGCAATGCTTTATCTGCTTTCATCGGCGCTTCGTTTGTCCTTTGGGTATCCTTTACCTTGGTGAAGAAGCAGGTAAGGATGATATTTTCTTTTTCCCGGAATTCTACATATTCAGTTATATCTTTCCGGCTGTCGTAAATCTTGCTATTGTTGGTGATGCATTCACTCCTGGCTGCGCCTTGTACCGTACTATCAGTATTACCGGTATGTTCATCCCTTGAATAAAATAGTTTTCCACTATCCGGCACATCCATGTACCGGAAGGATGTAAGTCCGGCATTGTAGATTCTGTTTGACAGATCAGGGTGTTCGTATCCCCATCTGCCGAATAATGGAGACATGCCGCCGCAAACATCCAAACAAATGCGTTTGTAGTAGCACATGCAGCCGCGGGCATGGGAATAAGCTCTTATTTTGCTGTCTGAATACAAAAGAAGCGTATCGTTCAGTGGCGGATTATTGCCTTTGAATTCTGTAAATATGTAGTTCAAATGTACTTCCTTGCTCTCAATATAGGGCTTATACCAGCCTTCAAGCACCGGATAACAATCATCATCAAAAAGAAAGAAGTGTTCACATCCGGCATTATACAGAAGTTCAAAGCATTTGTTTTTTGCCCTTGCTATCCCTGCATTTGCGTTAAACCTGTATGCGGCCTCCGGCGTCGGCTTATCGCTGGCATCATCCACTACCACAATCTTTGCATTGGGCGGCGCAAGGCGTTTTATTTCGTACAGTGTCTTTTGAAAAATGTCGTACCGGTTATGGGTGGTAATCCCTATGCCTATGGATGGTGAAGCCTCAACCGATAAAGCCAGTTGTTTTAATTCTTCAAGCTTATTTATAAATTCAGCGCTCATATTGCTTTTTTTGTTTTCATTGTCCTAAAAAATTTAATTGTTTATTTGATTGTTTATTTTTGGAGATTTTATTTGTGTCTTAAAACGGCATTTCGTCCTCTTCTTTCCGTGCCGGTTCGTAAAAGTTGCGGAGCCGGGCGTTTTCGTTGGTTTGTTTTTCTTCTCCCCAAATCTTCTTGAATCTTTTATCGTGATAGAAGTTGACGGCCTGGCTGCGCATTCCTTCGCGGTATTTGCCGATGATGATTTCTCCCCGGCCTTCCCATTCCGGGTATTTGTCCTTGTCGTAATACGAGGGGCGGTGGATAAAGAGGACGATGTCGGCGTCCTGTTCGATGTCGCCCGATTCGCGCAAGTCGTGCAATTGCGGCTCCCTTATGGAGATTCCTTTTTCGGGCCTGTTCAACTGGCAAAGAAGCATGATTGGAACGTCCAGTTCTTTGGCCAGGCTTTTCAGGGCGCCGGTTATGCGGGCTATTTCCAGCTGCCGGCGTTCGAACTTTTGATTGCCGGTGAGGATGTATCCGAGGTAGTCGATGATGATCATGTCGAGTTTTCCTTTGCGTTTCAGGCGGCGGGCTTCGGAGAGGATGCCGGAGAGTTCCCTGCTGAGGGGATTGTCGGAAATGCGGAGCTTCAGGTTATAGATTTCGCCGGCTTGCCTGCCTAGCGCTTCCCATTCCTGCTGCGACATTTGTCCGGCGGCGAGGTTGTATGCGCTTATCCGGTCGTCTTCCAGGAGAAGGCGGTTAACGAGCTGGAGGGCGGTCATTTCCAGGGAGATAAAGAGTATTTCCTTTCCTGCTTGGGCGGCTTCTTTGGCGAAGTGAATAGCGAGCTGGGTTTTGCCCATGGAGGGACGGGCGGCGAGGATGATCAGGTCGGGGGCTTTCCATCCGCCGTAAAGTTCACGGGTGAGGGTGTCAATGCCGGTGGGAATGGCGTTGGAAATTCCTTTTTGCCTGTCTTCTTGTATTTGGGCGGCTTTTTGGATAGCCAGGCTTACGGCTTCGCTTATTTCGATGGATTCCGATCCGGAGCGGTTCATGGTTATTTCGGTGAGGCGCGTTTCGATAAATTCGAGGGTGTCGGATACGTCTTGTGTTTCGTCAAAGGCTCTTTCCTGTATATCGGCGGCGAGGGTGATCAGTTCACGGGCGATGTGCTTTTGGGCGACGATGCGGGCGCGGTGTTCGATTTCGCGAATATCGGCTATGCCTTGTGTGGTGATTTCGGAGATGTAGCTTGCGCCTCCGGCTTTTTGCAGGTCTCCGCGTTTACGGAGTTGCTGTACGGCGTCGATCATGCTTGCCGGGCTTTTCGTGTCGTGCAGGTCGCGGATGGCGGCAAAGAGGAGTTCGTGCTGCTTGTCGTAGAAGCTTTCCGGCTTCAGGATGTTGCTTACGAGATCGTATGCTTCCGGCTCCAGGAGGAGGGTGCGGAGAATGGATTTTTCAAAGTCCGTTTCTCTTGGGAAAAGCCTTGCCTGTTCGGAGATGAAGGCGCTGTTATCCGATGATTTGCGTTTCATTGTCATAAAATGATTTGCGTTTTCGGGCGGCTATTTCTCCCAGTATGTCCGCGATGGTGATGCGGGTTTTTTTGATGGTGAATATCGCCTCGTTGAATACTCCGATTACTTCCTCTCCGGTGAGCTTGAGATGTAAAACCGATTTGATCAGTGCATCAAAAAGTTCTTCCGGTGTTTCGTAGAACGCGGTTGCGAGATGGATCACTTTTTCGGCTACGAATTCTTTTGTAGCGGGTGGTTTAATTGTTTTCTGTTCCATTTTCTGTTTTGTTCAGGTATTTGTTTTTTAAGTTTTGCTGCAAGCCGGAAAGCTTGTCAGGCTTGTTTGTTTTTCCGGCTTTCGGCTCGAATAGTCCGGCCCAGTTGTTGGACATGGATTCTTCGACGATTTCGGCGGCTTTTACGGGGTTGTCTCCGGAGAGTTTTTTCAATTTCCGGTAACAGGCTTGCAGGGATTTTTGCGTTTTGTAGGTTTCGCTGCGTCCTTTCTTGTACTCAAGCCAGTCGCCAAAGGGCGTTTTAAAAGTTTTTTCCACGAAAGAAAAATCCAATCCGTTTGTCTCCCGTGTCTGTATCCGTAGCGGAAACACCAAATCAATGCCCTCAATTTCAAATCTTTCACCTCCCCGAAGGAGGATGATTTTCAGGGCGTTTTCAATGGATTTAAGTTTGGAAATTGATTTCTCACGGGCGTTAATTCTGTCTATTTCAATAGCATAATTAACGCCGTCTTTTTCCGCGAAAATGTCAATTCTCCCTTCTCTTCCGTCACACCGGTCATTGACCGCAAACCCTTTTCTACAGGCAAATCCATTGTTTAATAACGATTTGATTACTTCATTATGCGCCATCGAAGCATTGTCCCGAATTTCGATTTTGGAAAAAACGGAAATCAAAAAATCCAATCCCCCTCCTGCCTCCCGTAAGGGGGTGGGAGGATTATTATTTAAATTTAAATTATTTCTTTCTTCTCTTTCTTTATTTTGGTTTGCCTCTGGTTTGTCGCTGGTTTGCCTCTGGTTTGTCGCTGGTTTGTTTGGCGGTTTGTCCGTGGTTTGCGTATCGTTGTAAACGTCGTAATTTAAGAGCTTTATAATGGTTTGTCCCTGGTTTGTCCGGCGGTTTATCATGCCTAAATTGCTCAGCATTTTTAGAAAGTTTGAAACTTGGGTGCTTCCCCATCTCCATCGCAATTCTAAAAATCTTCTGCTCGCGGGTAATTCTCCTCTTTGGACTTCAATCACTTTTCCGTTTATTATTTCGGTCGATGCCTCAAATCTTGCGAGTTGAATTAAATCAACCCAAGCTTTGGCCTTCGAATATTCGCGTGCTTCGTTCCATAAGAAGCTTTGAAAGAATTTCCTGTTTAGTTTTATGTAACCTTTTTGTGACATTGGTTGCTCTTAAATTTTACTTTGCTTACTTGTCGACAGCAGCCATTTATGCTTCCCCAGATTCGCTATCCCGACGCAAAAACAGGCATGAAACAGCCGTATTTCCAGTTGGTAATACCAGTCGAGCCAGGTAATTGTTATCTGGGGATAGAGGGCGAGGGAGATGTATTTCCGGCTTTTGAAAACGCGGCGTCCTGCGGTGATTTCGATGTTTTTAACTCTGATTTTCATTGCATTTGTTGTTTAAGTATTGTTTCCGATAACGGAAGCGGCTCTATATTCAGGTCGATCAGGTCCTGTATTTTGCCGGGCAACCGGCGGAAAAATGCTTCGTGGTCGTCCGTCCGGCTCATGTTTTTTACCGTGTTTACAAGAGTGGCGACTTCGTGGAAAACACCGAAAAGGGTATCTACAGTTAACCATGCGTCGTTTTCGTTCTGAACCTTTCTTAGGATGTCGTCCGTCCATTCGTTTTGTATCATCTTTCCGTTTTCCATCCGGTAGGACTTCGGGCGTTCACCTCCGAAAGCCCCTTGAAGCATGTCGGATATGTCCATTTTCGATTCCGTAATGAGGTGGCCAGAGATGAATATTAGGTCGCTGAGTTCGGTTTGTGTGAATATGTCGTTCATGTCCGGAGCTAAATATTCGGCGATATGGTAATGGGAGAGGACTTCATTGCCGACAGCGGTTTTTATGCTTCCGTCGGGTTTATAGTCCTCTTCTCCTCCTCCGTATTCCCGGATGGATTCCAATCGTTTAGCGGAGGCGTAATAACGCCACCTGCACGAAAATTCGTTTATATATTCTTTCGTTTCCTCTTTCCATCGGTGCAGGTTGCTGATGATGGAGTGAAGGTATATTTCGAGCAGGCAGAGCCTGTAAAATTCGTGTTCGCTGCACGGGAGATGCTCGTAAAGCGCGGAGTCTTTGCGGATGAATGTTTTGGGGGCGTGGAGAATTCTCGAGATTTCCAGGTTTGATAATACAAGATTGAAGAATTTTCCAAGCTTCGTCGATTCGTCTACTCTTTTAAAAATGTCGTATGCCGTCATAACTGTTTAACCGATTATGTTATTAATTTTTTCTCTATCTTCCGTATGTTTGAACGATTCGTATTTGGCAAGCTCTTTCACGGCTTCGGCGTCGATGAAGATAAAGAAGTCGTGATTGAGTTCCATGTCGAACTGGGTGATTCGCCGGTACATCCATTCGATAAAGTTTTCCTTGTCACTGTTTTTCAGCAAATCGAAAAAGTCATTTGCCAGAATGAGTTGTTTTTCTACTATTTCTGTTTTTACTGTCGTCATTGTCATATCCTCCTTTCGTCGATTTCGACGGTGTTTAGTTGTTTGGATTTATTTAAATAAGAGAACAATTCCTTTTTTATAAGGGGTTCAAAATAGACAATGGGCGATCCTCTATCTATTCGGTCATAGAGGACTTCGGTTGCGTAGTCGGCAAATTCTTCCTTGAAGTACCTGCTTTTATTCATGCATTTTGCGTTTGCTATTTTAAGGCATAGCTCGCGGATTTCTCCACTGTATATGAAGATCTGTAATGTTCCGTTCAACAAGGCCTCCACAAGGCGCTCCTCCCTTTCCATGTTTTCTCTCAGTTTTTTTAGCTGTTCGTCTCTTGACATGATAATGCGGCGAACCTTGCCGCCTCTTTTCAAATGGATATTGGGTACCCATCGGAGGTTGGTAAACATGGCATTGGATGTGTCGCCATCGACGTATTCAATCAGCCTGTAATTGTTCGGATTCTCAATGAACGCTTTGGCTACAAGTATTCCTGCGGCGCGGTGTGTCTTATGACGCGCTTCGTTGCTTTTTTCGCTTCCGTTACGAAGGGAATAATGGTAATACGCTACTCCCCGCGTCATGTTCCTGCACTTCTTCAAGAGGTTGTTTTTCTTTTTGTTCCTGCATCTCCCGAAGTTGCTTATCTCGTAATCGGGAAATTCTTCAATCGTTTTCCATTCTTCTTCAATTTTTTTCATATCTTTGTATCGTTATTAATTTATTCATGCTTGCGCTCCGAAAGGGGCGCTTTTTTTATGTCATATTCTTACAGCTATTGATTCGAGATATTTTTCTAATGTTTCTTCCTTGAAGAAAATCCGTGTATTATATTTGTAATCGTAACATATCATCCCTTTCTCAATCATACGTCCGAGTTCCCGTTCACTTATTTTTAGCTGTTTACAGGTTTCTTTTTTAGTATATAATACAGGAAGCGCCATTATGTAATACGTCTATGAATTTTATTTTGATCATTTCAACCATAGCTTTGTATTCGCGTCCGTACCGGCTGTCTCCGTGCGTTTCCGCCACCCTCTTTTCAAATTCCGGCAATGTTCCCGAAAAGCATCCGCACGACACTTTTATATTGCCGTCTTTTTCGCGGAAAGCGGTCGTTGTCCTTCCTTCGCTTCCAAAGGACTGAAAGCAGCAGTAATCGGCATTGCCGTAAACCCATGCATTGCCGGAAACCAATGCATCGCCGTAAACCTGTGAATTGCCGGAAACCAATGCATTGCCGTAAACCTGTGCATTGCCGGAAACCAATGCATCGCCGTAAACCCGTGCATTGCCGTAAACCCGTGCATTGCCGCAAACCCGTGCATCGCCGGAAACCCGTGCATTGCCGGAAACCCGTGCATTGCCGTAAACCCGTGCATCGCCGGAAACCCGTGCATCGCCGGAAACCTGTGCATCGTCGTAAACCTGTGCATTGTCGTAAACCCATGCATTGCCGGAAAGATTCTCAGGTTTTTCAATCAGGCCGCCGAGAGTGCCGGCCTCCACAATACCGGGGATGGTTTTTGTGCACTTGATCCGGTACAGTTTTATGCCGGATTCGGTTGTTATAAACTCGTCTGTGAGTTCAAAATGTCTTTTTGTTTTCATGATTGTTTTTTTTTAGATAATCTTTTAATTCCCGGCAGGATTCCCTGACAAGAAATATGTTTCCTGCCAAAATGATGATTGTAAAGGCTTTCCATAACAATACCGAATCATAAATGAAGGCGGCAGCCGCCATCCCTGCGGCGGATGCGGAAAGCAGGACAAAGGCTATAATCTGGATAAGAAGGAGGGTTTTCATGATTTAGCTAATTATTTTTCAGGTATTGGTATGTGTTTGCGGCTATCATTACAAGGCAGATGAGCGCATAGTAAAGATGCTCGTAAGCCCGGTAGAATATCGCCTCAAGGGTGGCTATGGCAGCGATCGCGGAGAAGGCGATTATCGAAGTTCGAACCGAAATGTCGAATCTGTCGATTTTTTTTCTTTTCGTTTTCGTGGCTTTTTCTGCCACACAGCGAACGGAGAAGCCGTGTCTCCTGTAGGTGTTGCCCACGATCGCGCCGCTGCTGCTGAAGTACATGTTGTAAGCGAGCGGGACGCTGTACTTACACGCACTCCGGTAGTAGCCGTAGCAGTCCCGGCTGTTCAGCGAGCCATTGCTGTGGCTCCGGTACCCGGCTGCAGGCAGAAAAATAGATTCCTTTGAATCGTTTTTCAACTCGTGGTCGGCTCCAAACCAGCGGCCATTCTTTTCTGCATCCCAGGTGCTGCCGGGAGCGAGCAGGGCTTCCCATTCGTCTTGGGTCGGCATGCGTTTGCCGACGGATGCAGCGGCTTTAATCGCTTCTTCATGTGTGAAATACTCCTTGCCGTCAATGGAGAGGTTTTCCCTGTCCCAACGAAGGCCGTTGATCGTTACAAAGGGTTGTTTCCCTGTTAATGCTGTTGTTTTCATGTCTGTAAATTTTAATGTGATACATTTTTAAGCAAATAATCTATTTCGGATTCGGTAACGCGCAATCCAAGCGATCGCTTGAGTGTTATTACTCCTTTCATTCCCAGCTTTTCGCAGGCCTGATCATACAATGATGCATCGCCTGTTTTTTCGTGCGAGACAAGCATTGTTCCGCACATCTCGGCGATGATGTTTCTGCACTCCTTCGCATCGTTACGGATTCGCTCCTCCAGGACTTCGACCTCGCCGTTAAACTTCGT
>JAISOJ010000061.1 GCA_031275735.1 Dysgonamonadaceae bacterium
TTATTTTCAGCTGCCGTTTCTTCTGTTCGGGAACCAATCGAATCGCTATTCAATTGGTTAATTGAGAAAACGGATATTCAGAGAGCCGGTAAAGTTCGATCCACCAAAGGGGTATTGACATTTATCTGGGGGCGAATTGCTGCCGCTTTCATTCATTTAATTTTTTAAGCTGGGTGTTCAACCCTTAATTCGCATATATAAATAAATTACACTTTACGCGGTATAGTTTTGTGCATTATGTGCATTAGAAGAAGAAATTTGGGAGCTAAACGGTCCGTATTAAATATTGTTCGGAGTTTAAACATGTTATTAGCGTTAAACTTCCAATTTTTTGATGATTCCAATGCACAAAACATTACCGCGTAAAGTATAATTTATGTAAAACTTATTATGGGACTGTCTGAATCGTGGCCTCCGGCGCTTTAAAATCCAGGTAAGGCCGGATTCGTTCCAAGTCGTCCGGTGAAAATTCTTCCAACAGACTTAATTCATTGATATCATTAATTTTTCCGTTTTTTTTCTGCATTTCCACGATGGCTTTAGCCTGGTAAAAGTTGATATAAGGATGCGATTTGAGTCTGTCGACCGAAGCCGAATGAACAGCAATTGTTCGGATAGAATCCGGATTCACAGTCAAATACGGGATAATTTTTACATACAGTTCTTCGTACATTCCATAAACTTCCTGCAATTGTTCGATCCGGTAAAATCCGCCTAACAGGTTCCGGTATCCGGTGATTCGCCGGGCAAAGGAAGAGCCGATTCCCGGTACTTTCATCAATCCGGTCGTATCGCTCCGATTAATCTCAATCACTGTTCCGGGCGATAATTTATCCACCCGGGGATAATTATTTCTTTTGGGCGGTTCGGGAGGAGCCTCTTGCGATTGATAATAAGTGCGTTTCTCCGGCGGCTTTCCGGTTTTCCGGTAAGGACGGTAAGTGTTTGACCCGGAAGCAACCGGATCGGAAGCAAACGCAGCTACTTCCTCTTTTTTCTCTTCTCTTCCGGCAATTGCTTGTCCGGCTGATAATTCCAACTCTTCAACGGGGGGTAATGTTTGAGGCGTAAAAAGGTATTTTCCGAAAAAAACACCGGCTACAAATACAATCAAGAAGAGGATTCCGCGACGCTCTCTTCTCGAAAAGTAAAAAAAATCTTTCCATCTCATAGTAAAGGCCTTTTTAATTGGGATTTAAGAATTAGAAATAGGAATAATGTCAGGTTAATTTTCTTTTGTCATTGCGGGCTGACCCGCAATCCTCTTTGTTAAGTGTGCTAATTGAGAGATTGTGGCTCGGAGACCGCAATGACAGATTAACATAATACTAATTTTTCATTTCTGATTTTATAAGATGCTGTTTGTTTTGCGGACGGCATTAGCGCTTTGGCCGAACAGCATTATTTCTTCCGAGTTCAAGTAAATATCTACAATAGAAACAACTCCTTGACGGCCAATGATTGCCGGAACACCGATACAAATATCGTTTTGTCCGTATTCTCCCTCCAGATAAACGCAAGAAGGAATTAAACGCTTGTAATCGTTTATAATAGAATCTACTACATAAGCGCCGGCCGCACCGGGAGCATACCAGGCCGAAGTGCCGAGTAATCCAGTCAGCGTAGCTCCGCCAACCATTGTCTCCGCCACTATTTTATCCAAAACACCGATAACCAATAATTTGGAAACCGGTACTCCATTGTAAGTTGCCAAGCGTTTCAATGGAACCATCGTCGTATCGCCGTGACCTCCAATCACTAAGCCTTCGATTTGAGATGGATTGGCCTTTAATGCCCGGCTCAAATAATATTTGAACCTGGAACTGTCCAGAACGCCCCCCATACCAATTACCCGGTTTTTGGGGAGTCCTGTCGCTTTCAAGGCCAGGTAGGTCATCGTATCCATCGGGTTGGAAATGATGAGAAATATTGCATCCGGGGAATGTTTCAAACAATTGAATACAACACTTTTAACGATATTGGCATTCGTGCCGATCAATTCTTCGCGGGTCATACCCGGTTTGCGGGGAATACCCGATGTGACAACAATAACATCCGAATTAGCCGTAGCTGCATAATCGTTGGTAACACCCAGGATGTTGGTTTCGAAACCCAAAGTCTGCGCCGTTTGCAACATATCAATTGCTTTCCCTTCGGCAATGCCTTCTTTCACATCAAGCATCACGACGGTATCGGCAATCTTATTGAATGCGAGTACATTTGCACAGGTTGCGCCTACATTTCCGGCGCCAATAACACTTACTTTTGCCATAATTGATTTTTTTGAAATTTACAGGTTTATCTAAAAAACTATTTTTTAATCGTACAAAATTAACAATATCAATGGAGAATTATCTACAAATAATCAGGGGTTAACAGTAATTAACCCGTAATCTCCCGACGGCTTGTGTTCGTTTGTTACCGGCAAGGGACGGAGAATGATAATCCCTGTATTACCTGGTATCCTGGAACAGTAATTGCTGATGGATTCCGGATTAACAATTACTTTTTTCGCTTTGGAAGAAGCATGAATGAAGGTCAACTGTCCCTTGTTCCAGCAGGCGATTCCCATGTGCGAAATGTCCAGTCCAGGCATAGAGGTTGTGAAACAAATGATGTCGCCACTCTTTATTTGTGCCGTTTTTTCACTGATTTCATTCCGGGGAATATAATAATAGCTATTCCGTTGATTGATGGCTTTTTCTATTTCTGCCATTATTTCCGTATCTTGCGGATTTTTCTTCAGCGCCGGGTATGCGTCCGGGTGTGCAGACATATAGTAAACATTGGGTTTGAAGCGTTTGCCTCCCAAAGCATGCGTGATATCTTCGAGGATTCCTTTCATGCTGTTATCGAATATCCAGTCGCTGGTATAGTGCAGGCGGGAAGTATATCCCCGGATAACTCCGTTGCGGTAACGGATTTTCCTCAATTCTCTGGTAAAATATTCATAATCGGGCGAAAGGTATTGCCCGGCCCGGCTCAGGGCGAGGCAGTTTTCAACAAAAGTCAGGCAGTCTGATTCACGTAAATTGACAACTAATTCTTCTACCTCATTCACTTCTAATGTAGCCGCTGCGTACGGCGTGTTCAACAGCAAAAGCGCAGCCTTCACTATCAATTCATTAGAAGAATACGGCTCTTTTTTATCCTCCGGTAACGAAGCAAAATATCTCCGGACAATCTGCTCTTCTTTTGTTTCGCTGTTTTCCTTTGTTTGAGATAAAACCGCCAACGGCAAGACAGGCAATAATAGAATGAGAAAGACTGTTTTTAACATATATGGGTGATTTGTTTTTATTGTTCGAGATAAATCACCGCAAAAGTACATGAAAATTTTTGATTT
>JAISOJ010000063.1 GCA_031275735.1 Dysgonamonadaceae bacterium
AGGGGCGTAGCCGTTACCAGAACCACTTTCTTTCCTCTGCAAATATCCAGCAAATTGGCATACGCCTGCGTATTTTCATTGCGTAAACGGTGCGCTTCATCCACAACCACATATTTGTAGCTTTGAGTACGTTAATCAAGCGTAGATCTAAAAAATTATCTCCGGTCATCAAGCAATTAACCTATAAAATGAGGAAGAACGAACCGAATGTTCAATTAAATAATCTGTTAATTAGTTATCTTCACATGATGCTCAACCGGCTTTTCCGTTCTAAAAACCGGGTTCATGAATTGATTTTGTATGATTTTCTTCATCGATATTATACAAGTGAAATGGCAAAGCAAAAATATGCCATTCGTTCGTAAAATCTTTCCGTTCTTTTGTTTGGTACGATTCTTTGGTAATGTCGCAAATTGACTCATTAATCGTTGTAAATAACCGGTAATCAATTATAATACCTGCTACATCATACAATATATGACGCTATTAATTTTTTATTAAATGCTAATAAATAAGCATTGTTGAAAACCCATTTATTTCCGTTATTTGCCCAATCTTTGTTACATTCTTCAATTATTTTTTGTTCTTTTGCAGCAAAATAAAAGAGAGAATATGCAACAAGGACGGAAAGAAAAATACTTCTTCGCTTTTCTTCATCTAAGCGGATGGATTATTTTCACTTTCATCTTTATGCCGTTCGTTGATGAGCCGGAAATGTTGAAGAAAGAGGGGTTCTTATGGAGTTTCATTCTGAATTGCCTGTTTTTAATTGTTTATTTTTATTTCAACTTAAATATACTTGTACCTTATTTCCTCTCAAAGAAAAAGATAATCATCTACATTGCGATTACGCTTGTTTTCTATTTTTTGCTTTGTTTTGTTATCCCTTGGATAATTCGCCATTCATTTCAGCCTCCTTTTTCCGCTTCCGGTATGCCGTTCCCAGGACGACACGCCCTTTTTCCTCCAGATGGCGATTTTCCCCGGCGGACGGTCGATCCTCATCGAATCATGCTGCGATTAGGCTTATACACCCCTTCCACGCGCTTCTTCATCGTATTCATTGTCAGTACCGGATTGAAGGTAATCACCCAATGGTACGACGAAAAACGCCGCCTGAAAGAATTGGAAAATTCCAAGATAGAAGCCGAACTCTCTTTCCTGAAATCGCAAATTCACCCTCATTTCCTGTTCAACAGCTTGAATAGTATCTATTACTTGGCTCTGAGCAAAGACGATAAAGCTCCGAAAGCCATTCTGTCGCTTTCCAATTTCTTGCGTTTCGTAACCATCGAGAGCGATAAGAACTTTATCCCCCTGGAAAAAGAACTCAACATGCTTCGCGAATACCTGAATCTTCAAAGTTTGAGGGTCTCCGAGAAATTCGATTTGCAGTTTAATTTGCAAGGCAAATTCAATTCATTGAATATTATGCCTTTAACTTTCATTCCGTTTGTAGAGAATGCTTTTAAGTATGGGATTAGCGCACACGTCGATTGCTTTATTCATCTGAATATTAAAATTGAAAATGAAATAATGGAATTTACAATCAGCAATTCAATCATGTAAGGAGAAAGAAATATCATCCGTTCATCGGGAATTGGCCTGGAAAATATCCGGAAACGCTTGGAACTGGCTTATCCGGAGCGTTATATTTTGGATATGAAAAGCGATTCTTGGATTTTTAGCGTTTATCTTAAAATAAATTTGAAATGATACGTTGCATTGCCATTGACGACGAGCCTTTAGCATTAAAATTACTTACCCGATATTGTCACAAAGCGCCCTTCATTCAGCTAATAGGGGCTTATACCGATTCGATTAAAGGCTTATCCTGCGTGAAAAGCATGGACCCTGATTTGATTTTTTTGGACATCCACATGCCCGATTTATCCGGAATGCAAATTGCCAATGCTTTAAACAAAAACATATTAGTCATATTTACAACGGCCTACAAACAATACGCCGTAGAAGGATTCGACCTGGACGTTGTCGATTATCTTTTGAAACCCTTCGATTTTGAACGTTTTCTCAAAGCGTGCACCAAAGCGGAGGAACGGATTAAATCGTCTTTGGTAAAGTCGACGATGGAACAAAACGGCTTCAACGAGCTATTTACATTCAAATACAAGTATCAACAGGTACAGTTACCTCTTCGTTCCATTCTCTATATCGAAGCGTTTGACAATTACATCAAAATTGTTACCCCAGACAATACTTATATGCCTGTGATGACAATGAAAAGCATCCAAAAGCTGCTTCCGGAAACACGATTTATCCGTGTACATAACTCTTACATCGTTCCCATTGATAAAATCAAATCATTTAACAAGGGAAAAGTGATGCTGGACAAAATTCAAATACCCATAGGCAGGACATACGGTAAAACGTTTTTTAAAAAGATGAACAGTGTGGAGGAAGGCGAATAAAGCGGATTACCCGCGCCACCCGCGTTCCATTGTTGAATACCATTTTGTTTCTGCTGTTTGCCCAACCTATACCACATTCTCCGGTTATTTTTTGTTCTTTTGCTGCAAAATAGGCAAAAGCAACAAATATGAATTATGAATTAAAAATTAGGAGGCATTTTACACAGCCTTCCTGCTCGTCAACTCGTTTACTTGTTTACTCGTTCACTTGTTTACTCTTCAGCGTCCTTCCCTGCTTTTCGCAGAACGGGGATACAGTCCTGGTCAAGGAAAAATATTTCGGGACGCCCATGCTGAAAGTCCTGCACGATTTTGAGACCAAGTACGGCATGACGCTGAAATACGATTCGGCGCTCGTTGCCAACTACCGGTTCGA
>JAISOJ010000008.1 GCA_031275735.1 Dysgonamonadaceae bacterium
ATCCGGATTTGAAGCACCTGATAAAGAAAGAAGGATAATAAAGAAAACCCTCGCTTGTCATTGAGAACAGGCGAGGGTTTTACATCTACTTTTTATTTTTACATCTACTATTAATAATCGCTCTAACTGTCTGATAATAAAATGAATGTTTTTGAGGTGTCAAATTCTTACATCTACTCTCGGTTTTTACATCTATTTTTTCTTTCGATTTGTTATGCGAGTTTCCAAATCGGATATTTATCTGTGTTAGAGGTGTTTTTGATAATTTTTTCCTGTTTTGACAATTTGGCAACTATATTGGTTATTTTTCTCAATCGCTTCTCCATTGTTTCATCGGGCGACAAGGTCGGCAGTATCATTTTTACTATATCTTCCCTTGTGGCAGAGCCGTTTTGATGAAGCAAATCCAATATCATTTGCCTGTAATCCTGATAGGATATTTTGGTATAATTACCCGCAACCTGTAATTCGGAAGCCACTCCTGCAACCAAATTCAAATCCCTTAAATGCCGTATTTCCGTTTCGCTGACCGGCTGTTTTTTCTGTACCTTATCCAATAAAATCACATCGCCTAAACTCAATTCCGGATGTTTTTTCAGTTGTCGCGAATAATTTTCGTTGATGAGTTCGCCGTGTATCATTACTTCGGTGTGGTTTTCGTCCGAAATATCATAAGTGGGCAATGGAAAAAAACGCTCCCTTTGAATGGTAAACATTTTCTTTATGCCGCTTCCGATAGTATCTATCATATTCAGATTGACCATTGCAGCAACTAGAAACGGATTGCGGTAATAGCGTTGCGGGCGGTCGTGATGAATCGCGTCTTCAACCGAATCCGGAATAAAACCGCCGGCATTGTCAAAAACAAGACGGTCGTTGTATTCCAAAAGGATAATGCGGCTTTGCTTGCCATAATCAGAGTGTGCCACGCTATTATTAAGGGCTTCGCGAATTACCCAATCGTCATAATGCGTTACCTCGTCAGGAAACAAAGTCGCATCGTCAATCATATAACGGTATTTCGTGTTGCGAATACAGGCAAGTACCTCGTGTTCCTTTAGCCATTGGTGTAATGTCAAAACCTTCAGGAAGAGAGTTGCCATACCTACCAGCCTTTGGCTCATTCACTTTGTCCGTAATTCCCCATTTTTGGAATTTACCTTCTCCATCATACATGGCATATAAAACAGCAGGCTTAGTTGATAATTTAGAGTTTCCATGTACATTTGTTTTTGGAGTCGGTTTCCTTCCCGGCTTTTTCTTGAAATGCCCATTCTTTTTGTTTCCATAAGGATTGTATAATCCTAGCGGATCTATTCCATCATTAGAATCACAAACATAACTATACAAGTTTAAATCATCACCTAACATCCCTATCGGGTCCTGGCTAATGTAACTTCCAATACTTGGATCGTAATATCTAAAACGGTTATAGTACAGCCCAGTTTCCTCATCCTCATACTGACCCTGATACCGGAACGGGCAGTCGCTCAAAGAACGCCCGACAAAGGTACGCACTCTGCCGTAAATATCCAACTGCGCCTCCCATGTTTTTTCTCCTTTCGCGTCATACATTTGTACGGGAGTGCCAAGATAGTCCGTCAGGATGCTCTGACTGCCCCCGTCCGTGACGGTTTTCGGAGCGCCATTTTTATCATAATACCAGTTACGTGAAAAATATTTTCCGAAAATATTTTTGCAGGTTCGAATATTGGTTGTATCTTTGCAGCACCAGTACCCGCCGAGCCTCTTAACAATGCTTAAATTAGGCGGGTCGTTTTATTTTAAACAGTATGAAAGTCAATTATTCCAAAACCTGCACACTTCCGCAGGACTTAATACCTCTGCTAAAGAAAAGAGGTTTGATTATTGCCGACGAACAACGCGCAATCAGTTATCTTACGAATATCGGTTATTTCCGGTTGAGCGCCTATTTGCACCCATTGCTGAATATACCCAAAGAAGAACATGACTACAAAAATGGAGCAACTTTTGACATGGCGCTGGATATGTACCGTTTCGACCGTAAATTGCGGATTTTGCTTTTTAATGAAATTGAAAAAATAGAAGTGGCTATCCGAAGTTCAATGAACAATTTGATTAGTGATGCGTTGGGCGATGTGTTTTGGATGACAGATGCTATAAATTTCAGTAATCACGCTATTTTTACAAAAACAGCCACGCTTATTCAGGCAGAAATTGAAAAGTCGAAAGAAGAATTTATAGAACATTTCAAAAACAAGTATTCCAATCCGTTTCCACCTGCGTGGATGATTTCGGAAATTATACCGTTGGGTGTTTTGTACAATGTATTTAATAACTTGAAAAGCAAAAATATAAAGAAAAGAATCGCTGTCTCTTTTGGTCTCTCGCTTCCGGTTTTTACTTCCTGGATGCTGTTGTTGGCAAACTTGCGTAATTTGTGTGGACATCACGCACGACTTTGGAATAAGGAAATTCCAATTGTTTCACACAACTTGAACAATCCTGTATTTTCGTGGATAAACCCTGCCATAACAGATATGAAGCGTGTTTATTTTCGCATCTGCATTATCAAATACTTGCTTTTTACCGTTTCGCCCAACAATCGCTTTACCGAAAAACTGAAATCCCTTTTATCGGAATATCCTACGGTAGATATTCGAGCGATGGGATTTCCCGCCGACTGGCAAAACGAACCCTTGTGGGCGGAACAGTGAATACTTGATGATTATCCCCCTTCCTGTTTCATTGTACTAAAAATAAAACTATTGCCCTGTTTGCGAAGCGGGAGCTTCGCTTTTAGCGTCGGCGTAGCGTCTCTATACGCCTAGGTGCAGTGAGTCTTTCGTTCGGACAAAAAAATACCGAATGGGTAAAAATATCTTTTTCCCAATTATGGCATTGTTTCTTCACTTGCAATCTTTACCGTTGACCAATGACAAGTACATAAAAAAGTATGTTCATCTTTTCTTGAAATACCATCTACTTTGATATCTATTATATTGTCACAGCTTTCTCCATTCATTTTCACATATAACTCATGAAAGTGGTAATCACTGATATTCGTTTCTGTTATCACAAAACCGTGATTCAACAAAAGATTTATCAATTTTTCAATAGGTTCACACACGGTGATATTATCTATTTGCATAAAAAAATTATTTAATGTAGATCAATAGGAGTACCTATTGGCTTTAGTTTTTTCTGAAAATCTTCAATATAGTATTGTCTTGCTCCACCTGCTCCATAGGAAGTATTAGCTTTTGCTATAGAGGTTTCAATTTCAACATCTTCCAATAATTCATAAGATTGAATTTTGTTTCTATATCCATATACAGAATGAGGTTTAACTTGCGCCGATTCCCATAATTTTTGTTTAGAATTGCTTGCTTTCAGGAAAGATTCTTCAGACAAATAAAATTCAGATTGTCCAGGAAGTCCACCGTACACCACTGTCCCTTTTTTCAGTGTTGTAGTGTTCCATTCATCTACTCCAAGATAATCTCCTTTTCCTTGGAAGTCTGCCGCAGATAATCCACTTACATCTAAATAGTTATTTACATCTTTAACATACCCGTACAACCGCTTTCCTCCCTCTAATCCTATCGGATCCTGTGAGATATAGCTCCCTATGCTTGGATCGTAATATCTAAAACGGTTATAGTAAAGCCCTGTTTCGGCATCCTCGTATTGTCCCTGATACCTGAACGGACAGTCGCTCAAAGAACGCCCGACAAAGGTACGCACTCTGCCGTAAATATCCAACTGCGCCTCCCAGGTTTTTTCTCCTTTCGCGTCATACATTTGCACGGGAATGCCAAGATAGTCCGTCAGGATACTTTGACTGCCGTAATCTGTAACGCGGGCGCAGGGGACAAACGTTCCTTCC
>JAISOJ010000044.1 GCA_031275735.1 Dysgonamonadaceae bacterium
ATCGTATGTCATTCGCTGTGCAAAAGGGCGGGCATAGCGTTTACGCCTGTCTTTCAGTACGCCTTTGAAGCTCCGGAAGTGGTCGCGTTCATCAGGGAAAACTATCCCGACGTAATCATCAGGAAAAGGGAAAAATCATATTTTCAGATGATTAAAGAAAAACGTTTCCTGCCGTCAAACAGGATGCGTTTCTGCTGTCAGTACTTCAAAGAGAACTCGAAAGACATCGCCGTGATAACCGGCGTGCGGAGGGAGGAAAGCGCAGGCAGAAGGGGCAGGAAAATGTTTGGAATAAAGCGAAAACGGGACATCAAAAAATACGCGGACATTTTCAGTGCGGACTGTACGGAGACAGAGAAAAGCGCACTCCAGCTGCGACCGATACTCTATTTTTCGGAAGCGGAAGTATGGCGGTATATCAAAAAATATGGACTGCCTTACCCGAAACTGTACGACGAGGGGCTGAAGCGGTGCGGATGTATGCTTTGCCCGCTTGCGCAGCTCAAACCGAACATGTTCTGGCTCAAAAGATACCCGAATATGCTATCCTCATTTAACCGGAATGTATTTGCAGGCATGCAGTTAGACCGAATCTGGAACAAAGGCAAAGACAGCGAAGAGGATCTGTCAAACGATCCTTACCGATTCCTGCTGTACTGGCTGTCCTCGTCGTTCCGTCCGTCGAAAAAGGACAGAATTATGATTGACAGATTTTTGAATGAAATGAATGAAACTATTATATATTGATTTATTTTGCGGCGCGGGTGGTACAAGCACCGGCGTCGAAAGCGCAGGGCATAACGAAATCTGGAAACCCATAAAAGGTTTTGAAATTTATTATGAGGTTAGTAACTATGGGAATGTAAGACGTAAGAAATCTAAAAGAGTACGTAAGGTTGATTATGCTACAATTTATCCTACCGTATTGCTTTCCGTTAATGGCTTACATAAAACACTTCGTGTTCATAGATTAGTGGCAATGGCATTTTTGCCGATGACAGATGAAAATAAAACACACGTAAACCATATTGACGGGAACAAGCGAAATAATCATGTTCGCAACTTGGAGTGGGTGACACAGGCAGAAAACAATCTTCACTCCTATCGAGTATTAAAGAGAAAAGGAAGTTTGACAGGAAAAATTCCTTCAAACAGAAAAGTTAATAACCAAGATATTCCTAGAATGGACAGATTGAACAAGTCCGGTATAAGTACTGATAAAATTGGTAAAATGTACGGAATAAAAACAAGGGGACGCATTCCCGTAAATATGCTAACAAAGAATGGCAAATTTATACGACAATTTGATTCGGCAACAGAAGCCGCCGATTTTCTTAAGATAAATAATGGTAAGACAAACATAAATGCCTGTTGTTTAGGGAAAAAGAAATCAGCATATGGCTATAAATGGCAAAAAGCGATAGATGCAAACACACTTGAAAATAACCCTTATAAATAAATTGAAAAATGGGAAATTACAAATTGTATGAAGATGTAGAATTATGGGAAGAATATCTTTCTTTAATTAAAGAAATGAGTGACACACGTGATATCGCATGCACTACGCTGTACGGGCTGGACTGTAGACGCAGCGAAATTCATGAAAAAATGAATGAATATTACAGAAACCGGATAGGCGATTATGCAGGCGGATTTAATCCCGACAATCTGAAACTCTACACAGACAACCTTGATAAATTGACTGCCTTTATTGATACATTAGACTATAAAGGAAAAATTCACGAAAAAATTGCAAGATTTTTTCGTCTGCAAATCGGACAGGTAGTTCTTTCGGGAGCAACACGTACAGAATTGTATCTTGGACAAAATAAACATTTATTGGAAGATGGAAACAAAAACGATTAAAGGAAAGGCGATACGTTCGCCGCAGGGCAGGGCGGGAGAATACGCCAGATATGCCTGCGATTTTTTTTGCGGCTGCTCCTGTGGCTGCACCTACTGTTTCAACAAGACAGGCAGGTTTAAAGACACTCTTGGCGGCGGCAAGCCGACACTCAAAAAGTATTTCAGGGACGAAGATCACGCACTTGAAGTATTTGAGAAAGAGCTAAAAGCAAACCTGCCGGAACTGCAAAAGCACGGGCTGTTTTTCTGCTTTCTGACAGATCCGATGCTGCCGGAAACAAAGGGTTTGACAGAATTAGCGCTTGGCATTTGCCGATATCGAAAGACGCCGGCAAAAATACTGACAAAACGGGCTGATTGGGTAGAAGAGTATTTGATTGACTTTCATAATTTCTGCCTTCGCGCCAAAACGGACGAGATAAAATTATTTACAGACTTTGTCGCCTTCGGCCTCACGCTTACCGGACATGATGAGATTGAAACGGGAGCATCTACCAATGCCGAGCGCATCGAAGCAATGCAAAAACTGCACGAAGCGGGATTTAAGACGTGGGCGTCGATTGAACCGATAATTTCATTTCCGAGAAGCATAGAAATGGTTTATGAAACCAATCTATTCTGCGATTTATATAAAATAGGACTTGAAAGAAACAAAAGATATGATAAAGAAAATTTAAACAGATTTATAAATGCTGTTTTCGATAA
>JAISOJ010000053.1 GCA_031275735.1 Dysgonamonadaceae bacterium
ATCGCCATAACTGATCGGAGTGGCCGGAGAAAGACCGGACACATACGAACTTGTGGTGGAAAATGTCGCCTTTACTGCTTTTATCGTGCTTGCAGTCGTGTTTTTCAGAGACACTTTCAACCCTACCGTTTCACCTTTATTGATAATCTTGTCTCCGTTGTTATCGGAATAAACGCTGTAACTGTTATACGAAATCTGTGTTGCTGAAACGGTTACATCAAAACCGTCTTCCCACGTATTATCATTCTCATCGACAATACTGATACGGATCGGTATCTGTGTGCCGGCAGGCGTGGAATTTGAAACGGTAAACTGAATGGTGTAAGTCACACCAGATTCATTCTCATTGTTATCATTCTGATAATCCGCCCATTTAATCTTGTTCGCCGAGATATCGCCATAACTGATCGGAGTGTCCGGCGAAAAACCGGACACATACGAACTTGTGGTGGAAAAGGTTGCTTTCGCTGATTTCACCGCGATTGTACCCGTGTTTTTCAGAGATACTTTCAACTTTATCGTTTCACCTCTATTGATGATCTTATCATCGTTGTTGTCGGAATAAACACTGAAACTGTTGTACGAAAGTTGTACTATTGACATTTCGGGGTAATTACAACCGGCAAGCAGACAAAGTATAGCAGAAAAGCAAAATAATCGTTTCATGACATGCTAAAAATTCAATCCGACACCAACATTAACATCCCGGAATTGCTGAGGATTTCCGCTGAATAACGTATTGTAACCTACGCTCAAAGAGAGGAAGCTCAACCTGATTTTCATACCGCCCTCCACATCTAATCCTTTTTGAAATTCAGGACAGTAATAATCCTTCTGATTTCCCATTTGATACGCCGCCCCGTAAATGCCATACCCCGCACCACAATAAAGATAGCACCAGTTGCACAAACGAAGCATTGGTCCTGTTGTCATTGATAAACGATAATATTCTTTATTGTTAAAATCAACAGTTTCAGAACTCGCTTCCTTTACAATATGCTTATTATTGGTTTTGAAGCCCAAATACAAACCCCATCGCTTGCAATATCCTATATTAAAACCGAGCGGAGCAGCCTTTGAGTAGGCATAATCAACAAACCAGCGTCGCCGCAGTTCTTTTTTTAACTTTCCATAGACATAGTTGTCCCCTGCTTTTAAGCGGACTGTTTTTTCCAATGGTCTATACCCCGTCCGAGTCAATACTAATTTTGTCCTTTTTACAGGCAGATCGCTTAATGTTTGCGGGGTTGTTCCCTTTAAGGATCTGCCGTCAATAGAAACAGCGGCCGATACATTGGCATCAATACGAAGAGTCGCCGATTTCTCCAAATAACCTATTACTTTTCTTACTTGTCCTTCTTCCACTTTTACCGTTTGTTGATCATCGGCATAACCCGGTGCAACAAGTTTTATCCGGTGAGTTCCTATCAATATATCCGAAACAACAGCAGGAGTGGTTTCTTTTCGTTTTAATCCGTCAATATAAATATCGGCCTTTATATCATTTGTAGAAATATCCAATGAGCCGTATATCGGTGTGGGTGCATCCAATCGAATGGTCTGGTCTTCTTGCGCTTTAACCTCTATGTTCTTTATTGTTGTGCGATGCGAGGGCTTTTTCACTTCTACCTTATATATTCCCGGAAGCAATCGACCACTCCAACTAGTTGTCTCTTCTTTCTTATCATTTATATAAATGTCGCCGTCCGCTCTCAACGTTATATGGGCGAAATTCGGGATCAATCTGATCGTTTTTTCCATACTTGCCCCATCTGTCATGGCAAGCATTTCCGTTGCCGGTAAATACATATCTTTCCGGATTGCGATCGTATGATTACCGCTACGAAGTTGGGGTATGACAAGCGGGGTTACCCCCCGTTCTACACCGTCAATAAAAACAACCGCACCGTTGGGGGCGCTGTGTATTTTCAATCCGCCGAACATCGGTTTCAAAGCCGGACGCAAAGGGGGTTGCTTTTCACGGGTGATTTCTACATATCCCTCCACAGGGTAATACAAAGGCGCCTCTATAACATATTTGTGACTTCCAAATGATAACCGTTTCTGAAACTTACCGTTCGTAACAGGTACAAACTCTTCATCATCTATTTTGATGGTAGCGCCCGCAAGTGAACATTCCACTTCAAAATATTGTTGCGACAGGCTATTCAATAAATCGGTGTTTTGTTGATATTCCCTAACCAATCTCCGGTATTCTCCTGTTGTTCCTGCTATATTTTGCTTTTGCAAATATTCTATCGCCTGTCGTAATTTTGCATTTTCTTCTTCCGCTTTCTGTACTTCGAAAAGACGCTTTCTCACTTCGTCAGGGTCAACCGTCATTTTCGCTTTGATATAAAAGGTCAATTTTTCACTATTCCATTCTTCTTCGAGTATTTCCATTTTAACAATACCCGCCGTTACCGATTGTATTCTTTCGGTATATTCCTGTGTAGAATTGGAAAAGGAAAGAACTTGTTCCGAGTGCAGATATTCGCCGGTTTCGCGCAGTAACTGTTTTTTCAACTGTGTAACGGCTTTTTCACGGGCAGCATTTCTACTGTCATCTTCACTCGCCTGGTAAGTATAGTCTTTAACGATGATTTTTTCACGAGCGAAAGTGTTTCCTGTTGCCGCGAACAACAGCAGGAAACACAAGATAATCATTACGAATGGCCTCATCACATTTAATTTCCGCGTTCTTTTTCAAACTTCTCCATCTCTTCGTCAAAAATCTTGCGAAACTGAAAACGATCGAAATCTAATTGTAATTTGGAATCTTTGGAAATTTTGTCGGCAAAGGCATTTTCAATCGATTCTTTGCTCATTTCGACGGCAATATAACACATATATTTACCGTCTTTTTCTTTGAAAACTTTTTCATCTTTAATGCGGACGTCATTTAACATCTGATTAACTATCACACGAGCGTTTTCTTCAAATGCATTTTCAAACACCTGCTTGTCACCTACTGTTCGTTGATTGGTGTAATTCTCTGTAACTGCTTTAACGACGGATTGAATGTTGCCTGCCAACTCTGCTTTTGCATTGAGTAGAGCAATCTTTTTTGCGGTTGATAGATCCGGACTCGATCCGCTTTGTGAAGCGCGAAAAGCATCTTTATCCGACCGGTATGCCTTATCGGAAAATGGAACAACCACTTCAACCGTACCTTTTTCTGCCAATGTCTTCTGGCTTTTACAATTAGTGAAGAGAATTGTCATTGTTAAACAGGCAGAAACGATCATAACACGTTCAAGCATTTTCAATACTTGAACAATGAGCATTGCGTGTTTCTTCGTTACATCTCTGTCTTCATCTACCGCCCGTCTTTCATGAGCTTTGATTGACTTTTCCAATGAAAGGATTTGAGCGGAAATTGACTTTGCCTGTTCCGCATAAGTCAATTCTTCAAACGTTTTTGAATTGTCCTGATGAGATTTCATATAAATTAAATTTTTCATCCGCCTACTCTTTGAATGAAGGATTTTCGGCATTACTCCTTTTGGCTTTTCGGTAAAAAGGCTTGTGACTTATTCATATATTGACATAAACAATTTTGTTAATCCGCTTTCACCTAATATCGCAAATACGACTAATGTCACAATCACACTAATTAATGAAAGAACAAGTCCTGCAATAGCCAATCCTCTTGGTCTTTTGGCTAATCCTACACATGAAAAAATAAGTCCTAAAAGCCATAAGATCCAACCTAAAACAGGTATCCAACCTAAAAACTGAGTAAGTAAAGCTAATACGAATCCCGCAGTACCGGCTCCGTTTGACTGTTGCTGCTGATCAATAATAATTGTCTGCCTTTGCTGCGAACCCTGTTCGCTGTTTTGTATATCCGACATAATATTTATTTTTTAATGCATTTACGCGTTATATATTACGGTCAGGAATCGGTTTAAATTCATCCGGTGATCACGGATAACACCTGATGACATCGTGTTAGTTTTCATTTTGAATAAAAAATCAAATAAACGACTATTATTTCCCTGCCAAAGGGATGATCATTGTACCTAAACCCACTATACAAATCTCGAAACCATTTTAAAGGCTTCAACTCCACTGACGACCGTTCAAAAAACGATCGTTTAATGAACGGCTTTTCAGGGTAGATCGGATCCTTTGTTCAACTCCATAAATCAGAAAGAAGAGACTTGTCCGAAACGCCCGCTGAATGGGGGATACGCGAGATTCCCCAAAATAATTGCAATAAATTTTGTATGTATGAAATAAAAGCGTATTTTTGTGCTCAATAAACGATTGTTTTTTGAACGGCCCGATTACGTCATTTTTCTTTTACGCGATTATCCTTTTTCCATATATTAATGTGTAAATCCGCCCCTCCTTTTCTCTTTTCCGTACGTTTTTTTATGTCGAAAATGACGCTTGTACGCCGGTTTGAGCAAAGTATATAACGTTGATTATCAATGGGTTATACCACGTATCGTTTTATCCCTTTCCTCTTTATTCTTCAAAAAGGTCTATTTTAAGGGGATTTGGCCTCGAGACAAACGACGGGAGAACCCCGATTTTTTGAAAACCCGAGCATGTACGGGTTGGGATTTTGCATTTGCAGCAAAGTCCTCCGGTCGCATGCAGCAAAGTCCTTCAGTCGCATGCAGCATACGCCTCAAGGACCATACCGCATTGTGCGCGAGGACTATGCTGCATGCGACCGAAGGACTTTGCTGCATGCAACTTTTGGGTTTGGAGCAAAAAAAAGAGTGTCCTGCATGCGCAGAACACTCTCTTTCTTCACCC
>JAISOJ010000081.1 GCA_031275735.1 Dysgonamonadaceae bacterium
ATGAAGGAGGATACGAATGCGGACAATTTCATCGTGCATCGCGGGGGCTGGAATTGCGGGCATGAACTGATACCGGTCAGCGATTTGTCGGTACCGAAGGAGGTAAGGGACAAAATTGCGGCGACATTAAAACCCGTAAAACCGGTGAAATCGGAGGAACAAAAAGCCGGCATTCAAAAGCGATGGGAAGAACGGTTAAGATTGAATGCCAAAATCAAGGAGTTTGATGAACTGTTGCCGGATGCCCGCAAATCTGTTTCCGAATTTGGCGAAGAAAAAATACAGACGGTTTTCAATGCCGTCAAATCAAAGCTTGCGGAGTGGAAAAATGAGAGTCTGGAATATCAACTCAAAAAACTGCATTATGAGGGCTTTGAATATGACGGTTCCAAATACGACACGTGGGAAGTAGCAAAGGCGGCGTATCAAAAGCAGTATGCAAAGGTAGAAAATCAAATTGCGAAAGAAAATGTAAAACTTGAAATTGCTCACGCGGCCGGATTTGCCAAAACAACAAAAAGTAAGGTTGTAAAAGACCTTGTTGACAAATTTAACGAACTGTTTGCTTCCGAAAATACGTCTATTGATACTTTGAAAGGGATCGCCAAAGAATTGAATCAGCGTGTTGAAAAATTAGAAGCAAATGCCGCCAAAAAGAATGCTTTAACTCTCAAAAATATTGACGAAAGCAATTATACCCAAAAACGCAAAGACGATGCTTTTTGGGAAAAAGAAAGTAAGGCAAAATCCGACAGTGCATTTAGAAAAGACACTGAAAAAATATGGGAAAATGCTACCGATTTGGAAAAAATAAGCATGACCAAATATACGGGAGGAAGCGGGAGCTACAACAGACCTTTACGCGGTTTTGAAGATAGCTGGTATGATTACAAAGGCGTTGGGCAAGTAGATTTAAACCGTGAAGGCTCTGCTGACAATATCAAATCATTGACAGGTCTAATTGACAGGTCTGTATCAAAAAAAGATGTTTGGTTACAGCGAGGAATTGAAACTAAACAGGGTACTTCCAATTTTTTAGGTCTTGGAATAAATGCAAGCAAATTAAATGCAATGTCAAAAACCGAACTTCAATCAATGGTAGGAAAGATTGTAAGGGACGATGCTTTTGTTTCCTGCGGGTCAATGAAAGGAGTCGGTTTTAACGGAGATATTCTAAATATATATTGTCCGCGTGGTACAAAAATGATATATTCAGAGCCGTTTTCAGTATACAATGGAGATGCTTTGACAACAAACAACCTGTGGGACGGAAAAACAAAATATGAGTTCGGAGGGGAAATGGAAACGATAATACAGCGTGGAAGTTATTTCAGAATTACCAAAATAGAGCGCAATCCACATGGAAAACTTTATATAGACTGTGAAGTTGTCGGGCAAATATAATCAGCCAAGCTTATACTTAATTCTGAAATGTTCGCCGCCGTCCATACAGTCGTGTCTATCGGCAAGACGAATAAAAAGAGCATCAATCCACTGCTTAAATGCGGAGGCTTTATTTTTGCCCTGAAAATCGGCATCGGTGTTAAATTTGTGTTCAAACAGCGCCTCATATCCCCAGAACTGATTGGCAGTGTTTTCTTTTTCCCACTCAAAGGGATTTTCTTTTTCCCCCCTGTAATACCTGTACATCGAATAATCGCTCATTTTTCTATTAATTTATTAAAGTTGGACAAAACTTCTTTCATATCTTCCGGCAAATATCGTAATGCCTGAATTTTAATGTGTTCGGGTATGCCGTAAAATGCTTCGGCAATACTTCCGGTGATTGCTGCGATCGTATCGCTGTCACCTCCGATAGATACAGCCAGTCGGATAGCATTTTCAAAATCACTGCTTTCAAGAAAAGCGACGATAGCTTGCGGAACGGTTACTTGGCATGTTTCGTTGAAAGTGTTTGTGCGACGTATTTCGGCACAATTCGTATCCAGACTGTAACCGTATGTTTCTGCGGTGTTTTTTATTGTTTCCCTGGTACAACCGCTTTTCCGCGCCTGAAATATCAAGTCGGCCACACATACCGCCCCTTTTATTCCTTCGGGATGGTTATGGGTACATTCAGCCGACAGTTTCGCCTGCTGCAATACCGTTTCCCTGTTCTCCGGCAGCCACGCACACGGTGATACGCGCATGGCCGATCCGTTGCCGAAACTGTTGTACGGCTGCGGGGTATTTGAACGCAGCCATGCAGCAAACGAACCTCCATAGGCTCCTTTCGGATTTGGATACTTGCCACACCATTCGCGCAATGAATTTTCAAACGGGATTTCTTTTATCAAGGCATCTGCAACGGCAATTGTACAAATAGTGTCATCCGTAAAACTGCATTCGTCCGTAAACAGCTTAAAGCCGGTATTCAGACAGTTGTTAAATTCAAATCGTGAACCTGTTATATCTCCTGTTATCGCACCCAACATGTTTGTTATTTTATACAAAGTACGTAATTTTTTTTGACGTCCGCAATTTACGATAAAAAAATCAGGGCAGCAAGGAAAAATTCAATCCCAAGGCATTGGTGATTCTTAAAAAACTGGACAGTTGCATGTCGGTTTCGCCCTGTTCGATATGTGCAATATAGCTGCGTTCC
>JAISOJ010000056.1 GCA_031275735.1 Dysgonamonadaceae bacterium
CCTGTCGACCAAAGGAGCGTAGCGACTGCGTGGAGACATCTATATTATTTTCGTGCGTTTGCCCTGATAAATTTTGCAGATCGGCTGTTCGACCAAATTCTTTTTGCTATCTTTGCACATAAATTGTAAAATTTTTGTCTTGCATCCGAAAAATGAGTAGAAACAATATGAATACAAAAGATAAAACTTTTCTAAAAAAAATAATTAAATGGTTTTGGATACTTTTTATTGGGATAATAATAAGTATAGCTGTTTTTTTTATATTGATAGCAAATGGTCAAATAGGTTATGTACCTCCGGTAGAGGACTTAGAAAATCCAATAAACAAATACGCTTCCCAAATCATTTCCGCTGATTTGAAGAATATGGGTACTTACGCCGAACGCAAAGAAAATCGTATTTATGTCAATTACAAAGAACTTTCACCGACCATTATCAATGCATTAATTGCTACGGAAGACGCCCGCTTCATGGATCATTCCGGAATTGACATATACGCTTTGTTGCGGGTATTTATTAAACGGGGTGTTTTATTTCAGAAAAGCGGCGGCGGCGGAAGCACTATTTCCCAGCAATTAGCTAAATTATTATATACGGAATCAGCTCATAATGTGGTAGAACGGTTGTTTCAAAAACCGATTGAATGGGTAATTGCAGTACAGTTGGAACGTTATTATACCAAAGAAGAGATCATCAACATGTATTTAAATAAGTTTGATTTCTTATATAATGCAGTGGGTATTCAATCGGCTTGTTGGGTGTATTTCGGAAAATTACCCAAAGACATTACCATAGAAGAAGCGGCTACTTTGATCGGCATGTGCAAAAATCCATCCTATTACAATCCATTGCGCCAGGTTGAACGCACAAAAGGGCGGCGGAACGTGGTTATTGATTTGATGTGTGAAAATGGATATATTACCAAAGCCGCATCCGATTCGTTGAAAAATCTTCCTTTAACCACTCATTACAACAAAGTGGACCACAAAGAAGGTATAGCTCCTTATTTTCGCGAATATTTACGGGCAACTATGAGCGCTTCCAAGCCGGAAAAAAAGAATTATGGAGCATGGCAAAGCCAAAAATTTATCGAAGATTCTATTGCATGGGAAACTAATCCTTTGTACGGATGGTGTAATAAAAACAAAAAAGCAGACGGTTCGTATTATAACTTATATACCGACGGGTTGAAAATATATACTACGATTGATTCGCGTATGCAAAACTATGCAGAAGAAGCTGTTGCAGAGCATATGGGTAATTATCTCCAGGATATTTTTTTCAAAGAAAAAGCCAAGAGCAAAACGGCTCCCTTCACTCGTTCTTTATCCCAAAAAGATGTTAACCTGATAATGGAAAATGCTATGAAACAATCGGAACGTTATTATACATTGAAGAAAAAAAATGTTGATGAAAAAAAAATACGGGAAATTTTCAATACGCCGGTCGAAATGAGCGTTTTTACATGGAAAGGCTTAAAAGATACAATTATGACTCCTATGGATTCCATTCGTTATATGAAACATTTTTTACGAGCCGGTTTTATAGCGATGGATACTCGCTCAGGGGCTGTAAAAGCTTATGTTGGAGGTATTAATTTTCAATATTTCCAATATGATATGGTTAACACAGGTAAGCGGCAAATTGGTTCGACAATTAAACCATTTCTTTATTCTTTAGCAATGGAAAGCGGCATAACTCCTTGTGATGAATTGCTTCACGTACAACCGGAATTAATTACCGAAACAGGAGAACCGTGGACTCCTCGAACCACTACAAATAAGCGAATAGGAGAAATGGTTTCGGTTCATTGGGGCTTGCAAAATTCCGACAATTGGGTAACGGCCGCTTTAATGAAACACTTATCTCCCTACACATTTGCTCGTTTATTACATTCGTATGGCTTGCATGGAAAAATAGACCCCGTAGTTTCTCTTTGCCTGGGTGTTTGCGACGCTTCATTGAATGAAATGGCATCGGGGTATTCCACTTTCGCCAATGGAGGAATTAGGGTAGAACCCATCTACGTAACTCGGATTGAAGACATGAATGGTAATATTATTGCAACATTTGCACCTCGATCGTATGAAGTAATCAGCGAAGACGCCAATTATAAGATGTTAGGTATGTTGCAAAGTGTTATTGACGGCGGAACGGGAAACCGGATACGCAGGATATACAAAATAACGGCTCCAATGGGAGGAAAGACAGGAACTTCCCAAAATCATTCCGATGGATGGTTTATGGGATTTACGCCCTCATTAGTAGGAGGTTGCTGGATAGGAGGAGAAGATCGGTCGATTCATTTTGACCAAATAACAGAGGGGCAAGGCGCTACTATGGCGTTACCTATTATGGGTCTATTCCTTCAAAAAGTTTTTGCTGATCCCCTGTTAGGATATTCTCAATCGGAAAAATTTAAAATTCCACCGGCATATGCAAATCCCTGCCATTCTTCTTCGTCGATTGAAGAAGAAATGAATTACTCTTCCGGCGAATGGGATGATATTTTTAACTAGGGAACATTTTCTAAAGGAAACGGGAATCATTCAGGGAGATTTTGCCATATTATACAAAATTTTTATCCATTTGTTGGTACTATGATTTATTTCATGTAAATTTGCACTGCAAATACAACAGCGTTATTACGTAGTTGTGTAGTTTATTGTTAAATATCATTAATTTAAACTTTAAAAAAATGAAAAAAACATTTTTGATTATGTTGGTTGCCGTATTCGGCGTCGTAAGTGCAAGTGCTCAATTTGAAGCAGGTAAAAAAACCCTTTCCGGAAAAGTAACCGGTTTTAATTTCGGTTATACAACCGGTGAAAATGATTACAAAGAAATTAACGTTGATTTAGGCGTTGCAGGCTCTTACTTTATTATTGACAAATTGGCTATAGAAGCTTTAGTAGGACTTAGCAGCAACAAAGTAGGGGATGGCGATGCGGCTACCGGCTTTGAGTTCGGGATTGGCGCCCGATATTATTTCTGGAATGCCCTTTATGGAGGTCTGGCTTACAAAGGAGCTAAATTTCAGGATATTGATTTACAAAATTTTCTCAATGTAGAAGTAGGTTATGACTATTACATTACAGATAATGTATATTTTGAGCCGGCGATTTACTTTAACAAAGGATTCAGTGACATTAACAAAAATTCAACTTTTGGCTTATCAATTGGTATTGGTGTAAATTTCTAAAATCAATAGATTAAAAAATTCAACAAAAAGGTAGGGAAAAATTTCTCTACCTTTTTTTAAAGGCTTAGCTTTGTTCTCTTTAGATTTGTTAAAAAAAAGTATATGAAAAAGATATTTATTATTATGGCGGTAGCGTTATTAAGCTTTTCCTGTAAAAATCAGCGACAAGGAATAGTACAGGACAATTTTGATTACAACGTAGAACAATTTGCCGACTTAGGCATTCTCCGTTATCAGGTAACTGACTGGGACAGTCTTTCCCTGAACCAAAAAAAATTGATTTATTACCTCAATGAAGCCGCAATGGAAGGTCGCGATATTTTGTTCGATCAGAATAATCGCTACAATTTGGCTATTCGCCGCACATTGGAAGCTATTTACACTAATTACACGGGCGACAAAACCGTTAAAGATTATGAAGAATTTGTCGTTTACCTAAAGCGGGTCTGGTTTTCCAATGGCATCCATCATCATTACGGAGAAGATAAATTTGTTCCCGGATTTTCGCAAGACTTTTTCACCCAGACTGTCCGGTCGCTTCCTACTCCTTTGATTCCGGTAAGAGAAGGGCAATCGGTGGATGCTTTCTTAGATGAAATCGTACCCGTCCTGTTTGACCCTAAGCTATATGCCAAAAAAGTAAACCAAGACAGCAGTATGGATGTGATTATCTATTCCGCCAATAATTATTATGGAGAAGGGATAACACAACAAGAAGTAGAAAAATTCTACGGCGCTATGAAAGAACCCAACGATTCTACTCCGGTACCTTATGGTTTGAATAGCCGCTTGGTCAAAAAAGAGGGTAAGTTGGTAGAAGAAGTCTATAAAATCGGCGGATTGTACTCCCCAGCTATCGAACGAATTGTTTATAACTTGGAACAAGCCGCTCAATATGCGGAAAATGATCAGCAAAAATTAGTTATCGACTTATTGATTGATTTTTACAAAACCGGTTCATTGAAGAAATACGACGAATATTCTATCGAATGGGTAAAAGATACGCAATCGGTAGTAGATTTCGTCAACGGTTTTACCGAATCGTATGGCGATGCTTTAGGTATCAAAGCGAGTTGGGAAGCTTTGGTTAATTTTAAAGATCTGAAAGCCACCGCTCTTACCAAACTGATCAGCGAAAATGCCCAATGGTTTGAAGACAACTCTCCGGTCGACCCGCTTTTCAAGAAAAAAGAAGTAAAGGGCATTTCAGCTAAAGTAATTACAGCCACTATCTTAGGTGGCGATTGTTATCCGGCTACTCCCATCGGTATCAACTTACCTAATTCTAATTGGATTCGCAAGGATTTCGGTTCAAAATCGGTCACTATTACTAATATTACGCAAGCCTACGAAAAAGCGGCGGCAGGCAGCGGATTCAATGACGAATTCGTTTACGCGGCGTACGAAAAAGATTTAATGAACCGTTACAGTACACAAACAAATGATTTACATACTAGTTTGCATGAATGTCTGGGACATGCTTCCGGTCAATTGCTCCCCGGAGTAGATCCGGACGCATTGAAAGTGTATGGTTCAACCATTGAAGAAGCGCGTGCCGACTTATTCGGCTTATACTACATCGCTGATCAGAAAATGTTGGAATTAGGCTTATTGGATAATCCGGACGCTTATAAATCCGAATATTATAAATACATGATGAATGGAATACTCACACAATTGGCGCGAATTGATTTAGGCAAAGATATTGAAGAAGCTCACATGCGCAATCGGGCCTTGATTGCACATTGGGTTTTGAAACATGGACAAAAAGACAAAGTAGCCGAATTGGTCAAGAAAAATGGTAAAACCTATGTGATAATCAATGATTACACGAAGATGCATATATTAATCGGAGAATTGTTGGCTGAAATTCAACGGATTAAATCGGAAGGCGATTTTGAAGCAGCTAAGCAATTAGTCGAAAATTATGGAGTAAAAGTTGATCCGGACATTCACAAGGAAATCTTGGATCGCTACGCTACCTTGAACATCGCTCCTTATAAAGGATTTGTCAATCCCTATTACGAAATGATAAAAGACGTTACGGGTAATATCACGGATATCATTCCTACATACAACGAGGGTTATGCCGAACAAATGCTACGATATTCAAAAGAGCATTCGCATTTGCCAACTTATAACGATTAAATTTGCAATTATACATCAAATATTTCAACTATTCATAAAAAAACAGTACTTTTGTTCTCCGCTGTAATGTCATCAGCATGGATAAAGAAAACAAAGTAAGAGAAATAGTCAAACAAAAATTTACAGAATATTTGACTATCAATAAATGTCGAAAAACCCCCGAAAGGTATGCGATCTTAGATCTTATTTATACCGAACCGGGGCATTTCGACATGGATTCACTATATAAAGCAATGACTGAAAGACATTTCAGAGTTAGCCGGGCTACACTTTACAACACTATGCAGCTTCTGTTGGAGTGTAAACTTGTACTTAAACACCAGTTTGGTAAAAACTTATCTTTCTACGAAAGAGCTTATAACAACGATTTTCATCATCATTTGATTTGCACGGTTTGTAATAATGTTAAAGAATACAAAGATCTCAAATTAAAAATGATTATTCAAAATAAAAAAATAAAACAGTTTACGCCATCCCTTTACAATTTGTATATATACGGCATTTGTAATTCTTGTTCGCGTAAACTCAAAATAGATAAAAATCAGGCAAATAAAAAGAAATAACTAACTATAGCAAGAATGAAAGTAGATGTTTTACTTGGTTTACAATGGGGCGATGAAGGAAAAGGAAAAATTGTAGATGTTCTTACCCCAAATTACGATATCGTAGCTCGCTTTCAAGGAGGACCCAATGCCGGCCATACCTTGGAATTTGAAGGGCAAAAATATATTTTGCGCTCTGTTCCTTCGGGAATCTTTCAAGGAGGAAAGATTAACATCATTGGCAATGGCGTCGTTTTAGATCCGGCACTTTTCAAAGCGGAAATAGAAGCATTGGAACTTTCCGGGCATAATCTGACCGAACGGTTGTATATTTCAAAAAAAGCGCATCTGATTCTTCCATCTCATCGTTTGCTGGATCAGGCGTCTGAAGCGCTAAAAGGAAACGCTAAAATCGGTACTACCGGCAGAGGAATCGGTCCGGCATATACCGATAAAATAAGTCGTAATGGATTAAGAGTTGGCGATATAGAACATAATTTCGAAATAAAATACAAGCAAGCGATCGAGCGTCACAAAGAATTGTTGTCGCGGATGAATTTCGAATATGAAGAGCTGGTTTCTATTGAAAAAGATTGGTTAGAAGGAATTGAAAGTATCAAACGATTCAAGATCATTGATAGCGAACATTATATAAATAAGGAATTAAACAAAGGGAAAAAAATCTTGGCCGAAGGAGCGCAAGGTACGTTACTGGATATTGATTTCGGTTCTTATCCTTTTGTCACAAGTTCAAATACGATTACTGCAGGCGCCTGTACGGGTTTAGGCGTTGCCCCTTCCAAAATTGGAAATGTTTACGGTATTTTCAAAGCGTACTGTACACGCGTAGGTAGCGGCCCGTTCCCTACCGAATTGACGGATTTAACCGGTCAAAAACTACGGGATTTAGGCCGCGAATATGGGTCGGTTACCGGACGACCTCGCCGCTGCGGGTGGATCGATCTGATCGCTCTTCGCTATGCCATTATGATTGATGGAGTTACTCATTTAATTATGATGAAATCGGATGTTTTGGATACTTTTGATACAATCAAAGCTTGTGTTGCCTACAATATAAAGGGAAAAGAAACAGAAGATTTTCCATTCGAAATCAACGACTCCATTAAACCTGCCTGGGTGGAATTAGCCGGATGGAAAACCGATATGACAAAAATGCAAAATGAAGATGAATTTCCCGAAGAATTTAATGCCTATTTGTCATTCCTGGAAGAATTTTTAGGGATAAACATCAAAATTGTATCGGTAGGCTCCGACAGGGAACAGACCATTGTACGATATAACGATTAGGCATGATATTTGTAATAAAAAATTGAGCGGGAAGATTTGAAAATTTTTCCCGTTACAAAGAATATATAAGAGTAAAACAACATTAATTATTAAAGAATTATGTCAACGTATTGGATTTTATTTATAGGAATTGCTATTGCAAGTTGGTTAGTCCAATTGAACTTCAAGCACAAATTTGAAAAATATTCCAAGATGCCTTTAGGTAATGGAATGACAGGCAAAGAGGTAGCAGAAAAAATGTTACGTGAAAACGGAATCTATGATGTGCAAGTATGCTTGACGCGAGGAATGCTTACAGATAATTATAATCCCTTAAACAAAACAATCAGTCTAAGCGAAAATGTTTATTCGAGCCAAAGCATTGCCGCAGCAGCCGTAGCAGCACACGAAACAGGACATGCCATTCAACATGCCCAAGCGTATGCTCCGTTGAAAATGCGTTCGGCGCTGGTTCCGGTAGTAAGTTTTTCATCTCAATGGGTAACATGGCTTCTTTTAGGCGGCTTACTTCTGATGGGCAGCGGAAAAGGAATAGGGTCGAGTATTTTATTGATGGGTATAATTCTGTATGCTACAATCACACTTTTTAGCTTTATTACTTTACCTGTTGAAATCAATGCCAGTCAAAGAGCTTTAGCTTGGTTAAGCAGTTCGGGACTTACCAATTCGTACAACGACTCCTCTGCACGCAGCGCCCTAAAGGCTGCTGCTTATACGTATGTTGTTGCCGCCTTAGGCTCGTTGGCTACTTTACTATATTATGTAATGATCTTTCTTGGACGAAGAAACTAATTTGAATTATGAATTATGAAATATCATGGAAATTTCATTAAATCATTATTTGTAACTCATAATTCAATAATATCACTTTTGTGGAAAACAATAAAATCAGATTAAAAATACTTGGGATTACTTTCAGTCAAGTACAAACAGGCGCTTATGCTTTAATTTTAAAAGAAGAAAAAGGCTTGCGGAGGTTACCTATTATCATAGGAACTCCGGAAGCACAATCTATTGCCATTTTTTTAGAAGGATTACTACCTCCTCGACCGCTTACCCACGACTTGTTTATCTCTTTTGCTCAAGCAATAAATATCGAATTGACGGCAGTTGATATTTATAAATATGAAGATGGCGTTTTTTTCTCCGAATTACTTTTCAGTAAGAAAGGAAAAGAATTGCGCATTGATTCCCGAACTTCCGACGCGATTGCTTTGGCCGTTCGCGCAAATGCGCCTATTTTTATTACCGAATCTATAATGGACGAAGTAAGTATTATTATGGACGACGACGATTTATTGGAAGAATTGGAAAATCCCGATTTAAAAAAGAAAACCCAATCATCATGCGAAGGCATGAATCTGGAAGAACTTCAAAAAAACTTAAATGAAGCTATTACTTCGGAAGATTACGAAAAAGCTTCTCGTATACGAGATTTGATTAATAAAAGACAAGACGAAAAACAATAAGAGCATGAAAATAGTAAATATTGCTAACACTAACTTAACATCCTCCAATATCATCATGGGATGTATGCGAATCCATACACTTTCGCTCCAAGAAATTGACACATTAGTAAAAACTGCTATCGAACAAGGAATTAACTTTTTCGATCATGCAGATATTTATGGCGGCGGCGCTTCCGAGACCCTTTTCTCGCAAGCCGTCGGAATGAAAAGCTCTCTACGCAAAGAAATGATCATTCAAAGCAAATGCAGCATTCGGAAAGGTTTTTACGACCAATCCAAAGCCTATATTCTTCAATCGGTAGAGGGTATATTGAAACGCTTGAATACGGAATATTTAGATATTTTGCTATTGCATCGTCCCGATGCTTTAGTCGAACCTGAAGAAGTAGCCGAAGCATTCGACATACTCCATGACACAGGAAAAGTAAAATTTTTCGGCGTTTCCAATTACAATCCTTTCCAAATTGAATTATTGAAAAAACACATCTCCCATCCATTGATTATCAATCAATTACAATACGGCGTAGTACATACGCCGATGATTGACGAAGGAATGGCAGTAAATATGCTTATCAATCAAGCTGTCGATCGTACCGGATACATATTAGATTATTGCCGGTTAAACGATATTACGATTCAAGCTTGGTCGCCTTTCCAAAAAGGATTTTTCGAAGGGCCATTCTTTCTCAAACCGGAATATGCCGGATTAAACGAAGCATTAACCGCCTATGGAGAAAAGCACGGACTCGATATAACCGGGGCTGCCGTAGCTTGGATAACCCGCCATCCGGCAAATATTCAAGTAATTTTAGGGACAACAAAACCCGAACGCTTGATAGCGGCATGTCAAGGTTCGGATGCGCCTATGACCCGCGAGGAATGGTATGAAATATACAAAGCCGCCGAAAATATGATTCCTTAATTGCCTGCGGAAGCATGTCGGAGCTAAAAGCTCATTTGACAAAACTGTACGGTCCGCTCCCAAAAAGAGCGGTTTTTTTATGACTTTTCCAAATTTTTTATTGTTATTAACGAGATCATCTAATTATTTTAGCTACATTTGCAAAAAAAAATCACATTATAACTAAAAAAGTACGATACTATGACAACTTTTCTGAAATTTGTTTCAAAATTTGTTTTAATCGTTGTAAGCAGTCAAATACTTCAAGCTCAGCTATTACCTCCGCAAGCGTTAAATTATGAACGCACGGGAAGGTCCTCTGTTGAACTTACTTGGTTGGCTCCTAATAGCGGCCAGTCTTATCCGTCCTACAATTTAACCGATTGGATTCCTAAGAGTTATTTTTATACTAAAACCGGAAGTCCGCGATCGCAGGATTGCGCTATATCGGATGGAACATTTATTTACACTTCTTCTGTCAACTTTGAAGAAGGAGAATTAATGAAATTTGATTTAAACGGCAATTATATCGAAACTTTCATTATTCCGGGAGTACCGCATATTTATAAAATGGCCTACGACGGCGTCTTTTTTTATGCCGTTCAATACGAAAAACCGGGAATCTATCAATTGAATATGGATGAGAAGAAATTGGTATCCATTATTCCGACGCCAATCAACATTTACCATATTTGTTATATTCCAACCTTGGACAATGGAAACGGCGGATTTGAAGTCGGAAATCCCGCACAAGGGTATTATTTAAGGAAAGATGGGACTTACTTGTCGTATGGACCTTCTTATTCGAATTACGTAGGTTGTTCTGCCACAGCTTGGTATGATGGAAAATTATATGCGTTTTGTCAAATTGCCGGTTCATACAAAGGAATTGTCGAGTTTAACGTGGAAACGGCCCAACCCACAGGAAATATACTGGACTTGGGCAATTTAATCGGTCAAGCAGGCATAGCGACAGACCAGTTGGCTGATGATTTGAATTTTTACGAATATCCGGACGGGACTATGAATGCTTTAATGACTTTGTATTATTCAAATACTTCAGAAACAGGGACAATTATCAGTATTTTTGAAACGGGTAAACGTCCTTTACCGCCCGGATTGCAAGGATATAATGTTTATAAAGAAAATGTAAAGCAAAACAGCAATTTATTAAATGCTTCGGTTTATACTTATCCAAGCAGTGGGTTGAACGAAGAAACCGATTACGATTATCATTTAACAGCTGTATACGACGGAGAGGAATCTCCTGCCGGTCAAGCGCTAACTGTTCGCTTACCTGCAACCAATCATTTACCTTTGCGGGAAGATTTTTCTTCCGGTAACTATCAGAACCCTAATTTCTGGGAAATTAGCCCTACACCGACTTCTACCGTATGGAAAGTTATACAAACACA
The DNA here is from genome assembly GCA_031275735.1 of Dysgonamonadaceae bacterium. Lineage (GTDB taxonomy): Bacteria > Bacteroidota > Bacteroidia > Bacteroidales > Azobacteroidaceae > Azobacteroides. The sequence continues at coordinate 10,986 of JAISOJ010000056.1, forward strand.
GGCAAGCCTGGGCGAATACCTCCCCAGTTTATCTTACACATATGCTTATTATACGGATTATAATCAAACTTTTGTTTCTAAACCTTTGCGATCTGTTGGTTCAATCATAAAATTACGTTACGATATCGCTTGTATTTCAAGAGGTTTGACTAACGAAAAATTACATGTAGAAGTATTGGTAAACGACATATGGCATACGATTTCGACCGAGAGTTCGGCTGATATATCTTCTTGGCAAACGAAAGAATACGATATTACTTCGTTGGTGCAAGCGAAGGATTTTCAATTGCGTTTTCGCGTTTCGGGAATTTCCGGAACAACATCTTATTATTGGTATTTGGATAATATCCGTATTTGGGAACCGGAGTATCTCCTTTTCGGCGGAATTATCGAAACTATTGATTTACCGGTTGCCGAGGCGACTATTCAATTGACAAAATCGGATGATCCGGGTTTGGTTTACGAAACCGTTTCGGACGAAGAAGGTAATTTTTTATTTACAAGTATTGAAAAAGGAACCTACCGGATGAATGTTTTCCAAAATGGTAAGGAACTATATGCAAATCCGGATTATCCAATTGAAGTGGAAAATACAAACGTTTCTCTCGTTTTGCCCGCCGCTCGTTTACAAATAGACGCCACTCCTATACAGGTTTTAATGGGAAAAGGCAAAACCAAAACCGTGCGTTTACCTTTATCCAATACCGGAAATGCTCGTTTAGAATGGGATACGGAGATCCGCTATGAAACGTTGGGTAATGGAAATGAAATAGGAGAAAGCAATATTCAGGGACCTCCTTATTGGGAATCAGAACACATCTTCGACTTAGATATTCCCCGCGAAACATCGCTTGTATTCCATAAAAATTATTTTTACACAGTAGGTGAAATATTCTATGCTTCTCCGGCATTTGTATTAAAGGAATATACGACGGAAGGAGAAATGATTCATGCCGATACTATTACGACGCCCGAATGTATTATTGCCGGTTTAGTGAGCGATGGCGAAATATTGTATTTGATAACCTATCCGGAAGACAGAGGCGATTTTTCTCCATCCTTGCCGGGTAAACTAATTCCGATAGACAGGGAAAATCATAGGGCCGACGAGAGCAATGCCATCGTTACCGACATAGAAGAAATAAGCGCTATGTCGTGCGCTGCTTATGATCCGGTTAACGATGGGTTTTACATCGGAAGTAACCACGCACTTCACCGCATTGATCGTACCGGAAAAGTGCAAAAAACTTACGATGGGATTATCTATTCTTTTACGAATAAAATAGTTTTAGATACTTTTAGCGAAGGAGGTCCGTACATGTGGCTGTTTTGTCGGAAAACGCTTCCGGGATACGGAGGAACGAACGATCAGGCGAGTATTTTGCAATTTTCATTGAAAGAGGAAACGATGACTAATGTTTTCCATTCGGTAATGGATGTGCCGGATTATGATACCTCTTTGTATGCCGCGCCAGCCGGATTTTTCGGAACAACTGCTTTAGTACCGGGCTATTTTGTGCTTGGCGGCGCTATCTCTTTTGCTAACAACGTCATGAATGAAAAAGTTTCGGTTTTTACTTATAAAATGTTTCCTTACGAAAATTGGCTTTCTTTACAAACAAGTACCGGTGAAGTAACTCCCGGATCGTTTGGAGAACTCTCTTTTGATTTGAATACACAATCGCTTGAAGATGGAGAAGAAAGACAAGCAAGCCTTATTCTAAAAGCTAATTCTCAAGATCCGGCAGTAGAAATACCGGTCAAGCTGATTGTTAACGATGCTTCGGAAGCAAATTGTTATGCGCCGGAAAATCCGCAAGCCGCGCTAACATCCACGTTTGATGTGCAACTTACTTGGTCTTTACCGGAAGGAACGCCCCAGATAAAAGGATACCAAGTTTTTGGAAACGGAAGACTTCTTCAAGAGAAATTAATTACCGGCGAATCGTTTGTAGATACGATTCCGGGAATGGGTATGCAAACTTATACGGTAAAAGCTTTTTATGAATCAGGATGCGAATCGTATGAATCCGATCCGGTTGAAATTTTTGTGAACGATCCGGAAATTGTTTTGCCGGTCAAACTAACAACTTCTGTGGTTAATAAAAAACACGTTTTGTTGAAATGGGATGCGCCACGCTATGGAACAGGCTTATTTGATGACTTTGAGGCGTATCCGGCTTTTACTATCCATGATATCGGCGATTGGAAGTTAGTGGATGGCGATAAATCGTGGACATATTACGATAATTCGATTTCATATTTAAATGCGGGAGAACCCATGGCTTTTATGGTTTTTAATCCTTCGGCTTCTTCGCCGGCTTCGCCCACCATAATGCCATGCGATGATAAAAAACAATTTTTGGCCTGTTTTAGCGCCAATGTAGATAAATTGGCGAATAACGATTGGTTGATAAGCCCCGAATTAGATTTTAACCGTCCTTTTTCGTTCTCTTTTATGGGCAAAACCCATTCGCTACAATATGGATTTGAAAAAATCAATATCGCTTACTCGCTTACAGGAAATAATCCGGAAGACTTTATTTTTGTCAACGGAGATACTCCTGTAGATATAACGGATATTTGGTGGAAATATGAATATTCTATTCCTGCCGAAGCGAAATACGTAGCTATTAATTGTGTTACTCTTAATGGTTTTATCCTTTTCATTGATAATATCTACATCGGGTATCCCGAATACTATTCCGGATTGCAAGGATATAATGTTTATAAAAACGGACAAAAGCTTAACCCCGTTTTATTACCAGCCAATCTATACGTCGATTCCGATTTGGAAAACGGCTCTTATACCTACGAAATAGAAGCTTTATTTGCTAATGGAACTTCTTCGAAGGCTGTGGCTGTTGTAGATATCAATTATTCGTATGAAGCAGGGCCTCCGCGTGATTTGGAAGCTGTGAGGCAAGATAATACGATTCAATTGTCATGGCTGCCCCCTTTGAACTACCAAACCGAAGACTTGCAATATGATAGCGGTATCACAGTCAATAGTGTGGGAGCAGACGATGGACAATTGGTAGGTGTTCGTTGGAATGCTTCGGACTTGGAAGCTTACTTGGGTTATTCCATTACAGGAGTGAAATTTCATATTTCAGAACCGGTTTTATATGTGATTCCATTTTTATATAAAAACGGAAATTTAGTGCGAGGGGGGATGGAAATGACGGCAGAAGTAGGTGAATATACAATTTTCCGGTTCGATACGCCGTTAATTATCAAGCCTGCCGAAGAATATATTGCCGGATATTATTATTTACCTGCGGCAATAGGCTATTATCCGATTTCACATGACGCCGGTCCGAGCGTTGCCGGTAAAAGCGATTTAATTTCCTCAGATGGAAGTACTTGGTATTCAGCTTACCAATTATGGGGAGAAGAATTTAATGTGAATTGGAATATAGCGATGCTGGTTGAATGGAATGAAGAAGGTGATTTTCAAGGATATAACCTATATCGTAACAATACAAAGGTCAATAATAATTTGTTGATTGAACCGGTTTATACCGACGAAGACGATAAGACACGCAAGGATTATTTTGTATCGGCAGTTTATAAAACGAATGGTGAAAAAAATTCCAATCACGTAATCGTGGAAGAATTAGGAATAAATAGCTTAAATAATTCTTTAGTAACTGTTTATCCAAATCCGGCAAAAGACAAGTTGTTTGTTAAAGGCGATTACGATACCTTGGAATTATTGTCTTTGGATGGGAAAAAAATACGTAAAATACCATTCAAGGGAGAAACCGTCAACGAAATAGACATTCAAAATATTCTTCCGGGCGTCTATTTGCTTGGTGTAAAAAAAGATTCGATTATGGAATATTATAAAGTGATTGTGAAAGGAAACGAATAAGTGTGAATAAATAAATTTATTTCCAACTTATTCTGATTGGAAATTTCAATGTATTTTTGCAAAATGAGAATATTCCTGCTGAAAAACATCATAAAAAATTTGTTATTTATTTAGATAAGAGTTATTTTTGCAAAATGAATGATGGAAATTAGAGTTCCGATCCTTTGATCGGAATTCTTGTTTTTTTTTGAAAAAATAAAACATAATTAAAAAATAAAAGATATAATTATGAGTGTAAGTTACATGACAAAAGAAGGGTATAATAAATTGCTTGAAGAAGTTAATTATCTTGAAAATGAAAAACGACCGGCTATTTCCAGACAAATTGCAGAAGCTCGCGATAAAGGCGATTTATCGGAAAATGCCGAATACGACGCAGCTAAAGAAGCACAAGGACTTTTAGAAGCCAAAATAGCCCAATTGAAAGGATTGATTGCCAAGGCCCGGTTGATTGACGAAAGCCAAATTTCGACCGATTCCGTGCAAATTATGAATAAAGTAACCATACGAAATACTAAAAATAACCAACAAATGGTCTATACTTTGGTTTCCGAAAGTGAAGCAAATCACAAAGAAGGCAAAATTGCCGTGAATACGCCTATTGGAAAAGGTTTGATGGGTAAAAAAACCGGAGATGTGGTAGAAATTACAGTTCCGGGAGGAGTCATGAGTTTTGAAATAATTGATATATCGTTATGACTATTTTCAGTAAAATAATTGCAGGTGAAATTCCAAGCTATAAGATTGCCGAAGATGAGCGTTTTTTTGCTTTTCTGGATATTAATCCCTTGGTAAAAGGACACGTATTGGTTGTTCCCAAAAAAGAAGAAGATTATATTTTTGATTTGGACGACGACACCTTGATGGAAATGATGGTTTTTTCCAAACGGGTGGCTAAGGCGATAAAAAAGGCTATCGATTGTCGAAAAGTAGGAATCACCGTCATTGGCCTGGAAGTTCCTCATGCCCATATTCATCTGATTCCCATTACCAAAGAATCGGATATTTATTTTAACAATCCAAAGAAAAAGTTAGCACCCAAAGAGTTTGAAAAAATGGCTTCGGTAATTGCCGGTCATTTCGAATAATCCGGAAAATTTCCTATTTCGTTTTTGTTCTGTTTTCCCTGTTTTATTTCAAATATTTTCCAATTTCTTTTTCCATATCTTTTACCGATTCGATCCGAGAAACGATTTCGCCTTCTCTGTTTCGGAGAAAAGAGGTGGGTATTTTGCTTACATTATACTTTTTTAATACCTCAGAATAAATGGACTGATGATCGCGAACACAAATCCAAGGTAAATTAACGCTTGCATTTTTCCAGAAATGTTCATCTGCATCGATGGATATTTGATAAATTTCGAACCCTTTCGATCGGTATTTATTGTATATTTCAGCTAAAAGAATATTATGAGTAGGAGATTCTTTCATACTGTATGCTGTAAAATCAACCAAAACAAGTTTTCCATCCCCTGCATCAGACAATTTGATGATTTTCTCATCTATCGAAGGAAGAGCTATGTCGAATAATTCTTTTGCGTTTCCTTCGGTAACCTGAATTGTCCTCTCGCCTCGCAAAACAGCCATCGAATTGGCAAACAATTTATATAGCTGGATGGTACGAGGCGAATTCGGATAATGCTGGTACCAGCTGTTTGCCACCGCGCCATACGCCTTGGCATCGGTTTTGTCGTAAAGATCAAATATTAATAATTGGTTGATTTGCTGGAATAAAGCAAAGTAGGCCGAAGGTGACAAAGGATTGGAATAAATGTATTTCCGCGCCTCTGTTTTATAAGCTTCTACAACTTTATTGATTTGCTCTGCGTATTCGTCTATTGGAATCTCTTTGGCTTCGTATTGCTTTTGTAAACGATTGTATTTCTTACTTGTATTTAATTGTAAAAGAGTCAATTCTTTAATTTTTTCACTTTCTAAAGAACCTTCGATCGTATAATCTTTGGCAAAATGCGCTGCATCTCCGGTTATTTTTATTGTTTCAGTACTGTCAATCGTTAAATTGATAACCTGCGTTCCCAGTCGAAGACGGTAAAAATCAGGCACGTCCGGTCGTTTATATCGAAACTTAAAAAAATCGTTACTTGCTATTTTCACCGAATCTAAAAGAGTAAGGGTAGAAGTCCCTACATTTTCCAGAAACAAAGTTTTACCTGCGGCATTTTTGATTTTTCCTTCAATGGTAAAATGGTCTTTATTTCCCGAACAAGAGGTGAATAAACCAATAAATAGAATAATAGTAGCGAATAACGAATAGCAAAGAACTTTTTTCATTTTCATAAGCGTATAATACATGATTATTTCATACATAAATAAATATCGAAATACAAAGATACGCTATTTCATTTTTGTTTATTGAAAAAAATATAAAAGAAATCATATTTTCCCTTATTTTAAGGAAAATAGCTTATATTTTTACTAACTTTGCATGATTTTAAAAGAAAAGAAAAAATATGATTAATCCTATTGTAAAAACAATTGATTTGGGTGATGGAAGAACCATTACTCTTGAGACCGGGAAATTGGCTAAACAAGCTGATGGAGCGGTTGAATTACGAATGAACAACACAATGATGCTGGCAACCGTTTGTGCGGCAAAAGATGCTAATCCGGGTGTAGACTTTATGCCGTTACAAGTTGAATATAAAGAAAAATATTCTGCTTTTGGACGTTTTCCCGGAGGTTTTACGCGGCGGGAGGGTCGCGTATCCGATTATGAAATCTTAACATGCCGTCTGGTTGACCGTGCTTTACGTCCTTTATTCCCGGATGATTATCATGCTGAAGTTTTTGTAAATGTAATTTTATATTCTTCCGATGGAGAAGATATCCCCGACGCTTTAGTCGGCTTGGCTGCTTCGGCAGCTTTGGCTGTTTCTACGATTCCTTTCAACGGCCCTTTGGCAGAAGTGCGCGTAGCTCGTATTAACGGACAATTCAAAATCAATCCCACTTTCGATGAGTTGGAAAAAGCCGATATGGATATTATGGTGGGTGCTACCATTGATAATATCATGATGGTAGAAGGCGAAATGAAAGAAGTTTCCGAAGCCGAATTGTTGGACGCCATCAAATTTGCACACGAAACAATTAAGGTAATGTGTCAAGCGCAAATCGAATTCATGGAAGAATTGGGTACTACCGTTAAACGCGAATATTCGCATGAGGTAAACGACGAAACTTTACGCGAAGATATTAAAGCAAAATTGTACGATAAAGTGTATGCCATAGCTAAATCAGGGCAAGGTAAAAAGGAACGGAGCGAAGCTTTCGAAGCAATTGTGGAAGAATATAAGGCGCAATTGACGGAAGAGGAATTGACGGAAGAAAAAATTACTTTGATTAGTCGTTATTATCACGAAGTAGAAAAAGAAGCTATGCGCCGATGTATTCTTGATGAGGGAATCCGGTTGGATGGCCGCAAAACTACGGATATTCGTCCGATTTGGTCGGCAGTAGATTATGTTCCCGGACCTCACGGCTCGGCTATATTCACGCGAGGCGAAACGCAAGCCTTGGCTACTGTTACCTTGGGCACTAAATTAGACGAAAAAATTATAGACGATGTTTTAAACAATGAAAAAGAGCGATTCTTGTTACATTACAATTTTCCACCTTTTGCTACCGGCGAAGCAAGACCACAAAGAGGAGTAGGACGGCGTGAAATTGGTCACGGCAACTTGGCGCACCGGGCGTTGAAGCCGGTGATTCCTGAAAACTATCCATATGTAATCCGTATTGTATCCGATATACTGGAATCCAATGGTTCATCGTCAATGGCAACTGTTTGTTCAGGAACGCTAGCGTTGATGGACGCCGGTGTGCAAATCAAAAAACCGGTTTCGGGTATTGCCATGGGTTTGATTTCTGAAAACAAAGGTGCAAAATATGCTGTACTTTCCGATATACTTGGCGACGAAGATCATTTAGGCGATATGGATTTCAAAGTGACCGGAACGCGAGACGGAATTACGGCTACTCAAATGGATATTAAAGTAGACGGGCTTTCGTATGAAATTCTCGAAAATGCATTAGCTCAAGCTAAAGAAGGAAGAGAACATATCTTAAACAAACTTTTGGAAACCATCTCCGAACCTCGTGAAGATTTGAAACCTCATGCCCCAAGAATCGAAGTGATTATTATTGCCAAAGATTTTATCGGCGCAGTGATTGGCCCGGGTGGAAAAATTATCCAAGGGATGCAGGAAGAAACCGGCACAACGATTACTATTGAAGAAATTGAAGGAATCGGTCGTGTAGAAATAGCTGCTAATGATAAGAATTCTATTGATGCTGCCATCGCTAAAATTAAGGCGATTGTTGCTGTGCCAGAGATAGGGGAAGTATATCAAGGGAAAGTACGTTCCATTATGCCTTATGGCGCTTTTGTAGAATTCCTTCCCGGAAAAGACGGATTACTCCACATCTCCGAAATTGATTGGAAACGCTTGGAAACCGTTGAAGAGGCCGGATTAAAAGAAGGCGATACGATTGAAGTAAAATTGATAGATATTGAATCCAAAACAGGTAAATTCAAGCTTTCACGCAAGGTTTTATTGCCTCACGCTGAACGAGAGGAACGCTATCGAACGGAAGGCAACGGATTTAAAGCAAGAAAAAGGGAATAAATCTGTTATTTATCATTTCGTAATTCAAAAAAAAGTATTACCTTTGCCCCGCTTTACGTAACCGCTGACGGAAAAAAGAGTGGTCCGTGTACGTTACGTTTGGTTATACAAACTACTAAAAAGCTAATAATCATGGATTTAATTAAAGCGGCAGAACAAGCTTTTGCCAATTCAAAAGAGCAAGAATTTCCTAAGTTCAAAAGCGGCGATACCGTGACGGTAGCCTATCGAATCAAAGAAGGAAATAAGGAGCGTATTCAATATTACCGGGGCGTAGTAATTAAAATTGCCGGTCATGGAGACCAGAAACGCTTTACAGTACGAAAAATGTCGGAAAACATTGGCGTCGAACGTATATTCCCTTTAAATTCGCCGTTTATCGACAGCATAGTTCTTAATAAAGTAGGGAAAGTACGCCGCGCTAAATTGTACTATTTGCGCAGTCTTACCGGTAAAAAAGCGAGAATCAAAGAAAAAAGAGTATAGACTCAAGATCTCATGCAAAAACGTCTGGAAATCAACGATTTTTAGACGTTTTTTACATATATATGCATCCGAAGGATAAGGATTTTTTATGAAAAGGGACGGTTCGCAACAGATCTAGAGAGGTATATCTCGAATAATAGGAATGGCGTCTATTCTTGCCTGGTGCCTTCCGCCGTCAAAAGGAGTGCTTAGGAAAACAGTCACTATCTTTTCCGCTAAATCCATCGAAAGAAACCTGCCCGGAAGCGCTAAAATATTGGCGTCGTTATGTGCTCTTGCTAAACGAGTAATTTCTTCATTCCAACACAAAGCCGATCGAATGGCAGCATGTTTATTGAGGGTAATATTAATTCCATTTCCGGAACCGCAAACGCCGATGCCCCTTTGTATTTCACTTTTTTCAACCGCTTCGGCTAATTTATGTCCAAAAACGGCATAATCAACGCTTTCAGCGCTGTAAGTTCCATAATCAATGTAGGGGATATCTTTTTTGTCCAAAAGAACCCGAATAAACTCTTTTAATTCATAACCCGCATGATCGGACGCCAATCCGACTATACCTCGATTCGTATTTTCCATTTATATTATGTGCAAATCAGTGAAAAACAGGGCGACTCTAAAAACCCCAAACTTTGCGTTACGCCCCGTCGACAAAATGCTCATATTTTACTCCGCTTTTGTCTCTGTCGCAAGCCTTGATTTTGGGATTTTTAGAGGTCCGGTAATAAATACAATTTACTATTCACAGAATTAATTTAACTTGTTTATAAACATTTTCTCCGGTAAAACCTAATTTCTCATCTAAAACTTTATACGGGGCAGAAAAACCAAACGACTACAATCCCCAGATTTTACCTTCGCTACCAACCAAACCCAAAAGGTTGACAGGTAAGCCGGCGGTCAAACCAAAGATTTTTTTACCCGGAATGATTACTGAATCTTGATATTCTTTGGGTTGACTACGAAACAAACCTTCAGAGGGAACAGAAACAATCCGGACTTTTATTCCTTCTTTTCTTAATAGTGCAGCGCCTTCGAGTAAAGTAGCTACTTCTGAACCTGAGGCTAATAAAATAACATCTGCATTGCCATCACATTCAACTACATACGCGCCTTTGGCAGCTTTTAATGCTTCGTTATAACGGTTTTCTTCAGCAGGTAAATCGCTTATGTTCTGCCGGGAAAAGATAAGTCCTGTAGGCGTGCTTGTATTTTCCATAGCTAACTTCCAAGCAACAGTAGTTTCATGAACGTCGGCAGGACGTAATACTAGCATTGAATTGCGTCCTTTGTGATTCTTTAATTTTTCCATTAACCGGATTTGCGCTTCTTGTTCCACCGGTTCATGAGTTGGTCCGTCTTCTCCCACACGGAAAGCATCGTGCGTCCAAATAAATTTAACAGGAAGCTCCATTAATGCCGCCATACGAATAGCCGGTTTCATATAATCCGAGAAAACAAAGAAAGTGCCACATGCGGGAACAACTCCGCCATACAAAGCCATTCCTATGCATAAACAAGCCATAGTCAATTCGGAAACGCCTGCTTGTAAAAAAGAACCGGAAAAATCGTTCTTCGTAATCATTCGTGTTTGTTTCAAAAAACCATCTGTTTTGTCCGAGTTGGATAAATCGGCTGAAGAAACAATCATATTTTCCACCTGTTTTGCTAAAACGCTCAAAACGGTAGCGGAAGCGGCGCGTGTCGACTGATTCGGTTTCTGTTCAATAGCCGCCCAATCAATAAAAGGTATTTGCCCTGATAACCAAAAAGCTAATTTTTTTGCTTTCTCAGGATGGGCTTTTGCCCAGATTTCGTGCTCTACATTCTTTTGAGCAACAATTTTTTTCAATTCTTCACTTCTTTCTTTGTATAATTGCTCCACTTCCGGAAATATTTGAAAAGGATTTTGTGGGTCTCCTCCCAGATTTTCAATGGTTTTTTCGAAAGAAGCGCCGGATTCTCCTAATGGCATTCCATGTGTAGCACATTCATTTTCAAAAGATTTGCCATCGGCTTTAAGAGCTCCTTTACCCATAATTGTTTTACCTATGATAAGAGTAGGACGTTCTTTTTCGAGTTGTGCTTGGGCAAGAGCTTCTACAATGGCTTCCGTATCATTTCCATTGATTTCGATCACATTCCATCCCCATGCCTGATATTTGAGTCCTACATTTTCACTGCTAACGGCGCTTACGGTAGTTGAAAGTTGTATATCATTGGAGTCGTAAAACATAATTAGATTATTTAGGCCCAAATGTCCGGCCATACGACCGGCGCCTTGGGATATTTCCTCCTGAATTCCTCCATCGGATATATACGCATAAATTTTTTGCTTGGATGGTCTTCCGGTTTTTGCATCCAAAAATTTAGCGGCGATGGCGGCTCCTACGGCATAAGTATGCCCTTGTCCGAGAGGACCGGACGTATTTTCAATACCATGTAAAACATCAACTTCAGGATGTCCGGGAGTAATACTCCCCCACTGGCGGAATTGTTTCAAATCGTCTAAAGAAAATTTACCAGATAAAGTCAGAACAGAATACAACATTGGCGACATGTGTCCCGGATCTAAAAAGAAGCGATCGCGTCCTTCCCAACAGGGATTCTCAGGATCATATATAAGAAATTTACTGTAAAGTACATGGATAAAATCGGCGCCACCCATTGCTCCTCCCGGATGTCCTGATTTAGCTTTTTCTACCATAGATGCAGCCAAAATACGGATGTTATCGGCGCCTTGATCAAATAGATTCTTTTTATTCATAGAAATATGTATTATTAAATTTTAGATTACACGATAAATCTTCTTGTAAGAGTTATTTGTCCAACATTTCAAAGTAAATTCAAAATAACAAAACAAAAATAAGGAAAAAGATTGAATTTACATATAAATTCTAATTCATTTATTGCTTTTTTTTACATTGTTTTTAAAATCCGAAATCCACACATTCAAACTATCTAATAAAACGGGGGATGTTTTCCTGACAGCCCATGCTTGTAATTGGGTAAAACTAATATCTGTTTCAATATCTATTTCAGGAAAAAATACGCTATTTTTCATAGCTAATTCCTTATCCAGTACAGCGTAATCAATTTCCTTACTGGCTACCATATAAATTAATTGTTCTGTAGTACATTCCATTTCTTTAACGTAAATGGGTTCCGCTATTTCTTCGGAAAGATTTCGCAATCGTAAAATAGAAGAAGAATTTTGCGAGACATATACTTCTTTACCGGCTAGATCTATCTGATTACGGATAAAAAATACGGTGTCGCCCGGAGCGGGTTGCCTCTGCACCAAAACCTGTTTACCTAAAGCAATAGGGACAGTAAAAGATAAAATTTTTCTATTTTCATTGGTTATCGGAATATTGTGCGCTATAACATCATAAGTATTATTTTCTAATTTTTTGACGCATATTTCCAGGTTATTTTCTAGAAAGATATTCACAGTCAAACCGGAACGCCTTTCAATATATTTACACAAATCGTACTGTAATCCGGTTATTGTATCTCCTGAAACACAATAATTAACTAAATTATATTCCGTTACTACATTCAGTATTCCTTCTTGATTGATGTGGGAAAAATCTCTTTTGGAACGGGTATTCTTTTCTATTATATTATTCATTAGTATGCTAAAAACGATAATAACAAAACTACTCAATAAATAAGGAAGTATATTACTAATCTTTGTTATTTTCATGAGTATTTCATTTTATAATTTTGATATTTACATTACCCCGCAAAGTTAAGATTTTTTATTTAATATAGACAAAATATATACAAATTTGCGATGTAGTGATGATCACCGGCTTCCTTCTTGCTCTAATAAATGGTTAAGCTCTACGTCCAATCAAATTCTTCGCCTTTGTTAGGAGAACAGGAGGAAGGAGGCAATTTGTTTTTTTGTCGCGAATACACTAATTTTTACGAATAAATCAGTACCAAATTCGTGTATTAGCAGCAAAAAATTTCAGATAATTTATGGGCGAGTCAGGAATTGGAAACTCTGTTATCTCTGAATCTTCAATAATATGGGTACCTCTAAAAATCCCAAAATCAAGGCTTGCGACAGAGACAAAACAGAGTTTACTTAAAAGTAAATGAGCATTTTGTCGACGGAGCGTAACGCAGGGTTTGAGGTTTTTAGAGATGCCCTTATATGATAACGCAGTTTATGACTGGGCATAGTATAAGTAAAATCGGTTGGCGGCAAAGCCGCCGACCGATTCCACTCCCTTTATTTATGCGGGTTTCCCGTCATGTCGAACGAAGCGCTTAAGTGCATATTTGAAACATCTGCCTTGAAGCTGATACGACTGAAATACACCCTTTGAACGCTCTCTTGTCTATTCAAAAACGTTTGTTTAGAAAACCGGACCCGGCTTCATACCTTTTTGTAACATCTTTTTAACGGATGTTTTACCTTGAACGGCAAAGTTGTTTTTTAAACATTTTTGTTTTTTAGCCACAGAATCTTTTTTCAAGATTTTACTTGTCAACTGCCGAGAAACGGTATTTTTCTGTGTCAAAGCTCGTTCTTTGGACTGAGGAGTAAATTTCAAGTTGTAATATCCGTCAACCCAACCACCTGCAGCGTCACTTCTGAGGAGATAACCGTCCGCTTCAGATGTCGCTGTCATTATCAGATTACCAGCCATATTGAAATTAAAGTCCATAGTAGCAGTTGTACTGACATCGCCTTCGGGAGTAGTGGTATATAAGGTAATATCAAACGTTTCATAATCAGCCAATTCTTGCGGGGCGATAGACAATGTACTTGTCCCCGGATCAAATGTAGCCTTTACTTCTTCGGCAAGATCAATACCTGTGATTACAAATGTATTTTCCGATTCTCCGGCGGCAATTGTAACGTCCATATCAGCATCGGGGTAGCCGGCAAACTGACTTGATGCAGTTAATTTGTAATTGCCTTGGAAATCGGTTATTGCATACGAAACCGGATCTTTTGAATAGTAGAACGTTTCGGCAAATTCGCCTACAACCGTTCCGTCTTCGTAATGGAATTTTAATCCGAAAGTATAAATTGTAACACCTTTATTGCTAATTTGTACACTCGATTCAATATTGTCACTTGGAGATATATAAATATCATTTCCATACACTTTTCTACCTGTTTCCTGTCCTGTAGGAATAGAAATAGACTTACCGTTGTAATAAAATGCTAATCCAAAACCATCTGCATATAAATTTGCCAAATAGAACAAATCTTTATATTCGCTTTCTTCATTATCCGGATCAATATCTATTGCTTTTGAAAAACTCTGACTCCAACTTTCACTGTATGCAGCAGATTCGAATTCGCTTACAACTCCTTCTATTTCTTCATATTCAATTCCGTTAAAATCATCTATTTTCAGATTAGCCGCAATATATGCCGCTTTGGTTGTGTAAATAATCGTTGGAGTGGAACATGGATATTTACCTCCATTGTTGTAATTTTCCATACTTACGTACAGTGAATTTGCAGGGAAAGTAATTATATCTCCGTCTTCTCCTTTTTCATAAATCCCCAAAGGATAAGAATCAATATCGGTGGACAAATTACCATAAATAGAGCCGATGCTGAACATTCCGTCACCCCATGTAACGCCTAATTCGCAAGGAGCCATAGAAACGTTCCCGTCTTTATCTATTTCAATAACGGTGTAATAATTTTTCGTTTCATCTACATCTCCCGGCCAATTATAATAATAACCGTTATATATGCCGTCGGCATCCGCTTCCGGTATATATTCATCGCCTTGCCAAGCGCCGGGGGTCGCAACCCTGTACGCATTTTTAAAACGATAACGCACGGCATTTCCTACCTCTGCTTTTTCAGTTTCTACATACATCGGAAGTTGGCCTACTCCATAAAAAGTAAGGAATGTTCCGTCGACATATACAAACGGGTCTACTACATTCCATTTGATACGCGTTACATTTGTTGACAAAAAAGGAGATGCTTGGGCATATTCATCCACAAATTCACTTCCCGAAACAGACAATTTCAAGTTGTAAGTAATCCCTTCGGCAGCTGTTGGGAAAGTTACCGTAAATGTTGTTACTTTTTCCTTGTCGGCAAAAGCCGCTTTTTCAGGAACAACAAATACATCTTCATCGTTTACGTCTACTGTAATAGGCACTTCAATATCTCCAACCGAATCGGTACGGGCAATCGTAATTGTTATTTCAGTCGGTTCGGTGGGTTCCAATTCCACAGTCGCCTGATTGTTTGTCGGAAAATATATTCCCTTGCAATTTTCGGGAGTAACAGGCGATGTTTCCCGTTCGGGGATGTCCTCTGTACAAGCGGCAAAACCGAACAATATCAAACTTATTGCTAAAATACATTGTTTCATAATCTAATTTTTTACTTAATTTAACAAAATTTAGTCTGTAACGCCATCTTTCAGGTTAGCTCCGTCTCCTTCAAAAGGTTGAGTTCCTCCTGTATTTTGTATCACCTCCGGATTACTATTGGTTTCCTGTTGCGGAAAACGCAACAGCAACCATGGATCGTTAGCTGCAATGTTGAACTGGAAAGCGGGAGACAAATTGGACTCTTTTCCGGGTATCACCCTTACCATATTTTTGTTCAACCGCATAATATCGGACATGGCAAATCCTTCTCCCCAAAGTTCGATACGGCGTTGTTTCCAAACTTCATTTTGGAGAGCTTCACCTGATGCTGCCGGGCAAACATACGACGGATTACGATACGTTTTCACAAAATTTTCAAGCACGCTTTTACCGTTGCCTCCGCTCATTGCCAATGCTTCGGCCTTGATCAGGATCATTTCTTCGGCACGCATGATACACCAGTCGCCTGCATTCGTCGTGCTGCCGGGGCCGCCATATTGTGCGAATTTTACATTCGTATAAGGAAGGAATTTTACTTTTACACCTTCAATTTCCAATGTTGCTATATTGTTGCCGCTAACGCCCGCCCATGTTACGGAAGCCAGGTTTTTGGAACGCAAATCTCCATCTACCCACCATCCTTTACGTACGTCGGTATCCGGGATTATATCGAACAAAATTTTATTTATGGTTTTATAACAACCAACAGCAGCAGTGTAAGAGTCTCCGGAAAATGAACTTATCTTAGCCGGCCACGAGGGATAGGCATCAGGAACTTTGTCAGGGCCTATCAGTAATCCCCACATCCAGTTATGATCGTTTGCATCAATAAATCCGGGTTTGGAAATTTCTGCTGTCGAATAAGGTTCATATCCGTTTAAAGCTTTATCGGCATCATTAGCTGCATCTTCCCAGTTTTCCATATAAAGATTGGCACGGGCGCGTAATCCGTAAGCTACATTCTGATCAACTTCCGCTTTGGATGTGCGGGTATATCCTTCCAATCCTTCAATGGCGGCGTTCAAATCGTCCATAATCAATTTGTACAAATCTCTTAGCGATGAACGGGGAATAGAAGCGGAAATATCGCCGCTTACAATCGGCACCGAAGGTTCATCTTCATGACCTTTGTATTTGAATTGATAGTAGGGGGCTAAACTCAAATAATCGAATGCCCTTACTGCTTGCGCCTGCGCACGGTAAATTTTCAGAGTAGGGTTATCCGTATCCTCGGCAATAGAAGAGAGAATGCTGTTGGCTGCTTGAATTTGTTTGTAAAAAACAGCAAAGCGCATATAGGGATTAGCATACGTTTCGGTACGATCGCTGTAATCACTGGAAACCGTAAACCAATTGTAACCGTCATCGACACAAGTCATATCAGGACCGTTTAGATCTTGAGAGAGACATACCGCCGGATAGCCGAAATCATCATCTCTACTTTGCACACTCCCATAGATACAATACTGTTTTCCTATAACATCATACATGCCGGATATTTGAGCTGCCACACGTTCGGGAACTGCATCTCCAATCGTTTTATTCTGGTCGACGGTAACAGATCCACCTTCAGGCAAAGTATCCAAATCACTGCAAGAATACAATAAAGCAAATCCTGCAAGAATAATTCCTGTTTTATTTATATGTTTCATATTCTTTTTTACTTTTTGCGTTAATTAAAATGTAATTGAAATTCCACCCGAAACGGTACGCAATAAACTGTATACACTGCCCGATGAATAATCCGAAGTAGTGCTTCCTAAAGCAATATTGGCGCGAGGGTCAAATCCCTGACGGGCAGAAAATAAAGCCAGATTGTCGCCGGAAACGAAAAGACGCAGAGTTGCAATATTTGCTTTTTTAAGCCATCTTTCCGAAAAAGTATAACCTAAGGTAGCGCTGTTCAAATTCAGGTAATTGGAACTGGTCAGGAAACGTGACGATGTCAACTGACGGGTATCATCGGATGATGCCAGACGGGGAATACTTGCATCCGGATTTTCGGGAGTCCAGGATTGGAGAATATCTTTATGCCAATTATAACCCGACATACTGCTTTGTCCCGAATGCATCAATTCCTGATAAATATCATCATACAAACGACCTCCCAACTGATAGGCAAATTGAAGGCTAAAGTCGAAACCATAAGCTTTAACGGTGGTTCCGAAGCCTCCATACCAGGGAGCGTACGTTGCACCTAAATCCGTTTGTTTGGCCTTATTCTTATCGTCGGTTGTTGTAAAATCGCCATTATCCGGATCAACATAAAAGAGCTCTTTCCCCGTAGTTTTGTCTATCCCTGCATGTTCAAGCATATAAGCGTTATAAATGGAGCCGCCTTTTTTCAGGATATACGTACTCGTTTTAATGTCGCCGGTAATACTTGCCGAAGCGGGAATGTTGGTGATTTCATTGTGAAACCAGGTGAGATTGGCAAAAACATCCCATTCGACATTCTGATTTTTGAATACAATGCCTGTTAAATCAATTTCCGCGCCATGATTAATCATATCCAAGGCATTGATAGGCATTGTGCGGAATCCCGAACTTGCAGGAAGCGGTTTATTATACAACATATCCTTGGTAGTGCGGTAAAAATATTCAAGGCTACCGTTTAAACGACTATTGAACAATTCAAAATCGGCGCCGCCGTTCCAGGAATAAGATGTTTCCCAACTAATATCTTTATTTCCCTTAATGATAGGAACAAGGGAAAAGGCGTCATTCCCGTCATTTTGGATTTCAAATTGGTCGGCATAATTGTAATAGTTCGTTAAGGATAATTTATCATTACCCTGTACGCCATAACTGATTTTCAATTTCAACATATTTACTTTTTCTTTGAGTGAAGAAAAGAAATCTTCTTTGCTGATCAACCATGCCAAACCGGCGCTGCCAAAATTACCCCAACGATTATCGGGATGAAACCGGGAAGACGCATCGCGACGATACGAAGCGCTTGCAAAATATTTTTCATCATAATTATACTGAATCCGGCTCAAGAAACCTTGTGTAGCATACTTGTCGGTAGAAGAATACATATCGGATGGCGGCCACTGGATACCATTGCTGAGTTCGCCTACCCACGGATTATACAAATTTTGCCGTGTTCCTCCCAAAGTTTGCATGGTCCATCCGAAAGACTCGAAACCGGCCAATATATCGAAGTTATGAACATTATCAAACGTTTTCGTATAATTTGCCAAATATTGTTGATTAATTTCGACGTCCCGGTCATGTTCTACTTCTGCTATACCGCCTGCTCCGGCAGCGCCGCCATGGAAAGGATTGTAAAGATAACTGTATCGCCGGTTGAGTAAATTTGCTCCTAAATTCGCAGTAATCGTTAATCCTTCGACGGGAGTAAGAACAGCATACCACTTGGATATAAGAGCGTCCGTCAAGGTACTGTATTTGTCTAATGCCAATGAACCCAAAGGATTTGACATAGGTAAAAAACTACGTGTAAAATTAGTGGTATTACCATAGTCGTACATGGTTTGTCCCTGCTCATCTCTCAAAATATAGGGATTCCCTTTTTCATCCAAGCTTCGCATATACATGGGATAAACAGGAGCAATCATGTTGGTATTGTAAAACAAATTACCGCTCGAACCCCAATCGGTTTGCAAAGGAGGCGCTTTCATGTCGTATTGAGTTACAGCTATACTGGATCCTACTTTCAACCATTTTTTTGCCTGGTAATCTGCTTTAGCCAAACCCGAAAAACGAGTAAACCCGGAGGAAGGAATAATCCCTTTGTCATCCAGATAACCGACCGAGAGGTAATAATTCAGCTTATCGGTGGAACCCGATACTGAAACATTATATTCCTGACGCAGGTTTCCGCCGCTAAAGGTTTCCTTATACCAATCATCCGGCGTATAATAATATTCACCGTCATAATAACCGAGCGTAGCATTCGGATTCAGTTTGAAATTCATCCCGATTAGTTTCTCACCTTCAGGAACCGTATAAACCAAATATTTAGCCCCTCCGCTACCGGCATACAAAGTAGCATCGGCATATGCGTAGGCATCGGATGCCGAAAAACCATTGTATGCTCTTGAATTATACAACGATTTGTATAAAGTTTCGTAATACATGCCCGGATCGGTCATTACAGCATAGTTGGGCACAGCCCTGCTGTTCGACCCCCATTTGGCATCTACGGTAATTTTAGCATCGCGCGTATTCCCTTTTTTGGTAGTAACAAGTACTACTCCATTGGCGCCGCGAGCGCCATAAATAGCATTGGCAGCTGCATCCTTCAATATGGTTATACTTTCAATATCGGCCGAATTGATACTGGAAATATTTCCTTCAAAAGGCGTTCCATCAACCACATATAACGGAGAACTACTTGCGCTGAACGAACCGAAACCACGAATACGAATTGTTGCTGCCGTACCCGGTTGACCACCGCCTGTATTGGAAACTTGTACTCCAGCAGTTTGTCCCGACAACGCATTGGTTATATTCGATACCGAACGAGCAGCCAATTTATCACTTTTGACAATAGAGGCCGAGCCGGTAAACGAACTTTTCTTCGCTGTTCCATACGCTACCACAATCACTTCGTCCAAAATAGACTCTAAGGGCAGGAGTGTAACCGTTACATTCGAAACTGCTTCCACTTCCTGATC
Organism: Dysgonamonadaceae bacterium; assembly: GCA_031275735.1. Taxonomy (GTDB): domain Bacteria; phylum Bacteroidota; class Bacteroidia; order Bacteroidales; family Azobacteroidaceae; genus Azobacteroides. The sequence goes on from JAISOJ010000056.1 coordinate 31,013, forward strand.
CTGTTTCCCAAGAAACTTTATAACAAGCGTCTGAGTCGAAGCTGGAACATTCAATGTAAATTTACCATCCAAATCGGTCGCCGTGCCTACCGATGCATTTCCCTTAACTACAACCGAGGCCCCAATCACAGGTTCTCCGGTTTCATCCACCACGGTTCCGGAAACCTGTTTGTTTTGGGCGATTGCCAAACTCACGCTTGTTAAAAAGCATGTAAACAATAAAGCCAATCTTTTCATAAATTTTACTTTAAATTAAACACTATTATTTAAACAACTCACTATAATTAAAATATTTATACGAAATAAAAGTAAGAGAAAACAAACAAATGCTTTCCGAAAACAAAAGCAAAAAAAGATATAGGGAAAACGGCTTAACTTTTGGATAAAAAAGCAAGCTGTATTTGTTTTTTTGGAAAATTTTTTGTAAATTACGCCGCTGTGTGTGTGTGTGTGTGTGTGTGTGTGTGTGTGTGTGTGTGTGTGTGTGTGTGTGTGTGTGTGTGTGTGTGTGTGTTATATAATTATTTGAAAAAAGCAAATAAAAAAGACAAAAAAAGTGTCCTTTGCTTTCTGAAAAAAAGAATTTCAGCGAATCTATAACTATTTGAAAAAAGCTACTCATAATCAAATAAAAAATACATATTGTTTGATAACTCCCATCAAATACAATCAAATTTCGTAAAAAAGAGAATAATACCTATTATATTGACATGTATATTGGAACAACAAAGATAAGTAATCTTTTTTAATTATCCAAAAAAAATTTCAAAAAAAACAAAAACAAACAAAAAAAAAGGCACTTTTACAAAAAAATTACACTTTTTGTCACTGCAAATCCGGACGCAAACGTTTTGTTCGTTCAAGGGATTGATGTAATTCCCATTCGCGTATTTTAGCTTCATGCCCGGAAAGAAGAATTTCCGGCGCCTTCCACCCTTTATAATCAAAAGGACGGGTAAAAACAGGGGGGGCCAATAAATTATCCTGAAAAGAATCGGATAAGGCGGATTGTTCATCGCCAATGGCGCCCGGAATTAAGCGAACAATGGCGTCGGACATAACCATTGCCGCCAATTCGCCTCCGGTTAAAACATAGTCGCCAATGGATATTTCCCTTGTGACGAGGTGCTCGCGAATCCGGTAATCAATGCCTTTATAATGTCCGCAAAGGATAATCAGATTTTGGCATAAAGAAAGTTGATTAGCCATATACTGGCAAAAAGTTTCCCCGTCGGGCGAAGTATAAATTACTTCGTCGTATGTTCGTTGTTCTTTCAAAAAAGTAATCGCCCGGTCGATGGGTTCGCATTGCAAAACCATACCGGCTTGTCCGCCGAAAGGATAATCGTCCACCCGCCGGTGTTTATCTAAAGAATAATCCCGCAGGTTGTGAACGTAAATTTCTACTAGTCTTTTTTCTTGCGCCCTCTTCAGAATAGAAGTGTTCAGCGGACTTTCCATTATTTCAGGAAGGACGGTTATAATATCGATTCTCACTTTAAAACTTGAATTTTTCTTTTATTCCAAAATATAAAAAAGAATTTTGTCATGCATCTATTAATTTATACCTTTGCAAAATTAAACAATTAATTAGTATGAAAAAGTGTTTTAATATTTTTATTTTTCTTTTATTTGTATGTTTATCTGCTTTTTCGCAGACACAAGAACCTGTCAAGTGGAAAATTTCTTTCAACGAAACCGGCGAAATTTTATTTGCAACTTCAATCACATCCGGCTGGCATATCTACGGCATGGATCTTCCTTCGGGCGGCCCGAACCCAACTTCTTTTATCTTTGAAAAAATAGAAGGGTCTCAACTATCAGGTAAACCTTTTACCTCTACAAAATTGAAAACCGAATACGATGATCTGTTCGGAATGAGTGTAAGCTGGTATATAGGTAATCCTATTTTTATTCAAAAACTGAAAATAACCGACCCGGAGCATTTCAGCATCAGCGGTTATATCGATTATATGAGTTGTAATGACGAATCTTGTATGGTTGGAAAAGAAGAGTTTGCTTTTTCTAAAAAAGACTTACCGCCCTCGCTGGCTTCAATAAAACCGGAAGCAAAAGAACAAAAAACGGCTATACTTGCCGATACGGAGAGCGGAGAACGGAGAGCAGAGAATGGAGAAGGGGAAATAGCTAGTGGTGAAACAATTGACTTAACTAATGAAGGAGTCAAAGAAACCGAAAATACTTCCGAGCTATGGGCGCCGGTCATCGACGAATTACGAAAATACGGAACCGATGGTTCATCCGAAAATAAATCTTGGCTGGGAATCTTTCTTCTCTGTTTTGGAGGTGGATTCGTTGCTTTATTAACGCCTTGTGTCTGGCCAATTATCCCTATGACGGTTAGTTTCTTTTTAAAACGATCCAAATCCAACCGTAAAAAAGCAGTTACCGACGCGATCACTTACGGTTTATCCATCATGGTTATTTATTTAGTACTTGGTTTATTAATTACCATCCTTTTTGGAGCCAGCGCTTTGAATGACTTGGCGACCAACGCCTTGTTCAATCTGTTATTTTTTGCTTTATTAGTACTTTTTGCCATTTCTTTTTTCGGCGCTTTCGAATTAACTTTACCTGCTTCATGGACTACCAAAATGGATAGTAAAGCAGAATCTACAACCGGTTTAATCAGCATTTTCTTTATGGCTTTCACTTTGGTACTGGTATCATTTTCATGTACAGGGCCGATTATCGGAAGTTTGCTGGTACAAGCAGCCGGTATGGGAAATATCATCGGGCCGGCGATCGGCATGTTCGGATTCGGACTGGCATTAGCCATCCCTTTCGCTCTTTTTGCTATCTTCCCTTCTTGGCTGCAAAACCTTCCTAAATCGGGAGGCTGGCTCAATTCCGTTAAAGTCGTATTGGGATTTTTAGAATTGGCTTTGGCTCTTAAATTCTTATCAGTAGCTGATTTAGCTTATGGATGGAGATTATTGGACAGGGAAGTTTTTCTGGTATTGTGGATTATCATTTTTGTTTTGTTGGGATTGTATTTATTGGGTAAAATCAGGTTTTCGCACGACAGCGACTTAAAGCATGTCGGCGTCGTACGATTGTTCCTTTCCATTCTTTCGTTTGCTTTTGCCGTTTATATGGTTCCGGGACTATGGGGTGCACCCTTAAAAGCTATCAGCGCTTTCCCTCCCCCACTCTACACTCAGGACTTTAATTTGTATGACGGCGAAGTGCATCCTCAGTTTCGCGATTACGACGATGGAATGGCTTATGCAAAAAAACACAAGAAACCGGTTATGATCGACTTTACCGGTTTTGGCTGTGTCAATTGCCGAGAAATGGAAGCAGCCGTATGGTCCGATCCGCGCGTGAAAGGAATTATTGACAACGATTATGTTTTGATATCTCTTTATGTGGACGATAAAGCCAAATTACCGGAAACTGTCGAGATAGAAGAATATGGAAAAATAAGCAAATTGAGAACTATCGGCGATAAATGGAGTTATCTACAGAGATACAAATTCGGAGCAAATGCCCAACCTTTTTATGTATTATTGGATAACGACGGAAAACCGTTGGCGCCTTCCCGCGCATATAATAAAAACATTGAAGAATACATTCGCTTTTTAAAAGAGGGAATAACTCAATATAATAAGTGAAATGAAAAAGAAAATTTTCGTGTCGGGGTGCTATGACTTATTACACAGCGGACACGTGGCATTTTTCAAAGAAGCTTCTCAATATGGCGATTTATACGTAGGCATTGGTTCCGACTCTACCATCAGAGACTTAAAAGGAAGGGAAACCATTAATAGCGAACAAGAAAGGTTGTACATGGTCAAAGCGATCCGCTATGTAAAAGACGCCTGGATCAATACAGGTTCGGGAATTATGGACTTCGAAGAAGATCTGATTCGTTTTCATCCCGATATTTTTATCGTTAACGAAGACGGTCATTCCCCTCACAAAGAAACAATTTGTAAGGCATTAGGTATTGAATACAAGATATTGAGCCGTATTCCGGATAAAGGTTTGCCTTTGCGCTCAACTACGGATATCCGGACTACGGTTTCGTCGCGATTGCCTTACCGTTTGGATTTGGCCGGTACTTGGATCGATCAACCGTATGTGTCCCAATATCATCCAGGATGGGCGATTACGATTTCGTTGGAGCCTATTATTGATTTCAACGAACGTTGCGGCATGTCTACCTCTACCCGGAATGCAGCCGCCCGTTTGTGGCCTTACGAGCTACCCACTATGCACCCCGAAAAATTAGCCCAATTGCTTTTCCGTTATGAAAATGAACCGGGAACAAAAGAAATTTCCGGCGCTCAGGATGCTATCGGTATCTGTATGCCCGGCTTGAATCGCCACTACTACGACAATACCTATTGGCCATGCAAAATAGAATCGATTTTGGATGAAGCGATTCTTTCGTGGTTGGAAAACAATATTTACCTGGTTCTTCTGTGGCCGCGCCCCATGGAAACAAATCTTTTGAAAGAAACTTATATTAATAAGGAAAATGTGAAATCCCTCGCAGATGCAGCCGATACCTGTTGGGAAGGAATTTTGAAAAAAGATTTGCAGCAATTGGCCGAAGGAGCGCGGAAATCTTTCGACGCTCAGGTACGGATGTTTCCGGCAATGGTTCCTCCTGAAGTGAAAACGGCAATCGAATCCTATAAAAATAAAGCATTGGCATGGAAATTGGCAGGCGCAGGCGGAGGCGGTTACCTGGCTTTAATCAGCGAAAAAACCATACCCAATGCTATACGGATAAAAATCAGAAGAAAAAACGGATTTTAAAAAATTTATGGGTTATAAATTGGCTGAGGCGCAAAAATAAATCCTAATTTTAATTCTTAAAATTTATATAGCAGTGAATACAAAAGAAATAAAAATGCAGTCCTTCGGACAGTTGCTTGATATTTTGGATGAGCTACGGGTGAAATGTCCCTGGGATAGAAAACAGACCAACGAAAGCTTACGTACCAATACTATCGAAGAAACATACGAGTTATGCGAAGCCATTATTAACGACGAAATTCCGGAAATAAAAAAGGAGTTAGGCGATGTGCTTCTCCATGTTATTTTTTATGCCAAAATTGCTGAAGAAAAAGGGCAATTCGACATAGGCGATGTTTGCAACTCCTTGTGCGACAAACTGATTTTCCGTCATCCGCATGTTTTCGGAACAGAAAAAGCAGATACGGCAGGCCAGGTGGAAACTAATTGGGAACAAATCAAGTTGAAAGAAAAGGGCGGTAATAAAACGGTTTTGGAAGGCGTGCCGTCTTCTCTACCCAGCATGGTTAAAGCGCATCGCATACAAGATAAGGCTCGGAATGCAGGTTTCGATTGGGAACAAAAAGAAGATGTTTGGGAAAAAGTGCAGGAAGAATTTCACGAATTGAAAACGGAAATCGGCGTTATGGATAAGGACAAAATGGAAAACGAATTCGGCGACTTATTTTTCAGCCTAATCAATGCGGCGCGCCTCTACAAAATCGACCCCGATAATGCTTTGGAAAGAACTAATCAAAAATTCATTCGGCGATTCAATTATATGGAACAGAAAGCAAAAGAGCAAGGCCAATCGTTAAAAGAGATGAAATTGAAAGAAATGGAAGCGCTTTGGCAAGAAGCAAAAGATAGTAACTAAGGGATGAAAAAGAACAGGTTGGGCAAATAATTACGGATTTTTATAAATAACATAACCCGTAATTATCTGCCCACATCTGTGTTATCTACGTTCTATCTTTATGCCTTACCTGCCGAACCCAATACATAAACAAGTTTATGTTTGTAAAGTTCTCTCAGCGATTCGCGTGCGGGACCTAAATATTGGCGAGGATCGAACCATTCCGGATGCGCAGCAAAAACCTCACGAATAGCGGCTGTCATAGCTAAGCGACCGTCGGAATCAATGTTGATTTTACAAACCGCCGATTGAGCTGCTTTACGCAATTGTTCTTCGGGAATACCAATAGCATCTTTCAGTTTACCGCCATATTGATTGATGATTGCCACTTGCTTCTGCGGAACGGAGGAAGAGCCATGCAACACAATAGGAAATCCCGGTATCTTTTTTTCGATGGCTTCCAAAATATCGAAACGCAAAGGAGGCGGAACCAGCACGCCATCGGCGTTGCGAGTACATTGTTCGGGCTTGAACTTGTTCGCTCCGTGGGAGGTGCCGATAGAAATAGCCAACGAATCGACGCCTGTTTTCGATACGAAATCTTCCACTTCTTCCGGTTGGGTATAGGTGTGATGCTCGGCGACCACGTCGTCCTCGATTCCAGCCAAAACGCCCAATTCGCCTTCAACAGTCACATCGTACTTATGTGCATATTCGACCACTTGGCGGGTTAATTCTACGTTTTTGTCATAAGGATGATGCGAACCATCAATCATCACGGACGAAAAACCGTATTCGATGCAACTTTTGCAAAGTTCGAATGTGTCGCCATGATCCAAGTGAAGAACGATAGGAATATTTTTCCCCAATTCTTTCGCATATTCTACGGCTCCCTGTGCGAGATAACGCAAAATTGTCTGATTGGCGTATTTACGCGCGCCGCTCGAAACCTGAAGGATAACCGGTGAACTTTCTTCCACGCAAGCTTGAACGATGGCCTGCAATTGCTCCATGTTGTTGAAATTGAATGCAGGAACCGCATATTGTCCTTCAATTGCCTTTTTGAAGAGCTCGCGACTGTTTACTAAGCCTAATTCTTTGTAATTTACCATTTTGTATAATTTTATTACATTTATAAAAACATTGTTATTCAATGAAGTTACAAAGATACAATTTTCGCTTAAAATATTAGTTTTCCGTAGAATTTTATCAGGGAAACCGCATCAAAATATTTATTTTGCAGCATGAAACATCCATGTATTTCACACACCCAAGAGCATGAAAATAAGTACTCGTTTACTTGTTTACTCGTCAACTCGTTTACTCATCTCCGCATGATATGATTCGAATGATTATGGACTGCTATATTCGCTCGGGCTTACCCCAAACTGCTTTTTGAAACTTGCCGAAAAGTGCGATAGCGTGCTGAAACCCGTGTAATCGGCTATTTCCGAAACATTCATTTTGCCTTCGGCAATCAGTTCTGCGGCTCGATTGAGCTTGTAGGTTTTAAAAAACGTGTTCGGATTGATGCCTGTCAGCCCTTTGATTTTGTAGTAAAGTTTAGTGCGGCTGATTTTCAGTATGTCTGTTATTTTATTGATATTCAGTTCGCTGTTCGACAGCTCGGTTTCCATTAGCTTGTAGAGTTCGGTCATCAGGGCGTTGTCGTGCGGCGACAGAATTTTTTCCACCGATTGGTCGGTTTTGGTTTTGTGCGAGAGAATATTGCGGATTTTCTCGCAGTTGCTAAGCTGCAAATCATCTTTTACGGCGCGGCAAAACTCGTAGCCGCTCACGCCCGGCATTACCACGTCCGAAATAATCAAATCGGGCATTTCCTCTTCGATGGCCTTGTGTGCGCTGTCGATAATTTGATAGTAGCGCTCAAAAAATTTTCGAGCTTGTCGGAAGGAATACTGCGCCCCGAATCCGCAACGGTTATCTTGACACACTCATTCTGCAAATCAAACGCCACCGTAATTTTTCCGCCCGCAGGAGTGAATTTCAGCGCGTTAGACAGTAAATTTCCTTTGACGGGATGTGGTATTAATTTGATGTGAATTACCCAAAAAACACTTATCTTTGCGCCAAATTTTTAGATAAAATCAGATGGATGCAAAAATAGTAAAGTCAGATTCCACAGGAATCACCCTTCAGGTAACGATACCTTATACAAAA
>JAISOJ010000054.1 GCA_031275735.1 Dysgonamonadaceae bacterium
CGTCCAGTTCGCTGGCCAATGCTGCCGCAAACGAGGTTTTCCCGGATGCAGTAGGCCCTAATATCGTGATTAAATCGTACATTTTTTCAAATTCTTCCTTCATCGGCATATGAATAATACTTCCCGTCGCAGAGAACAATGTGGTCTATTAAAAACATATCAAGGATTTCAATTCCTTTTTTTATTTTCATTGTAACCTCATCGTCTTGTTTACTTGGCCGTACATTCCCTGACGGGTGATTATGGCAGAGGATTATGTTTGTTGCCAAACGTTCAATGGATTCCTTATAAATAAGTTTTGTATCGACCAACACTTCGGAAATCCCTCCTTGCCCGATCTTTATTTTGTCAATTATCCGATTGGCACGGTTCAGCAAAAGCGTCCAAAATTCTTCATAAAACAAATCGCATAGAAGCGGATGAAAGATATCGTAAATATCTTTACTGCAAGTAATTTTCTTTTTTTCCGAAATTTCCGATATTTTCCTTCTTTTTCCTAACTCAAGTGCAGCGACAATTCCAATGGCTTTCGCTTCTCCTATCCCCTTGAAATTAGTTATTAATTGTTGGACAGACATTTTCCCCAAAATATTAATGTCGTTGTTGGCCAATTGAAGGATGCGTTGGGAAAGATCTACTACCGTTTCTTCTTTATTTCCCGAACCAATGATAATAGCCAACAATTCAGCATCGCTCAAAGCGTTAACTCCTTTTCTCATCAATTTTTCACGCGGACGGTCTTCTTCCGCCCATTCTTTGATGCGTAGTCTTGTGTAATATTCTTTCATAGTTGTTTTTAGTTAAAAGTTAAAAACTAAGGGCTAAAAGTTGCGTAAAGTACAACAAATAAGCGTTTGCCGACTCTTAGTTTTAAATTCATTTTGCTCTTTCTACATAAGAGCCGTCGCGTGTATCTACTTTGATTTTTTCTCCTTCGTTGATAAATAAAGGGACTCGAACGGTAGCTCCGGTTTCTACGGTAGCCGGTTTGGTTGCATTGGTAGCGGTATCGCCTTTTATTCCCGGTTCGGTGTAGGTAATGGTTAGAACAACGTGAGTTGGAAGTTCGATAAATAGAATAGTTTCCGTAGATGCATGAACAACCGCTTCGGCAATATCGCCTTCTTTCAGAAAGTCAACTCCATTGATGCTTTCTTTGGGAATAGAAACTTGCTCGAATGTTTCGTTATTCATGAAATTATATCCCATATCATCTTGATACAAATACTGATAAGGTCTTCGCTCTATGCGGACTTCATCTACTTTTACTCCTGCATTAAACGTTTTGTCGATGACCCTTCCGGTCGTTACATTTTTTAATTTGGTGCGAACAAAAGCGGGTCCTTTTCCTGGTTTTACGTGTAAAAATTCCACTATATAGTAAAATTGACCCTCTAAATCAATACACATACCATTTTTAAAATCAGCTGTAGTTGCCATAAAATACGTTGATAATTGTTTTTACAATATTTTTAATTGGACTGCAAAGATAATCAAATTGTCATAAAAATCAAATGATGCGGTTTGTTTTACGGGAAAATCTTTTTTGATGTCTTTTAGCTTATAGGCGAATTATAAAAGGTTCGCTATTTGCTGTGAGCCTTTCCGTTCAATTTTTCCTTTAAAAATTTCCCTGTGTAAGAAAGGTCGTTTTGGGCAATTGCTTCCGGAACGCCTGTTGCTATCAGATATCCACCTTTTTCGCCGCCTTCGGGGCCTAAATCAATGACGTGGTCGGCCACTTTGATAACATCCATATTGTGCTCAATGACGACGATGGTATGCCCGCGAGCAATGAGGGCGTTGAAAGCTTCAAGCAGCGTCTTGATGTCATGAAAATGCAGCCCGGTGGTAGGTTCGTCAAAAATGAACAGGGTAGGGAGGGCCTTTTCTTCACTTAGATGATAAGCCAATTTCACTCGTTGGTTCTCTCCTCCGGAAAGAGTAAAAGAACTTTGTCCTAATTTCACGTATCCTAATCCGACTTCTTGTAAAGTTTGCAACTTCCGGATGATTTTCTTTTCCTGGCTTTTTTCTTTTTCCTTGAAAAAAGCAATTGCTTCTTCAATCGTCATTTCCAGGATATCGTAGATATTTTTATTCCTGTATTCCACATCCAGAATATCCTGGCGGAACCGTTTCCCGTGGCATGATTCACATTCCAGTACTACATCGGCCATAAATTGCATTTCTACGGTGATGCTTCCTTCTCCTTTACATTCTTCACAACGGCCGCCTTCGACATTGAACGAAAAATAGGCCGGCGTAAAACGCAACTGTTTAGCCAGCGGTTGTTCGGAGAAAAGTTTTCTGATTTCATCGTATGCTTTGATATAAGTTACAGGATTGGAACGGGTAGAACGTCCAATCGGATTTTGGTCGACGAATTCAATATTTTTGATTAAATTTAAGTCTCCGGAAATGCTGCAAGCTTGAAAAGGCAATTCTTTGATATTGTCGTAATACCGTTTCAATGTTTGGTAAAAAACGTCGCGAACCAGGGATGATTTTCCCGAACCGCTAACTCCGCTTACAACCGTCATCACATTTAAAGGAAATTTCACGTCAATATTTTTAAGATTGTTTTCCCGCGCACCTTTTACTTCAATGTAGTTGTTCCATTTCCGTCGATGTTGTGGAATTTCGATTTCTTCCCGACCGGTCAGGTATTTTACCGTATAACTGTTGATCGATTTATCTAATTGATTGATAGTTCCTTGATAAACGATTCTCCCTCCCCGTTGTCCAGCGTCGGGGCCAATGTCGATGATATGGTCGGCGGCACGTATAATTTCTTCATCATGTTCGACGACAACAACGGTATTTCCTAAGGATTGTAGTTGTCGTAAAACTTTAATCAGCAGTACTGTATCTTTCGAATGTAAGCCAATGCTCGGCTCGTCTAAGATGTACAGGGAACCGACTAAGCTACTTCCCAAAGAGGTTGCTAAATTGATCCGTTGGCTTTCACCTCCGGAAAGGCTGGATGATAAGCGATTTAAGGTAAGATAACCTAAACCGACGTCGTACAGGAATTGCAGACGGGAGTTGATTTCGATCAATAAGCGTTTGGCTATCAAAGCTTCGTGTTTACTCAATTGCAAATTTTCGAAAAATGATTTCAATTGATTGATGGGCATGATTATCAGGTCGGCAATGCTTTTGCCGTCGATTTTTACATATAAAGCTTGAGGTTTGAGACGGTTTCCTTTACAAGCCGGACAGATTGTTTTGCCTCGATAGCGAGCCAGCATTACCCTGTATTGGATTTTATATAGGTTTTCTTCGACAAATTGGAAAAATTGGTTGATACCGGGCAAATTATCTTTTCCATTCCATAGAAGGTTTTTCTGTGAATCGCTGAGTTCGAAATAAGGTCGATGAATGGGGAAATTATACTTGCCGGCGTACCGGATAAATTCCTGCTTCCACTCGTTCATTTTTTCACCTTTCCAACAAACTATGGCGTCTTCATAAACGGATAGCGATGGATTAGGAATGACTAATTCTTCGGAAATACCGATTATTTTTCCAAATCCTTCGCATTTGGGACAAGCCCCGACCGGACTGTTGAAATTAAACATCAAATCCGAAGGTTCTTCAAATGTGATGCCGTCGGCTTCGAAGCGGCTGGAAAATTCTTTGGAAATAATTTCGTTTTCTGTATAAAAACGGAGGATACAAGAACCGTTTCCTTCAAAAAAAGCCGTTTCGATGGAATCGGATAAAACGGAGATAAGCGCTTGTTCGTTTGAAACGGTTAATCGATCGATTAAAAGGAAGATTTCATTTGCTTCCAACAATTCTTTCTTCCGGACGACTTCGTCAATCCGGAAGGTGGTATGATTAATTTCCACGCGAGAAAAACCTTCTTTAATCCGTGTTTCTAATTGTTCAAGAATTTTTTCCGATGAACCCGGTAAAATGCGTGTTAAAAGGGAAAATCGAGTACCTTGGGGAAATTTCAGTATTTCGTCTACGACGTCGCTTACTTGATGTTTGTGTACTTCTTCTCCGGAAATCGGCGACAGAGTTTTTCCAATCCGGGCAAACAACATCCTTATATAATCGTAAATTTCCGTAGATGTTCCTACCGTCGAACGGGGATTTCGAATGTTTACTTTTTGTTCTATGGCAATTGCTGGAGGAATCCATTTAATGTAATCGGTTTCGGGTTTACTCATTCGACCTAAAAATTGACGTGCGTAAGAAGAAAGACTTTCTACGTACCTTCGCTGTCCTTCGGCATATAAAGTATCAAAAGCTAAAGATGATTTTCCCGAACCGGATAATCCGGTGATTACAATAAATTTATCTCGAGGAATTTCTACATCAATGTTTTTTAAGTTGTTTACTCTCGCTCCTTTAATGATAATGTTCTGTTCTAGTGCCATATCTTTATTTCAACAAATTTTAGCAAAGGTATAAAAAATAAACCAAAAAGACTTGTATTTGAAAAATATAGGGCGAAAATAGATTTTAGAGTTTGAAAATTAAAGCCGCAGGAGGAATTGTGATACCGAGCCTTGCAGCTATTATTTTGATCACCTCAAAATTACGTTCATTGCTCGCTTTTATCTAAATTTTCTTATACTTTTGTACTCAAAAAACAAACGCAATGAAACGAAAATTACTTTTTCTTGTCTTGTTGTTGCTTGCCTTTTCTTCTTTCTCTCAAATCACGGCTAAACGGGAATTTCGCGGAGCGTGGATTCATGTGATTGGACAAGAACAATACAAAAACATGTCGGTTAATGAAATGAAACGCTATTTCATCGGAATTTTGGATAGTTTGCAAGCTTGCCATATCAATGCTTTGATTTTTCAAGTACGTCCTGCCGCCGATGCGGTTTATAAATCCAAACTTGAACCTTGGAGTTATTATTTGACCGGAAAACAGGGGCGCGCTCCGGAAGGTGATTTTGACCCGATGGCTTTTCTTATTTCGGAAGCTCATAAAAGGAATATGGAATTTCATGCTTGGCTGAATCCTTATCGAGTAACAGCTTCTTCCATAGACGTTTTATGCGATTCGCATATTTACCATAAATATCCGGAGTGGTTTGTTCGGTACGGCGGACAAATCTATTTTGATCCGGGAGTGCCGGAAAGCCGGAAACATATCTGCAAAATAGTAAAAGATATCGTAAAACGCTATGATATCGATGCGATTCACATGGACGATTATTTTTACCCGTATCCCATTGCTGGGGAAATTTTTCCTGATGAATACAGTTTTTCAAAGTATGGAGTTCCGCAGGGATTCAAGCCGGAACAACGCGACGTTTGGCGACGCAATAATGTAAATGCATTGATTCAGGAGATTAAACGTACAATTAGTAAAACCAAATACTGGGTGCGTTTCGGTATCAGTCCTTTTGGTATTTACCGGAATAAGAAAAGCACGCCGGATGGTTCGGGAAGCGAAACCAACGGCTTACAAAATTACGACAATCTCTATGCCGACGTTAAACTGTGGGTAGAAAAAGAGTGGATCGATTATAATGTTCCCCAGCTTTATTGGGAAATCGGGCATAAGGCAGCCGATTACGAAACGCTGATTAAATGGTGGAGTCGTAATAATTACGGCGCACATCTATATATAGGACAAAGTATTCTCCGTACGATGGATGCGAGGGATTCGCATGATTCAACGAAAAATCAGTTGTATCGAAAAATGTCGATGGAAAGGGAACTTCCGGCTATTTATGGGAATTGTTTTTGGCCCGGTTACGAATTGGTGCGGAATAGGGTAGGGGTGGCCGATAGTTTAAAGAATCATTATCACCCTTTTCCTGCGATGATTCCGGCGTATTTGCATATGCATGCGAAAACGCCTAAAGATGTAAAGTCCTTGAAAGCCGAATGGATGCGCGAAGGTTATGTCTTGCACTGGAAAAGGAATGGTAATCCGAAAAACCCGAAAAATGCACAATATTACATCATTTACCGTTTCGATGAAAATGAAATGATCAATTTAAACGACGCATCCAAAATTGTCCGGATTACCCGGGATATTTCATATCTTTTACCGTATAAAAGCGGCGAAAAAACGTACCAATATGTAGTGACTTCGGTCGACCGCTTTCATAATGAGTCGACGCGGGGAAAATCGGTGATTGTGAAGCTGTAGTTTTTATTTACTTGTTATTTCATCCGGATACGCCACTCCTGCGGGTAAAGATTGTTGCCTCGGTTGCCTGTATTTTTGATAAATCCCAAAGGGTATTTTTGATACATTACCAAAATATGTCCATGGGGAAAATCGGCAGGTAAATTTTGTAAGGTTTCTTTTCGTAAATATTTCAAAGCAGTATCTTTATCTACTTCCCATTCGGGGAAAACAGATGAAGGAAGACGGCAGGACATTGCTAAAGCATGAGCGGGAATCCAATCTTTTCCTTTTGATTTTCCCAGCGCAATGCCGGCAAACATTATTTTCAACTTGTTTTTTAAAAGTATGTAATCTCTTTGATGAATGGAAGGAATCGCCAGCAACGTATTATTTTCCGAAAAAAAGGTAAATTCTTCTTTTTCCCAAGCTTTATCCAGCGAAAAAGGGAGAAGGGATTTGCAGGGTTTGGATATCGCAGCCCCCTTTTGAGGAAAGTAGCCGGGGGAGAGATTGTCGCTTGGAAAGCGGTTGTTACTCTTCTTCAATCCGGAGATAAAAAAACCTTCTCCTTTTGTTTTATGCGGTAGAAAACGTCGGGGTTCTTCTACGATTTCAGCGCTTAATTCCCTGCAAATCCATTCTAAATTTTCTTCGTTTTCTTCGTAATTATAGGTACAAGTGCTGTAAATCAACAAGCCTCCCGGTTTCAAGGCAGGCCAACTGTTAGCGAGTATCCTTTTTTGTCTTTCGGCGCATAACCGGACATTTGCCGGCGACCATTCTCCGATGGAATTAGGATCTTTTCGAAACATACCTTCCCCGGAACAAGGGACGTCGGCGAGAATTACATCGAAAAAATTGTTTATTCTACCGAAAACAGACGGGTCGTTATTGGTAACGATGGTATGAGGATTACCCCATTTGATAAGATTTTCGGATAAAATGTGGACTCGAGATTGGATAATTTCATTAGAGACCAACAGACTTTTTTTCGGTAAAATCGAGGATAATTGAGTAGATTTTCCTCCGGGAGCCGCGCATAAATCTAATACTTTAGACGGGCAGGAAATCCATTTTTTTACGATTTGTTCCAGATACATGGAAGAGGCTTCCTGTACATAGTAGCAGCCTGCGTGAAAAAGCGGATCAAGCGTGAAGGAAGGACGATGCGGGAGGTAATAAGCATCGGACGCCCAAGGAATTTTTTCAAGAGATTGCGGGCCAAGTCCGCAATGGCAGGGTAAAGAATGACCTATTTTTGAAGGATTTAACCGAATACTCACAGGGCTTTCTTCCTGCAAGGCCTGTTCAAAATCCGCCCATTCATCGCCCAATAAGGCTTTTGTCCGTGAAATAAATGCTTCAGGTAATTTCATGTTGATATTTATTTCCTGTAAAAGTAGTATTTTTGTAAAAAATATCGTTTATGCAGCCTTCTCTTTTTCTTATTCCTGTTCCTTTGGGAAAGACGGAACTTTCGAAAGTTCTTCCGCCCTACAACAAAGAGGTTATTTTGTCTATTCGCCATTTCATCGTAGAAAATGTGCGGACCGCCCGCCGTTTTTTGAAACAAACGGAGCCGGCTATCAACATTGATGAATTGGCGTTTTTTCTTTTGAATAAACATACTTCGCCGGAAGGAGTTTCGGAATTACTAAAACCTATAGAAAACGGCTATTCCATCGGGATTATTTCGGAAGCCGGATGTCCGGCAATCGCTGATCCGGGAGCGGACGTCGTTGCCATTGCACAGCATAAAAATATCAAGGTAGTTCCCTTGGTCGGGCCTTCTTCCATTTTATTGGCTTTAATGGCTTCCGGTTTTAACGGGCAAAATTTTGCTTTTCACGGCTATTTGCCTATCGACGGCGCTTCGCGGACAAAAGCCTTAAAAACCTTGGAAGGACGTATTTATTCGGAAAATCAGACCCAATTGTTCATCGAAACGCCTTACCGCAATATGCAAATGGTGGACGATATTCTGAAAAACTGCAAACCTTCTTCCAAACTTTGTATTGCGGCGGATATTACCTTAAAAAGCGAATTTATTCAAACTCTTACGGTGGCGGAGTGGCGAAAAAAGCAAAGACCGAATCTTTCAAAACGGCCTTGTTTGTTTGCTCTTTATAAATAAACGTTTATAAGTACGAGTCGCCGAACTTTATGCTTACATCGGCGACAAATTGCTTGATTCGTTGTTCTTCCGATTTTTTGCAAATAAGTAACACGTTGTCCGATTCCACCACGATATAATCGTTTAATCCTTGTATAACGGCTAATTTATTTTCAGGGAGGGTAATCAGGTTATCCGAACTTTCGATGAACAAGGACCGGCATTTTAATGCAGCATTGGAAAATTCGTCTTTTTCGGTTAAATCGTGCAAAGAACCCCATGTTCCCAGGTCGGACCATCCGAAGTCGGCAACCAGCATATAAACATTTTCGGCTTTCTCCATGATTCCGTAGTCGATAGAAATGTTTTGACACATGGGATACTCTTCGTTGATAACCGCTGCTTCTTCCGGCGTGTTGTATTTGCCTAATCCTTGATTGAAACGAGTAGTCATGTCCGGCAAATATAGGTGAAAAGCTTCCAGAATCGTACTGACTTTCCATATAAAAATTCCTGAATTCCAAAAAAAATCCCCGCTTTCAAAGAAGATTTTGGCTAATTCGTAATTGGGTTTTTCTGTAAAAGCTTTCACCTTCTGGATATTGTCGGCGCCGCCTTCTTCGGTTTGGATATATCCGTAACCGGTTTCCGGACGGTTTGGCTTCACACCCAAAGTAAGTAAAGACGGATATTTATTTACAAAATTCAAGCCGGTTTGTATATTTTTTAAGTAATGATGTTCTTGCAAAATCAAGTGGTCGGCAGGAGTGACTACGATATTTGCGTCCGGATCGATCGCCTGAATGCGGTAAGACGCATAGGCAATACAGGGGGCCGTATTCCGGCGCGTTGGCTCCAACAATAGTTGATTATCCTTGATCTCAGGAAGTTGTTCTTTGACCAAATCCGCGTACAGTTCATTGGTGGCAATAAAAATATTTTCAGTGGGAATGATTTGTTTGAAACGATCGAAAGTCTGTTGTAAAAGAGAACGTCCTGTTCCAAAAAAATCTAAAAATTGCTTGGGTCTGGTTTCCCTGCTGAACGGCCAAAAGCGGCTACCAATACCTCCGCCCATAATAACACAATAGTTCTTTTTCATTTTTTTATCCGGTTATTAGATTGAAAATTTTACTTATCAACATATTACAGTTTGTTTATTTTTCATCCCTTAATTATATAAAGTCTATTGATTAAATTTTCTTATTTTGACCTCAAATATAAGAAAAACATCCCTAATCCGCATCAATATCAAATTAAAAATTTCATTTTTCAAGTTCTTTCACGGTAAATTCATACGCTTTACCGGAAAATAAATAAAAGTCGTTTGTTAAATATATCTTAATACAGTCCATAATTTGTACTTAATACTCTAAATTCGGTCCGACGGTTGATTTGGTCGGCAAATTTCTGGTCTTCCGGAGAGAGAGAGCCGACAAACGTTTCGTCCAACACTTGTCCTTCCGGTAAAAAGTCAAATATTTCCGCAATATTTTTGGTCACAGTTTTCGGTTGTGATTTCCCGTACCCCATGGCTTGTAAGCGATCGGCGGCTATACCTTTGGTTATGAGGTAATCCACGACTGATTGTGCCCTGCGTTGAGAAAGATTTTGATTGTACGCTTCCGAACCTTTGCGGTCGGTATGAGCAGATAATTCGATGGTTACATTGGGGTTGTCGTCCAACATCGCGATGATCTCATCCAACGCTTCTTTGGATTCGGGACGTAAAGTAGCCTTGTCGAAATCGTAGAAAATATTTTCAATGACTGTTGGCTTGGAAATAGACGGTAGATAAAAGTCCACGTAATAAGTTTCGTTTTTTGCTTCGTTGGGAACGCTCAATGCCTGTTTTTGGTTGAGGTACCCTTTGGCGCTTCCCATCATCACGTAATCCATTCCCGGGGCGACTTCCATATAATATGTTCCGTCTTTCCGGACGACAAATCGCTGATTTGTTCCGTCTTTCCCGACAATTCGTACCGTAGCGTCTTCGATGAGTTCTTCGTCCTTATCCAATACCCAACCTTCGACATATACGTAAACGGTTGGCAAATTGAACGAGTAGATATGGTCGGCACCGCGGCCGTCGTTCCGGTTGCTGCTAAAAAAACCGTTTTCTTTTCTGCCTGCAAAAGTGATTCCGAAATCGTCGGCCATGCTGTTGAGCGGCGTTTTCATATTTTCTACTTTCCATCGGCCGTTTTTGTTTTGCCGCGCTTTGAAAATATCCAGTCCGCCCATTCCCGGATGTCCGTCCGACGAGAAATAAAGCGTCGAATCTTCTCGTAGGTAAGGATACATTTCATTGCCTGGCGTATTGATTTCTGGTCCTAAATTTTCGGGTAATGTAGCGCCAATTTGGTCAAGCGGGACACGCCAAATGTCTTTTCCTCCATAACCTCCAATCTTATCGGAAACAAAATATAAATAGCCATCTATTCCCGCTGCCGGATGAGCGGCCATCTGGGTAGTGTCTTTGCTTATCTCTACTTTTTGTCCGGCGCCCCATTGCGCACCCGAACGAGAAGAAACCCTGATTTCGGCGGTGCGCGGCGACTCCGGGTCTTCGGAGCAATAAGTGTAGTACATTTGCGAACCATCGGGCGTAATGGAACCGGCGCCTTCGTCAAACTCTGTGTTAATTCCACTTTCGATTTTTTCAGGTTTCATCCACTGTTTTTTTTCATCTTGTTTAAGCATGAAAAAATCGTTGTTTTTTACTCCCGTAATTGGGCTTTTTTCATCTCCGGTAGCATCTTTACGAGAGGAAGAGAAATAAAGTTGATCGTATGATTCTCCCGCAAGGAAGGGTGAAAATTCTCCTTCTCGGGAGTTTATTTTATCCATTTTTTTGACGATATAACGACTTGGATTATTTTTCCAGGCGATCGCTGAGTCGCAACCTGTAAGACCATTTTGGGCTAGTAAATTTTTCGGAGAAATTTCTAAAAAAGTCTTATATTGTTTGATGGCTTCGGCATAACGTCCCGATTTATGCAACATGCGAGCTGAATGAAGAATAGCCGTACTGTCGGTATATTTATACCGGATGGCATTGGTATAACCGCTCAAAGCGCGGGAGGTGTTATTGCTTTCTCTGTAACATTCGGCCATGTGAAAGGCAATGCTTCCGCGCAGATGGGGTTTCTTAGGAGACGTTTTGCTGTAAACTTTGCGGTAGATTTGAGCCGCTTCGTAATATTCTCCTTTTTCTTCCCGTTCCACGGCGTCGCTTAATTTGGCTGTCTTACAGGAAGACAACGAAATCAGACCTAAAAAACACAAAGAAAGAGCAATTGTCTTGTTCATCCGAATTTGCTTTTCATTACTTTTTAAACTGATTTTTAGATTAATTATTGTGATTTTACTGGTACATGCCGGCTAATTACTCAAATTACCGAATACTGAATATAGTTGAGGTAATTATCTCTGTTTATTACGATGTACCCGACATTGGGATATTTTATTTTTCATGAGAAATTTGGGAAAATTTAGCGCTTCAGAACACGATTGTCGCTGACGCGGTAAAGTGTAGTTTATTCCACGCGTTCGTCGTTACGGAAATCATAAAACGTTTTCCGCATCAAGTCGGCCAGTGTCAGTTGATAACTGATATAGGCGCCCAGATGCGAGGTGTAGGCGGTATTCAGGCGGTTACGTTCCAGCGCCAGCGCCTGGCTGTCGATATCCCCGTCGGAAAAGCGCTGGAGTGTAATCCCGAAACTTTTTTCGGCAACCAGTACATTTTTCTCCAGCAACTGCAAGCGTTTCAAGTTGCTGTTGATGCTGGCCGCCAGGTTGCGCACTTCCGTTTCAATGCTCCGTTCCACCTGGTTTTTGTTGTAGGTGTATTGTTTGAGCCGGGCTTCGGCGGCTCTCACTAAAGAGCGGTTTTCTCCCCAGTCAAAAACCGGAATCGAAATCGTAAAGCCGATGCCATAGTTGTAAGGCCGGTCGATGAAGTTGGTGTAGGATTTTTCGATGGAATTGGGGATGTTCGTTGAGGCGCCGGGCATGGCGACGCCTGCTTTTTCCAGGTAGGCGTTGATGTTTCCCCGTATCATTCCGTTGACTTTCTGCTGTTTGACGTTCAGTTTCTGGATTTCGATCTGGATTTCCTGTTCCCTGATTTCCAGGCGGTTTTGCAAGGCCAACTGCACCGCTTTTTCTACGTCGACAATGATTATCCTGTAGTCGAGGTTGCTGCTCAAATTAATACTGTCGTTCAAATTAATTCCCAGCAGTTCTTTGAACGAGTTGACCGACGAGTTTTGGGCAAGAATTGCCCGGTCGTAATTGCTTTGTGCTTCCGCCAGATCGACTTCCATTTGCAGGGCGTCTACTTCGCGGATAAGTCCCGCTTCGTATTTATTTTTGGAAATTTCGAAGGCTTCCGTTTGCCGTTCCAAATCCAGTTGGGCAATTTCGGCGCCTTTTTGCAGGGAAAGCAAATTGTAATATGCGCTGCTCACTTCGTACACCAGGTCCAATTCTTCTCTTTTCAAGGCATTGTTGGAGCGTTCGTAGGCCAGTTGGGCATTTTTAAGCGCCGACCGGATGGAATTGTATCCGTAAAAAGCGTCGATGGGTTGCCTGAATCCTAAACGGGTGCTCATATTGGCCGAACGCATGCCGGCATAATAATCCATATAGCTCGATAATCCGCTCTGGATAAATATATTGCCGTCGGTCGGCAAGGGTTGGTTGATGGTAAGTCCGCTTGAGTAAGTCAATTCTTTGACCGAAAAGAAAACGCCTGTACTGTCGGCTTTCTGGCGTACCGTTTCGGTATATTCCGGCAAGGAGAGAGTCAGGTCGACATGCGTTTTCAGGCGGCTGGTCGCCGATTTCAGGTTAAATTCCGCAATTCGCAGGTCCTGTTGTAATGTCAACATGCGGTAACTTTTTTCTTTTGCTATTTCGATGCTCTGTTCCAGGGTGAGATTATAAGTTTCTGCTTTCGCAAACAGGCCGGCGAGCAGAACAGACAGGAATAAAAACAGCTTGTGTTCGATTCTTGGCGAGTGTAAAGTGCATGAATGTTTCATAATGAATTATTTAATGGATAATCGTTCGATTGGGATTGGGTTGGTCGGAATGTATTTTACCGTCCTTGATATGAATATTCCGTTCGGCATAACTGGCGATTTCCTGTTCGTGGGTAATCAAAATGATTGTGTTTCCTTCGCGGTGCAATTGGTGGAATAGCGCCATGATGTCTTCACCGGTTTTTGAATCGAGGGCGCCGGTCGGTTCGTCGGCCAGGAGGATGCCGGGATTCGTGACTAAAGCCCGCGCAATGGCCACCCGTTGCCGCTGTCCGCCGCTTAATTCGCCGGGCTTGTGATCAATTCGATCGGCAAGACCTACCCGTTGCAAGGCTTTCATTGCCCGTTTTCTTCTTTCGTGGGGGGCGATTTTGGCATAAATTAGCGGCAGTTCTACGTTTTGGAGTGCGTTTAGACGGGGGAGGAGGTTGAAATTCTGGAAGATGAATCCTATTTCTTTGTTCCGCATGGCCGAGAGGGCGTCGTCGTTCAGCGTGCTTACGTCTACTTGGTTGAAATAGTAATGTCCGCTTGTAGGCGTATCCAGACATCCCAGGATATTCATCAGCGTCGATTTTCCCGATCCGGAAGGTCCCATGATCGCAACGTATTCGTTCTTGTTGATACCGAGGTTAATGTCTCTTAAAACGGGAATTTCGATTTCTCCCATGGAGTAGTTCTTTATTAAATGTACAATTTTGATCAGCATAAGAAAGTGTAATTGGGAATCGGGATTTTTTTATCATTAATTCTTAGTTCTTAATTCTTAACTCATTCGTATCGTATGGAATCTACGGGTTTCAGGTTGGCGGCGTTTTTGGCGGGGAGATATCCGAAACTGATTCCTACGATCACCGAAAAGGCAAAAGCTATTAGAATGGAATACAGACGGATATAGGTGCTTACGTCGGTAAACAGGGAAACGGTCAGCGAAAGTGTTACTCCCAGTAAAACGCCTATGATTCCGCCGGTTATACTGATGGCTACCGCTTCGGAAACGAATTGCCGCATGATGTCGGCTTTTCGTGCGCCGATAGCCCGTCGAATACCGATTTCGCGGGTTCGTTCCATTACTGTTGCCAGCATGATGTTCATGATTCCTATTCCTCCTACGATCAACGAAATGGCGGCTATGGCTCCCAACAGGAAATTATAAATTTGCCGTTCTTTTTCTTCCTGTTTGAGTAATTCGTAAGGGATAACGATGCTGTAGTCTTCGTTGTTGAAGTGGTGTCTTTTTAATATTTCGTTGATCAGCCTGGAAACTTCGACCAGGCGGCCGGATTGTGTTACTTGAACGGTGATTTGTTGTATTTCGCTGGCCAGGATGTTTTCCCGACTGAAGCGGCTCAGGAAAGTGGATAGGGGTACGTATACGTCCGTATTCAAATCGCGGGCGGCCAGTTCGCCGACTGTTTCGGTAAAAAGTGTTTTCGATTCGAGTACGCCGATTACTTCCATCCACTGGTCTTCTATTTTGATCATTTTTCCGATTGGATCTTCGTGCCGGTATAGTGTCGCGGCTACTCCTGCCCCGAGTAGGCATACTTTCGAGCGTAGGGTGTAATGGTTTTCATCGATGAAGTTGCCGCTTTGCAGGCGGTAATTCATCATGGCGGGAAAATCGGGCGTGATGCCGATGACCGTGGATTTAACTGATTTATCGGCGTATTTGACGTCGGTGGCGATTTCTGCTTGCGAGGCCAGGTGTTCTACATTTGGAACGATTTCTTTGATTACGTTCGCATCTTTGATGGAGAGGCCTTGAGAGAATTTGGCGCGGACTTCTTCCAGTTCTTCGTCTGTCATTTTCTTTTCACGTATGATAATGTTGTTTACTCCCAGATCCTGGTATTTGGCAATTGCTTCGCGTTTGGCGCCTTCGCCGATTGAAAGCATGGCAATTACGGAGGCTACGCCGAATATAATTCCCAGCATGGTCAGGAAGGAGCGGAATTTGTGGTCGGTTAAACCACTGATTGCCAGGCTGATGTTTTCTCTAATCTGCATATTGTGTTAATCGTTCAAATATTCGCAACTTACTGTCATCCCCGGTTTTAGTCGGGGATCGGGTTTCGGGATGAGGACTTCTACGTCAAATACTTTTTGGCGCGATTTATTGTTGTTGTCCTTGAGGTGGCATAATTTTCCGATATAGCTTATTTCTCCGTCGAATACTGTTTCCGGTAATGCGTCTAAGCGGACGGCTGTTTTTTGTCCCTGGCGTATTTTCAGGAAATCGTTTTCGTTGATGCAGGTGTTTACTTTCATCCGGCTGAGTTCCGGTACGTTGGCCATGTTATTGCCGGTATAAATGTTGTCGCCTATTTTCAGCAGGTTTCCTGTCCGCCAGTTTCGTGCTATCTGAAAAACGCCGGCAATGGGTGAACGTATCGTGAGGGCGGGCAGGATTGAATAGGCGTTTTCGATTTCGTTTTTGACTTGCCGGACTCGTATTTCCTGTATTTTCAGTTCGTTGTAATTGATTGTTTTTGCCAGTTCCAGGCGTTGTTCTTCTTTGGCAAGTGTAATTTCGGCTTGTTTAAATTCGAGTTCTTTGATTTTGCGCAGGCGTTCTGTTTCGAAGCGGGACGATTCTAATTCTATTTTTTTGAGGTTGAATGTTGCTTTTTCGTTTTTGATGTTGGTGGTCAATTCGTTAATTCGGTTGTCCTGATCGACGCGCAGTTTTTCCAGATTGGCTCGTTCGGTTTCCAGATTTGTTTCCCGTTCGATAATGAAGCGTTTGATTTCCGTCGGGTCTAACTGGATGATTGAGTCGCCTGGATTTACAATTGCTCCGTGTTCCAGTATTCCGATTACTCGCATTTCGTACCATTGTCTTCCGTAGCGGGCCAGTACGAATGAGCGATTGTTGACTGCGGCTAATTCGCCTGTTTCCACGATGTTTTTTCTTTTGTGGGTTTGTTCTTCTTTTGTTTCTGTTTTTTTGCTACAGGCGAGGAGTGTCAGGAGACAGGTGGTGAGGAGTATGTGGATTGTAAGCTGTTTCATGGCGCTATTTTTTTGTGTTGGTTTCTTTTTCTTGTGTGAAGGGGTCGATTAATGCTACACGGTCTTTTTCGTCCAGTCCTGCTGTGATGATCATGAAGTCGGAATTGGATTCTCCGCGTTCTATTTCGGTTTTGTCGAATCCGGCGGACGTTTTTTTGTAGACGAAATATTTGTCTCCTTCCTGGTGAATGGCGTCTAAAGGGATATATAGTACGTTGTCGATTTGGCTGATAATAATCCGGCAACTTACGGTTAATCCCGGAAGCAGGTTGGGGTTCGTGCCGTCGATCAGTATTTCGACGGGAAAGACTTTTAGTTTGGAGTTTTCGTCTTTGTTTACGGCCAGATTTGCTACTGATGTGACTGAACCGGAGAAGATGCTGTCGGAGAAGGCGTCCGGCTTGATTTCTACTTTCAGGTTTTTGCTGATTTTGGCAATGTCTACTTCGTTGATTTTTACGGTGGCTTTCAGGGTGGACAGGTCGGGGAGTTGGATAATCGGGAAGCCTGACCAGCATTGGTCTCCTACCTGAAATTTGTTGTTGCTGCTCCAGTTTCGGGCGATAATGGCGATTCCTGGGGCCGGCGTTGCTACAAACATTTTTTGCAGGGTTTCGTTGGCTTCGTTCAGGCGTGCTTTGTCTTGTTCGATGGCGAGTTTTTTTTGTTTGATTTCTTCTTTTTGTATTTTAATGCGGTTTTCGATTTGTTCTTTTGCTTTGTCGAGGGCGATTTTGGCTTTGTCGAGGTTGAGCTGTATTTCTTTTTTCTTTACTTCTGATTCGTAAATAGCCGATTCAAAACGGATTTCCGCGATTTCCTGTGCTAAGCGGGCTACTTCGTAGTCGGCGTTTAATTCTTCGAGGTCGGATTGGTGCTGGGCGGTTATTCGTTCGAGTTCTGCGTGACTGATTTCCAGACGGCCTTCGGCTTCGACGATTCCTTTTTGTACTTCCGAGGGGTCGAATACGATTAGGGTGTCTCCTGTTTTTACTTCTTGTCCGTCTTTTACCAGTTGGGTGATTTTCAGGTTTCCGTATCGCCAGGAAATTGTTGGCGAGGAGATGTTGATCGAGCGTGTGGCTTCTACTTCTCCTTCTTCGTAGATGTCGATATAAAAGGTTCCGCGCGTCACGGCGGCGAGGGGGATTTGTGAGGTTTCTTTTTTGTTGCATGCGCTTCCTGTGAAAAGGAGGATGCAGAGGCTGCAGGTAATAATTGTTTCCTGTATTTTTTGTGTTTTTGCAGGTATTTGTTTCATGCGTAAATAAGTGACGAGTGACAAGTAAACGAGTGACAAGTAAACGAGTTGAGGAGTAAAGGCATACCCGTTTTCATGTTCCTGGGTGTTTGTTAGATATGAATGTTTCATATTCTGTTTTGTTGTATTAGTTGATTTTTGTTGAATCGGGGGGCAGCATTGTTTTTCCCCGCAAGAGAGCGGCGGGAGGTTTGGTCAGGGCGATTACTTCATTGCTTTGTAGTCCGGCGGTGATAATGATTTCTTTCGGTGATGAAGTCCCTGTTGATACTTGGCGTATATCAAAGTTTTTGCCTTGTTTTACGTAAACGACTTTCATCGAGTCTTCTTCAAATATGGCTATTTGAGGGACTATGAGGGTGTCTTTTATCTGTTTCAGGAAGATGCGGCAATAGGCGGTGAAGCCTGGTTCGGGCATTAGGGCGGCGCTGTCGATGGAGGCTTCTATTTCGAAGAATTTTACTTTTGAGTTTTCTTTGTATGGTTGGCCTACGGGTGATTTTGTTTGTATTTTGCCCCAGGCTTTGTTTTCCGGCATGGCGTCGAAGGAAAAAAGTACGGAGTCGTTCAGGTTGATGTGTTTGTAATCTGTTTCCGGGGCTTGTATTTTGACTTTCATTCCGGTAAATTCCGGTAAATTAACCAGGGGCATTCGTCCCCAGACCGGATCGCCGATTTGCAGTTTTTTTCCTGTGAGCGGATAGATGGCTCGCATGGCCAAGCCATCTTTGGGCGCTTTGATGGTCAGTGCGTCCAATTGTTCTTTTGCCGATTGGAGGCGATTGGCAAATTGCCGGACTTGCAATTCTTGTTTTCGTATTTCGGATTGCCGGATAAAGTCGAGTGCGTGCAGTTTCTTTTCAAAGCGTTCTTTTTGAATGGTTACCTGGGCTAATTCCAATTCCTTGATTCGTACTTGATTGGGGGTCGCGTATTCGATTTGCAGGGAATCCAGTTGGGCAATTTGTGTTTCGGCTGCGTTGGTTTTTACTTGTGCTTCTAATAGGGCGTATTGCATGTCGAGGTCGGCTTGTGTTTTGGTGAGGTTTACTTGGGCGTTTTCCAGGGAAATCAACAGTTCGTCGTAGGTGATTTGGAGTTCGGGTACCTCGACGATGCAGAGTATGTCGTTTTCTTTTACGTGGACGCCGTCTTCGATCAGGAATCCGACAACGCCTTCGATACGGGGCGGACAGGTGGTGGTGGTCGAACGGATGGGTTCTACGTAGCCGTCGATGGAAAGGACATTTTCAAAGTCGCCGCGAACAACTGTGTAAGTGGGGACGTCTTTCGAATCAGGGGAAGTGCATGATGCGAAAAGAGTGAACGAGAAAGTTATGATAATACTGAATTTCAATTTAATAAAAATGGTATAGAATTAAAAATGTTGCAAATTAAAATAGTTTTTTTTGAAATATGGATGATTTTACAAATTTTATTACAGGGTTATTTGTAAAAATTGTGAATGAGGCTTGTTCTCATCGTAAAAAATTCAAAAACATCCCAGCGTTACGTGCTACTTGCAGTCTTTGCTGTTTTGTTTTATAGGCAAAATGGCAACAGTCTAATTTGCTACATATTAGGAGTTCTGGGATTACGGACAAGTGTGTATTGAAGCGTTGTATATTATCTATTCCGCATCAAGCATAGGAAAATTCGCTCCACCGCAACATTTGCGTACTTCTTTGTAAAAAAAACATAATTTACTCTCTTTCTTTGCACGATTTTTTAATATATTGTACTTTTGTACTTGATTTATGGATTTTTGTATGAAGAACAAACCAATCATTTGGATAATCATTGCTTCTTTTTTGACGTTGGCATTAGTGGGTCTCATCATCTATGGTATTAGAGTTATCTCTCAAAAAAACAAGGAATTGGAGATGAAAGATGAAATTAATCTGGAAGCTTGGGAAGATGAATTAAATGCTATGTCGATTCAATATGAAGGTTTTCATCAGACGATTAGCAACGATTCGTTGATTGCCCAATTGGAAACCGAACAATTGAAAGTGCAACGTTTGCAAGAGGAACTTCGAACGGTGAAAGCTTCTAATACGAAACGTATCAATGAATTAAAAAAAGAAATTGAAACTTTGCGGAAAGTCACCTACAGTTACATCGTGCAAATTGATTCGTTGAATAAAGAAAATCAGCGCTTGGAAGTAGAGAAAAATCAGGCGACGGCAAATTATAGGCGAGCGAGCGAAACGGTTTCCCAGCTGACGCATGAAAAACAGCAATTGACCGAAACGGTGCAAATGGCTTCTAAATTAGACGCAAGCAATATTACGGTTTCAGGAATTACAGCGAATAATAAACCGACCGACAAAATAAAAAAAATGGACCAATTGGAAATCCATTTTACTGTCAATAAGAATATTACGGCTACTCCCGGAGAGAAAGATATTTATATCCGCATCCAAAAACCCGACGATGATGTGCTGGTGAAAAGCCGTTCCCATGTTTTTACCTATGAAAATAAAGAAATCAGCTATTCCGCAAAGCGAACCATCGAATACACGGGTGATGAATATTCCCTGAGTATTTATTGGAAAATCGAAGAATTCCTTTCTCCCGGCACCTACCGTGTGGATATTTTTGCTGATGGAAATCTTATCGGGCGAAAGTCCTTTAAATTAGATAAATAAGGTTTTCCTTTGCCTGTTTTGCAAGATCAATTTTCCGGAACCGTTTTCTGTTCTCTTGAAAACCTGTCCTTTACAATTTTGTCGTATTTTTTACTTCGTTTACCCTGCTTCACTTTTTCCGCTGGTTTTTTACCTGCTTGCATATGAAATTCATTTTTTTCACGTACCTTTGTGCCTTATTTTTAGAAAAATATTTTTCAACATAAATGTATCATAACGGGTATGAGCAAAAAATTTGCCGAATACAGCCAGCTGAATTTGTCTGATATCAATCAAGAAATTTTGAAACAATGGGAAACAAATGACGTTTTCCATAAAAGTTTGGAAATCAGAAAAAATTCGCCCGCTTTTGTCTTTTACGAAGGCCCTCCCTCCGCCAACGGGATGCCGGGAATCCATCACGTGATAGCCCGAAGCATCAAGGATATCTTCTGTCGTTATAAAACCATGAAAGGTTTTTTGGTAAACCGGAAAGCGGGTTGGGATACTCATGGATTGCCGGTGGAATTGGGTGTGGAAAAAGCGTTGGGCATTACCAAAGAAGATATAGGCACAAAAATTTCCGTCGAAGAGTACAATGCCGCCTGCCGGAAAGATGTAATGAAATATACGAAGGAATGGGAAGATTTGACTCAAAAAATGGGGTATTGGGTTGATATGGAAAATCCGTATATCACCTACGATAATCGTTATATTGAAACTCTTTGGTGGTTGCTTAAAAAACTTTACGATAAAGGATTACTTTATAAAGGCTATACTATTCAACCCTATTCGCCCGCCGCGGGGACAGGCTTGAGTACGCACGAATTGAATCAACCCGGTTGTTATCGCGATGTAAAGGATACAACTTGTACGGCTCAGTTCAAGATTGTAAATCCCTTACCGGCTATGTCCGCTTTTGGAGAAGCTTTCTTTTTGGCATGGACAACTACTCCCTGGACGTTACCGTCCAATACCGCCCTTTGCGTAGGCCCGAGCATTGAATATGTAGCCATTCAATCGTATAATCCTTATACAAGCAAACCCATCACCGTCGTGATGGCTAAAGATTTAATTTTTACCTATTTCAACGAGAAAGCGGCTACTCTTTCTTTGGAAGATTATAAACCCGGCGACAAGCTTATCCCTTTCAAAGTGATTGCTTCCTGGAAAGGCGCCGAATTGGCGGGTATGAAATATGAACAATTGATTCCCTGGGTGAATCCCGGCGAAGGCGCTTTCCGCGTAATTACCGGCGATTTTGTCACGACCGAAGAAGGAACAGGGATTGTACATATCGCTCCTACTTTTGGAGCTGACGACGATCGTGCTGCCAAAATTAACGGCGTCCCTCCCTTGATGTTGCTCGATAAAGAAGGGAATCGTCGCCCGATGGTCGATTTCACCGGGAAATTCTTTCTATTGGATGCCCTTGACGAATCGTTTGTAAAATCGTCGGTGAATGTTTCGCTCTATGCCGAATATGCCGGTCGATATGTGAAAAATGCTTACGATGACAGCCTCGCCGACAACGATTCTACATTGGACGTCGATCTTTGTGTGATGCTGAAACAAAACAACCGGGTGTTCAAAATCGAAAAATATGTCCACTCATATCCGCATTGCTGGCGCACAGATAAACCGGTGCTTTATTATCCATTGGATAGCTGGTTTATCCGGACTACGGCCGTTAAAGACCGAATGATTGAATTGAATGATACCATCCATTGGAAGCCGCAATCGACCGGTTCGGGACGTTTCGGCAAATGGTTGGAAAACCTGCAAGACTGGAATTTGAGTCGTAGCCGTTTCTGGGGAACGCCGCTTCCTATTTGGCGGACCGACGATGGAGCAGAAGAAAAATGTATCGGTTCGGTGGCCGAATTAATCGAAGAAATCAACCGTTCGGTGGAAGCCGGATTTATGGATGAGAATCCTTTCAAAAATGTAAAATCCGGCGATTTTTCCGAAGAAAATTACGCGGTCGACCGTCTGGATTTGCACCGTCCTTATGTGGATCGGATTGTGCTGGTTTCCGCTTCCGGCAAACCCATGAAACGCGAAAACGACCTCATTGACGTTTGGTTTGATTCGGGCGCTATGCCATACGCGCAAATTCATTATCCGTTCAACGCTCCGAATGGTTTGGAAGAAGCATTTCCGGCTGATTTCATCGCGGAAGGAGTGGATCAAACCCGGGGATGGTTCTTTACCTTGCACGCCATTGCTGTGATGGTTTTTGACAGCGTTTCGTTCAAAACTGTCGTTTCCAACGGACTGGTGCTTGATAAGAATGGAAATAAAATGTCGAAACGTCTGGGAAATGCCGTTGACCCTTTTGAAACGATTGCTCTTCATGGCTCCGACCCTTTGCGCTGGTATATGATTACCAATGCAAGCCCGTGGGATAATATCAAATTTGATAGAGAAGGTATCGAAGAAGTCCGCCGCAAGTTTTTCGGCACTTTGTACAACACTTATTCGTTTTTTGCTCTGTATGCCAATGTGGACGGTTTTGATTACAAAGAACCCGACGTTCCTTTTGCCGAACGTCCCGAAATTGACAGATGGATTTTGTCGTTATTGAATTCTTTAGTGAAAGAAGTGGATGAATTTTATGCTGCTTATGAGCCCACGCGCGCCGGACGTGCCATTAACGATTTTGTGAACGATAACCTGAGTAATTGGTATGTCCGCCTCAACCGGAAACGTTTCTGGGGTGGCGAGATGAACGTCGATAAACTTTCGGCATACCAGACTTTATATGTTTGTTTAAAGACCGTTGCGCAACTCATGGCGCCGATTGCTCCATTCTATGCCGATAAACTCTATATTGATTTGCTTGCCGGAATCTCCTCCGCCTGCTCTGCGCCCTGCGCCGCGTCGTTTTTCTCCGTTCATCTCTCCGATTTTCCGAAAGTTGATGAATCGTTGATTGATAAAGACTTGGAAGAACGTATGCAGGTTGCGCAAGATATTTCTTCAATGGTGCTGGCTTTACGCCGGAAAGTAAATATTAAGGTTCGTCAGCCGCTTTCATCCGTAATGATTCCTATTTCGGATAAGCGTCAAAAGGAAATGATAGAAGCGGTCCATTCTTTGATTTTGAGC
Source organism: Dysgonamonadaceae bacterium (assembly GCA_031275735.1). GTDB lineage: Bacteria > Bacteroidota > Bacteroidia > Bacteroidales > Azobacteroidaceae > Azobacteroides. The sequence goes on from JAISOJ010000054.1 coordinate 23,297, forward strand.
GAAGTAAACGTGAAAGAAATTAAGTATGTGGACAATACCTCCGGTATTTTGGTGAAAAAAATTAAACCGGATTTTAAAAAATTAGGACCGCGTTACGGTAAGATTATGAAAGAGTTGGCGAATGTTCTTGCAGGGATATCCCAGGAAATGATTTTGGAGTTGGAACAAACCGGTGTGATAAACATTTCGGTTGCCGGCCAATCGGCTGAAATCACTACAGGGGATGTGGAAATCATTTCGGAAGATATTCCAGGCTGGTTAGTTGCCAACAACGGAAATCTGACCGTAGCTTTGGATATCACGCTCACCGACGAATTAAAAAAGGAAGGCATTGCTCGCGAATTAGTCAACCGGATTCAAAACATCCGTAAATCGAACGGATTCGAAATTGTGGACAAAATCAATGTCGTTATCCAATCGCATCCACAGGTCGATGAAGCGGTTAAAAACTATAATTATTACATCGCCAATCAAATTCTTGCCAATCGAGTTGTGTTGGAAAATTTAACCGAAGGGACAGAACTTGATTTGGATGATTTCAAATTGTTAGTAAAAGTTGCTAAAGTTTTTGATAATTTCGAATAAAAGAAGTAATTTTGAAATTAAAAAATTTAAGCAAATAGAAAAAATAAAGCTATGATAGAGAAGACAAGGTATTCGGATGCGGAATTGGAAGAATTCCGCGCCCTAATTTTGGAAAAATTGGAGGCTGCAAAACAGGATTATGATTTATTAAAGGCCTCATTGATGAATGCCGATGGAAATGACGTTACGGATACTTCCCCTACTTTCAAAGTATTGGAAGAAGGCGCCGCTACTTTATCGAAAGAGGAAGCGGGTCGTCTGGCGCAACGACAAATGAAGTTTATTCAGAGTTTACAAGCTGCTTTAGTACGAATTGAGAATAAAACTTATGGTATTTGCCGTGAAACCGGTAAATTGATTCCTAAAGAAAGATTGCGTGCAGTGCCGCATGCAACATTGAGTATTGAAGCTAAACAGAATCAGAAATAAATGAAGTTGTCGAAAGGAGCTTGGGTGATCATCGTTATCCTGCTTATCTTGCTGGCTGATCAAACGCTTAAAATCTGGATTAAAACGCATTTGATGCTATACGAAGATATACGTATCACAAGTTGGTTTTTGCTTCGGTTTGTGGAAAATGACGGCATGGCTATGGGTATTGAGGTGATAGAGAAATTTTTTCTTACGGTTTTACGCATAGTAGCCTCGATTGCAATTATTTATTACCTCTATATCCTGATTAAAAAAGGGTATAAATTGGGCTATATCCTTTGTGTTTCTTTAATTTTTGCAGGAGCGGTGGGCAATATTATTGATTGTCTTTTTTATGGCGTTATTTTTAACGATAGCCCTGCTTATAATCCTTACTTACCTCACCAGGCGGCTGTTCTTTTCCCTGAGGAAAGAGGCTATGGTACTTTGTTTCACGGCAAGGTGGTAGATATGTTTTATTTTCCTCTCTTTGAATTTCGTTGGCCTGTGTGGATACCTTTTGTAGGGGGACAAGAATTTTTGTTTTTCCGTTATATTTTTAATGTTGCCGATGCTGCGATAAGTGTAGGAATCATTATTTTGATCTTGTTTTATAGAAAAACATTTTTTACCAGTTTAGAGAAAAAGAAAGTTGAAAATTAGTCTTGTTTCTCATAGTATTCTTGGATTAACGGTTTGTCTTTTTGTCGCTTGCTCGGACCGTCCTTCTTATTTGTTGTCTGAAAGCAAAATGGAAGATGTCCTTTACGATCTTTACCTGGCTGAAGCGGTAGTCGACGAGAATTATTATTTTTTTAGTAATGATTCGATTGCAAGGCAGAATTTATTAAATTCTATCTTCAAAAAACATAAAATTACCGAACAAACGTTTGATACTTCTCTGGCTTGGTACAACGCAAATATCGAAAAATATTTGAAAATTAATAATAAAGTGGGGGAGCGATTTACCGCTCTATCGGAAAAAATAAAAAATGATTTGGATAAAATTGAAGCAGAAACGCGGAGAAAACAGATCCGTAATTTGTTCCCGCGTACCACTTTTTTCTTTTTGCAAACGCCCGGACTTTTTCAAAACCGGTATGTTTTTAAAACCGATTCCATCCAATTGCAAACCGCTCGTTCGTTTTATTTGACATTTCATGTTTTAGGCGTTCGGGATTCTATTTATCCGAGCTTGTCGTTTTGTATCCGGGCAGGCGATACGATTTTTGTCAATCGCGATACAATCCGTTCCAACGGGACTTATTCTAATTCTTTTTCTGTTCCTTCCGATTATGCAGTGAAGGAGATTTATGGCGTTTTTTCTATTCCTGATAAAGGGAAAAACCAGATTCTATTTAATGATATCAATCTTTTCGAAGAAGAAAAAATGCCGGTGAAAATGGAAGAAAATACGGTTTCCTCGAAAACTTCCATTCCTGATAAATCTTTTCTGCATAGGCTGCAATAAATTGGGGTGATGTTCTTCTACTTTATCCGGGTTCTTCAAATACGTTAACGTGTTACCCTAATGATCTTTCTGTCTGCCCTGTTTTTCTCCGCTTTTTCCCCGCAAACTCATAGTTTGTTTCCCGCGAAACGGGTCTTGAGGGAGGTGAGATAGAACTGTTGAGGCTGTCTTTTGGATGTTCGTAACGCGCGACAGCCATTCCTCAAGAATGGCTGTCATTTACTAATTGAACTTACGTTGTATTAATTATTTAAATTATTTTTGTAATGAAAAAGATTATTTGTATTTTTGTAACAATTTGCGTTGTTATTTTTATTGCATGTGATAACAAAAATGAAGTTATGACCAATGAAAAAGAACCTTTAGTTAATCCATACGATTATATAGGGGAAATTCATAATGATGGACTAAGTGAATATCTAAGATTAATTAGAAATTCTGAAATTACTGATATAGAAAATTTTACTGATGATTTTGCGGTTACTTTTATTGCAAAAGAAATTG
>JAISOJ010000057.1 GCA_031275735.1 Dysgonamonadaceae bacterium
TAATAACAGGGTAATATCAGGCGCTATCTGCACTTTTTTTGTCGTTATTTTATTTAAACGAAACTTTTTTAATTTTAGTGGGTAAAGCCTTGCTTTTTTTTACGGCTGAATAGTTACAAAGTCTTTTGTCCATTCATTTTTATAGAGTTGTCCAAGGTATTTAGTCAGTCCTTATTAAGTCCTTTTTTCAAGCCGCCACAGAGCAAAAATCTTTCGGGAAAAACAGACGAAAAATAAGTTGCAAAAGTTCTGTTTTGAGTTTTTGCATCATTTTCTTCAAATTCCAGGCCGGGTAGATTCAAGTATTAAATGCAACCGGTTTATTAATCTCCTGAAAAAATCTTGCTCCCCTGAATGATCAATATTATTTGGATATGACGCCAAAACTGATTACCTTCGTGGCGGAAAAACACAACTATTAAAAAACATATCTGTAATGACCATCGGATTAAGTAATCAATTACCTGATTATCCTTTATTTGTGGAAGGAATTCGTCGTGCTCCCGACCGAGGATTTCAGTTAAATGAGTCTCAGACAGCAATTGCTTTAAAAAATGCACTTCGCTACATTCCTCCCGTACTTCACGAAAAATTAGCTCCCGAATTTTTGGAAGAATTGCGTACGCGTGGACGGATTTATGGTTACCGTTATCGCCCTGAAGGTGATATCAAGCCCAAGCCCATCGATGAATACGAAGGAAATTGTATCGAAGGGAAAGCCTTTCAAGTGATGATCGACAACAACCTGTGTTTCGATATTGCTCTCTATCCCTACGAATTAGTCACTTATGGAGAAACCGGACAAGTTTGCCAAAATTGGATGCAATACCGACTCATTAAGCAATACCTGCAAATACTGACGCAAGAACAAACTTTAGTCGTCGAATCGGGACATCCGCTCGGACTTTTCAAATCACATCCTCTCGCGCCACGGGTAATTATCACCAATTCGATGATGGTGGGTATGTACGATAACCTATCCGATTGGGAAATTGCCGCCCAAATGGGAGTAGCTAATTATGGGCAGATGACGGCCGGTGGTTGGATGTATATTGGTCCGCAAGGCATTGTTCACGGTACATTCAACACCTTGTTGAATGCAGGAAGACTGAAATTGGGGATTCCCTCCAACGGTGATTTGAAGGGAAAATTATTCGTATCTTCCGGTTTGGGCGGTATGAGCGGCGCACAGCCCAAAGCGGCTGAAATAGCCGGAGCCGTAGCGATTATCGCCGAAGTGGATTCCTCAAGGATTGAAACGCGAAAAAAGCAGGGTTGGGTACAATCCGTTGTCAACCGTCCTCGCGAAGCATTTGAATTAGCCGCTAAATACCTGCAAGAAGCGCAGCCGTATTCAATTGCTTATCAAGGTAATATAGTTGATTTACTCGAATATGCCGAATCTCGTTCGGTTCATATTGATTTACTTTCCGATCAAACTTCCTGCCATGCAGTTTACGAGGGAGGATATTGTCCGGTGGAAATTTCTTTTGAAGAACGTACCCGCTTATTAAAGGAAAATAGACAAGAATTTCGCCGTTTAGTTGACCTTTCCCTGCGACGGCATTTTGAGGTAATTCGGAAACTTGTCGCTCGGGGCGTGTACTTTTTTGATTATGGAAATTCTTTTATGAAAGCAATTTATGATGCAGGCGTTAAAGAGATCTCCCGAAACAAAACCGATGAAAAAGAGGGTTTCATCTGGCCATCTTATGTGGAAGATATTATGGGACCGGAATTATTTGATTACGGTTACGGACCGTTCCGATGGGTTTGCCTAAGTGGAAAGCACGAAGATTTAATAAAAACCGATCGTGCCGCCATGGCTTGTATCAATCCGGAACGACGGGGACAAGACCGCGATAATTATAATTGGATTCGCGATGCGGAAAAAAATCGCTTGGTAGTAGGAACACAAGCTCGAATATTATACTCCGATGCGGAAGGCCGCTTGAAAATCGCTTTACGTTTCAACGAAATGGTGCGAAATCGCGAAATTGGTCAAATTATGCTGGGACGCGACCACCACGATGTAAGCGGAACCGACTCGCCTTTTCGGGAAACAGCTAATATCAAAGACGGAAGCAACGTAATGGCCGATATGGCTGTTCAATGTTTTGCCGGAAACGCTGCTCGCGGCATGAGTTTAGTGGCGCTTCACAACGGCGGCGGAGTTGGAATCGGAAAAGCTGTCAACGGAGGATTCGGCATGGTACTGGATGGGAGCAAACGAGTCGATGAAATTCTTCAATCCGCTATGTTATGGGATGTTATGAATGGTGTTGCCCGGCGTTCCTGGGCAAGGAACAAACACGCCATGGAAACATGTAAAGCATTTAATGAAAACCACGAAGACTATATTATCACAATGCCATATCTGGTAAACGACAAAAATCAATAAATATGAATCAAATTATCGAATGTGTCCCGAATTTCAGCGAAGGACGCAATTTAGAGAAAGTAGAACAAATAGTAGATGCTTTCCGCGCTAAAGAAAATATCAAATTGTTGGATTACAGCAACGATAAAGACCACAACCGAATGGTTGTCACGTCTATCGGAGAACCGGAAGCCATAAAGGCGGCTATTATCGAAGCTGTCGGAATTGCCGTGAAAGAAATCGACTTAACCAAACACGAAGGGCAGCATCCCCGTATGGGCGCCGTCGATGTTATCCCTTTTATTCCTATTAAGGGTTTGACTATCCAAGATGCGGATGTTTTAGCCAAAGAAGTGGCGCAAGCCATTGCCGAAACTTACACACTTCCGGTTTTTCTCTACGAACAATCGGCTTCTGCCGAATACCGTAAAAATTTGGCTACGGTAAGAAAAGGAGAGTTTGAAGGCTTGATTGAAAAAATGAAATTACCGGAATGGAAACCCGATTTTGGGCCAGGTGAACGACATCCGACAGCAGGCGCTGTCGCTGTCGGAGCACGTATGCCTTTGATTGCTTTTAATGTGAACCTGCATACTACCAATTTTACCATTGCCGATAAGATTGCCAAGAAAGTCCGTTTTCTTGGAGGAGGGTTGCGTTTCTGCAAAGCGATGGGAGTGGAATTGAAAGAACAACAAATGGTACAAGTTTCCATGAATCTTACGGATTACACCAAAACAGCTATTTATCAAGCTGTGGAAATGATTCGTTTCGAGGCCCGGCGATACGGCGTTTCTGTTTCCGGGTGCGAATTGATTGGTTTAGTTCCTTTGCAAGCGGTTGTGGATACGGCTTCCTATTATCTGGGACTAGAAGATTTTTCTATGAAACAGATATTGGAAGCTCATTTGATGGAATAATTTTAAAATGAACAATTATATTATTCAAAACATTACCCAATTAGTCACCTGTTCCGGTTCATCAGCCAAACATGGTCGGAAAATGTCGGATTTAGGCGTCATTGAAAACGGGATGGTCGTTGTCACCAATGGTATTATTTCGTATGTAGGTCATTCTTCGAAACAATTCCCAGTCGATCATCCGGAAGATTACGAAATCATCGACGCTCAAGGAAAAGCTGTCTTACCCGGTTTTATCGATTCTCATACTCACCTTGTTTTCGGCGGATACAGGGAAGAAGAATTTTCATGGCGTATGAGAGGCGACAGTTATATGTCGATCATGAATCGTGGCGGCGGAATTTACAGCACGGTCCATGCTACGCGAAATGCTTCTTTTGAAGAACTGGAATCCACCGCAAAAATCCGTTTAGACAAAATGTTGGCTATGGGCGTTACGACGGTGGAAGCAAAAAGCGGTTACGGTTTGGATAAAGAAACCGAACTCAAGCAACTTCGGGTATTGAAAAAATTAAATGCAATTCATCCGGTAGACATTGTTTCTACATATTTGGGCGCTCATGCCGTACCGGTAGAATACAAAGACGACGAAAAAGCCTACATAGACTTCATGTTACAAGAAGTTATGCCTATTGTCCGGAAAGAAAACTTAGCCGAATGTTGCGACATCTTCTGCGAAAAAGGCGTATTCAGTACTCAGGAATCCGAATCCTTCCTGCTGTCTGCCAAAGCAATGGGTTTTCAACTCAAAATTCATGCCGACGAAATTGTCGCCACCGGCGGCGCAGAATTAGCCGCAAGCATAGGAGCCTTATCTGCCGATCATCTGTTACAAGCGTCCGAAAAAGGCATTGAGGCATTAGCAAATAGCGACACTGTCGCCACCTTATTGCCTTGCACGGCTTTTTCATTGAAAGAAAATTACGCTCAAGGGCGGCGAATGATCGACGCCGGTTGTGCTGTTGCCTTGGCAACCGACTTGAATCCGGGCAGTAGCTTTACTTCTTCCATTCCATTAACGATTGCTTTAGCATGTATCTATATGAAATTATCGCCCGAAGAAGCCGTTACCGCTTTAACCATCAATGCGGCAGCGGCGCTTGGAAAAGCTGATTCCATAGGGAGTATCGATCTTGGAAAAAAAGGAGATCTAATTATTTTGGAATTTCCCAGTTATAAATTTTTACCTTATCACGTAGGAACAAACTGCGTGGAAAAAACATTTAAATCTATTTCAAACTATTAAAAATGAAACAATTATCAGAATTATCGGTTAAAGAGTTTTTACTTGTAACCGCCGGCGACGATCCTGTTCCCGGCGGCGGAAGCGTATCTGCTTTGTGTGGAGCATTAAGCGCTGCTTTAGGACAAATGGTTGCCCAATTAACTATTGGGAAAAAAAAATATGCCGACCAAGAAGAAAATATGAAAGAAATGGTTGCGGTCTTCAATTCATATTTGGACGAATTTGCTAAGGCAATTGATGCTGACTCGAATGCTTACGATGCTGTTTTCTCCGCCTTTAAACTACCGAAAGAATCCGAAGAAGAAAAGGTTTTACGTACGCAAAAAATTCAGGAAGCTACCAAGATAGCCGCAGAAATCCCTTTACAAGTGGCACAGAAAGCATGTAAAATAATGGATTTTATCAATATAATTGCAAAAACCGGTAATCAAAATGCAGTGACGGACGCTTGCGTAGCTATGATGTGTGCCAGAACGGCGGTTTTAGGCGCGCTACTTAACGTGAAAATCAACCTGATTACTCTTCATGATACGGAGTATGTAGAAAAGCTAAAAAAAGAAGCCCAATTGTTGGAAGAAAAAGCGGTAGAAAAGGAACAAAAATTGTTGGACTGGTTAAAATTAATTGTCAATTAATATCATATATAATTTTTGATTCCATGAAAAATGTTTATCAAATTGGGAGTGATTCTTTGAGTTTCGAAATTATTGAAAAAATAATAAATAACAATCTGAAACTGAATTTAGCGCCTGAAGCAGTTGAAAGAATCCAAAAATGCCGCGATTATTTAGACAAAAAAATAGAATCGTCGGAAATGCCTGTATATGGAATCACTACGGGCTTTGGCTCGTTGTGCAACAAAACTATTTCTTCCGACGAACTGAACAAATTACAGGAAAATTTGGTTAAGTCACATGCTTGCAGTGTTGGCGAAGAAATTCCGCCTGTCATAATCAAATTGATGATGCTCCTGAAAGCGCATGCCCTGTCGTTGGGTTACAGCGGGGTGCAAGTAATTACCGTACAGCGTATCCTTGATTTATACAACAACGACGTGATACCGATCGTTTATGATCGAGGTTCATTAGGCGCTTCGGGCGATTTAGCTCCCTTGGCCAACCTTTTTTTGCCTTTGATCGGCGCCGGCGACGTTTACTACCAAGGCAAACGAAGAGAAGCTATGAGCGTTTTGCAAGAATTTGGGTGGAAACCGGTCAAATTGATGAGTAAAGAAGGATTGGCTCTATTGAACGGTACGCAATTCATGAGTGCCAATGGCGTTTACGCTCTCATTAAAGCTATGGAATTCTCCAAAAAATCGGACCTGATCGCCACCCTTTCTCTGGAAGCTTTTAACGGTTTGATCGATCCATTTATGGATTGTATTCAACAAATGCGCCCTCATCCCGGCCAAATCGAAACAGGGAAGAGAATTTGTAAATTGTTGGAAGGTAGCAAAATAATCGAACAAAAGAAAGATAATATTCAGGATCCTTATTCTTTCCGTTGTATTCCCCAGGTACATGGAGCCACCAAAGACGCCATTCATTATGCCGCCCAAGTATTATTGACGGAAATCAATTCAGTTACAGACAATCCAACTATTTTCCCGGAGCAGGATAGAATCATTTCCGGCGGAAATTTTCACGGGCAACCGTTGGCGCTTGTTTTTGATTTTTTGGCAAATGCTTTGGCTGAATTGGGCAATATCTCCGAAAGAAGGGTAGCGCAATTAATCATGGGATTACGTGGCCTGCCTGAATTTTTAGTTGCCAATCCAGGCGTCAATTCCGGATTTATGATTCCTCAATATACGGCTGCCGCAATGGTTAGTCAAAATAAAATGTATTGTTATGCCGCTTCCAGTGATTCCATTGTATCGTCCAACGGGCAGGAAGATCATGTCAGTATGGGCGCCAATGCCGCTACTAAATTATTCAAAGTTTTGAACAATTTGGAACTCATTTACGCCATCGAATTGATGAATGCCGCACAAGGAATCGATTTCCGCAGACCGCTGAAAACATCTCCTGTGTTGGAAAATTTCTTGTCCGAATACCGTAAAGAAGTACCGTTCATTAAAGAAGATGTAATTATGTACAAGGAAATTCACAAAACAGTAGCTTTCCTTAACAGAATGTCTTTCGATTTTGTTAGTTAAAAATTAATTTTTTATGTTCAACTCGTTACTTTCATAGTATTTTATGAAAGATTTTATTACAATTTTATTTCCGCCGGGAGTTGGGTAATTTCCTGAAAAATACCAGTCGCCCTTGTGATTAGGACAAGCTTTATGCAATCCTTCCAGCGACTGGTAAACAATATTGACTTTTGCTCGAGTTCCTTCAGGAATCAATATTTCCGCCGTTTTCACCGCTATTTCTTCATCGGTAAAAGGGGTGTAAATTTCTTTTACATAATTGATTACTTGTTCTTTCGGCAGATTTTCCTGAGCTTTGCATTTTTTGTAAGTTTCGTCGATGATAAATTGTAATCCTCGCTCTTTCAATAAAGCGATAGCTGCCCGGAAAGCCACAAATTCATCCATCCGATTCATATCTATTCCGTAACAATCAGGATAACGAACTTGTGGAGAGGAAGATACTATTACAATTTTTTTCGGACCCAAACGATCCAGAATTTTTATAATACTTTGTTTCAGTGTAGTCCCCCGCACAATACTATCGTCAATCACCACTAAATTATCTTTTCCGGCGATAATAGAGCCGTAAGTAATATCATAAACATGAGCCGCCAAATCGTCGCGGCTCTCTCCTTCAGCAATAAATGTGCGTAATTTGATATCTTTCAACGCTACTTTTTCCCTGCGGATTTTCATACTTAAAATCTGCTCCCATTCATCTTCCGATAACTCGTGAATACGGTTTTTAATCAGTTGTTTTTTTCGTTCATCCAAATGATGTTCGAAACTCTCCATCATTCCATAGAAAGCCACCTCCGCTGTATTAGGGATAAATGAAAAAACAGTATTATCTAAGTCATTATCAATAGCTTGTAGAATATTGTCCAATAGTAAGCGTCCCAACATTTTCCGTTCCTGGTAAATATCTTTATCAGAACCTCGGGAAAAATAAATACGTTCAAAAGAACAAGGACTCACATTTTTAGCCTCTTGTATATGTTCCAGAAATATTTCGCCGTTTTGTCTTACAATAAATGCCTGTCCCGGTGGAAGTTCGTGTACATCCTTATCTTTCACATTCATCACTGTTTGGATAACAGGTCTTTCGGATGTAACCACAGCAATTTCGTCGTCATGATAATAAAAAGCCGGACGAATTCCTTGCGGATCGCGCAGAGCAAACATATCGGTAACGCCCGTAACGCCGCAAATTACGTATCCTCCATCCCAAATTTGAGTAGAAGATCGCAAAATATGCGCTAAATCAATATTTTCATCAATTTTTTTATTTCTGATCTCTCCTTTAGCATATTTAGGTTTATACAATTCGTAAAGATGTTGAACTTTTTGGTCAAGGTAATACCCCATCATTTCCAATATCATCAACGTATCGGAATACAATCGCGGATGTTGTCCTTGGTCAATCAGCTGATCAAATAATTCATCCACATTAGTAAGATTGAAATTACCACAAAGCATCAAACTTCTGGAACGCCAATTATTCCTACGTAAAAAGGGATGGAGATATGCGATTCCCGATCGACCGGTGGTACTGTAACGTAAATGTCCCATATAGACTTCTCCACAAAAAGGAATATTGGCATACGGCGTATTAGCCGGCGTATTTTTTATTTGCGTATAAGCCCTTTGAAAAACTTCTTGTATACCGCCGCTTCCCATCGCTCTTTCGCGGGAAATATATTCTGTTCCGGGTTTAGCGTTAGCGCTTACACAACCGATTCCGGCGCCTTCCTGACCCCGATTGTGCTGTTTTTCCATTAAGAGGTAAAGCTTATCCAGGCCATATTGCCATGTACCGTATTTTTCTACGTAGTATTCTATCGGTTTTAGCAACCGGATCAAGGCAATACCACATTCATGTTTAAGTTGTTCCATAAGGTGTTGTAAAATTAATGTACCAATTTAACAGGCGCAAAGGTACGATTTATAATTAGAAATTAAAAACCCGAACCGGAAAATAGGAAGTGATTTTCCAGGTAAGTGCAAACTAACCCCTTCCGGTTTCGCTCCGGATTTTTTATTTTATTGATTTATTTGTTGTTACCTTGCATCCGATGCTTGTAAGGCCAGCCGGATTTAAGGTTTTAGTATGCTTCGTTATGCACCGTTTTTACTGCCCGGCCGGAAGGGTCGAGTAGTTTTTTAAATGTAGCGTCCCATTCCAGAGCAACCGGCGTACTACAAGCTACGGAAGGAACGGAAGGTACTGTCTTTGCCGCAGATTCGGAAGGAAATAATTCTTCAAAAATACTGCGGTAATGGTATTCTTCTTTAGTTATCGGCGGATTCACAGGGAAACGCTCTGCGGCTTTTTCAAACTGTTCGTCCGAAATTTGCGATGAAGCCATTGCTCGCAATGTATCAATCCATCGGTATCCTACCCCGTCCGAAAATTGTTCTTTTTGTCGCCAAATAATATCTTCGGGAAGATAATCTTCGAAAGCCTTCCGAAGAATCCATTTTTCCATGCGACCTTTCAGCCCGCTAAGCTTATCTTCCGGATTCAAACGCATGGCCACGTCTAAAAATTCTTTGTCAAGAAAAGGGACACGTCCTTCCACGCCCCAAGCCGCCAACGATTTATTAGCACGTAAACAATCGTAAAGATGCAGTTTTTCCAATTTACGTACCGTTTCTTCGTGCAATGATTTTGCATCCGGCGCTTTATGGAAATACAAATAGCCTCCGAATATTTCATCTGCTCCTTCGCCCGACAACACCATTTTGATACCCATTGAACGGATAACTCGCGCCAATAAGTACATGGGTGTTGAGGCGCGTACCGTAGTAACATCGTATGTTTCGATATGATAAATAACGTCTCGAAGAGCGTCTAAACCTTCCTGAATAGTAAAATACACTTCGTGATGGATTGTTCCGATATAATCAGCCACTTTTTGAGCGGCCGCTAAATCGGGCGATCCTTCCAAACCCACTGCAAATGAATGTAGTTGAGGCCACCACGCAGGCGTACGGTCTTCCGACTCGATCCGATTGGCCGCGTATTTTTTTGCAATAGCCGATACAATGGATGAATCCAAACCTCCGGAAAGCAATACTCCGTAAGGAACATCTGTCATTAATTGGCGCTTTACTGCCGCTTCAAAAGTTTTACGTAATTCATTATCAGTAGAAAGAGAAATAGATGGATTGCCTTTTACCTTATCGTATTCCATCCAATCGCGTCGATACCACCGAGTAAGCTTGGGAGATTGCGGGTTAGATCCGGAACAAGAATCTTTGCTATAAAGATAATGTCCCGGAGGAAAATTCTCTATTTTATCGCAATAACCTTCCAGCGATTTTAATTCTGATGCCACATAAAAAGTCCCGGCCTTATCCCATCCCATATATAAGGGAATGATTCCGATATGGTCGCGGGCAATGAGATAACAATTCTGCTCCTCATCATACAAGGCAAAAGCAAAAATACCGTTTAAGTCTTCCAGAAAATGAACTCCCTTTTCCTTATATAAGGAAAGGATTACTTCGCAGTCGGACTTGGTTCTAAATGCATATCTTCCTGCTTGTCGTTCCCTAATATCCTGATGGTTATATATTTCGCCATTAACAGCCAAAATAACTTTGCCGTTCGGCGAATACAACGGCTGTTTTCCCGATTGAGGGTCGACTATCGCTAAACGTTCATGAGCTAAAATAGCTTTTTTGCTACAATAAATACCCGACCAATCCGGTCCTCTGTGACGGATTTTCTTAGACATAGCTAATACTTTGGGACGTAGTTTCTCCGCGTCTTCTTTTAAATTAAATACTCCAATTATTCCACACATAAATCCATCGTTTTTTAATTGTTTTTTATTTCCAAATACTTGGCAATTGCCTCCGCCGCTTTCCTGCCCGAATCGATAGCACGTACCACTAAACCGGCGCCTAATGTCGCATCACCGGCAACAAAAACGCCGGCAACAGATGATTCGTTTGGGCGTATGGCTTCTACATTTCCCCGAACATCGTACCGAACGCCTAATTCATTCAATAATCCTTCCTGTTCCGGATGCATAAAACCAATGGATAAAAGGACTAATTCAGCAGAAATTATTTCGGTTTTAGTCGTTTCATTCATAAAAAAACGTCCGTTTTCATCTTTCAGCCATTCAACTTCAACCACTTCCACTCCGTTTACATTTCCGTTTTCACCGATAAAACGTTTAGTCGCAAGCGACCAACGCCGCTCGCATCCTTCCATGTGCGAGCTGGACGTTTTTAAAATATTGGGATAATATGGCCAAGGCGTATCCGGATTGTATTTTTCAGGAGGCTGCGGAAGAATTTCTATTTGCGTTACTTTCCTTGCTTTTTGGCGAATAGAAGTTCCTACGCAATCCGAACCGGTATCGCCGCCGCCAATGACCAGCACCCGCTTGTTTTTTGCAGAAATTTGCCGGTCGGAGTCTATAACTTGTCCGGCTACCATTCGGTTCTGTTGTTTCAAAAAATCCAATGCAAAATGAATTCCTTTTAATTTTCTCCCTTCAACAGATAAATCCCTCGGAACAGCAGATCCCGTCGCCAAGCAAACAGCATCAAATTGAGACAATAATTTACCTGCCGGAATATCTTTTCCTACTTCAATCCCGACTTCAAACCGGATACCTTCTTTTTCCAAAAGATTTAGCCGCCGGTCGATAACTCCTTTGTTTAATTTAAAGTCAGGGATGCCCAAACGAAGCAATCCTCCAATAGATTCATCTTTTTCATAAATTGTTACCATATAACCCTTCTTGTTCAACATATCTGCTGCGGCTAATCCGGAAGGGCCGGAACCTACAATTGCCACTTTTTCTCCTGTCCAGATCAAGGGCGGTTGCGGCTTAATATAACTTTCTTGAAAAGCATGTTCTGCAATAGCCGCCTCATTTTCTCTGACGGTTAACGGTTGGCCTTCCAAATTCAGTACGCAACTTTTTTCACAAAGCGCAGGACAAATGCGACCGGTAAATTCCGGAAAGTTGTTCGTTGACGACAAAATCGAATAAGCCTCAAACCATTTAGCTTTATACAATAAATCTTGCCACTCGGGAATTATGTTTCCCAAAGGACAAGCCCAGTGACAGAAAGGAACGCCACATTCCATACAACGGGAAGCTTGTAAAATTCGGTCTTCCGTATTCAAGGTCTGCTCAACTTCACTAAAATCAGCAATCCGGTCAACGACAAGCCGGTAGCCGGCTTCTTTTCTGTTTATTGTTAAAAATGCTTTTGCGTTTCCCATAAGAACTAATTAATAATCGGATTCTACCATTTCGATTTTCTTTTTAATCGCTTCTATTTTTTCTTCTTGTAATGCTTTTTTGTATTCTATCGGCATTATTTTTATGAAATGTTTCAGATATTCTTCCCAATCATCTAAAATCCGCTTAGCTAATGGGCTTTGTGTATAATAATAGTGCTTCGAAATCAAGCGGCGTAATTCCATATCATCCGATTTATCCTCGATAAGAGTTAATTCGACCATTTCCATATTACAAAAATAGTCGAAATCGTTGTTCATATTCAAAACATAAGCCAGACCGCCGCTCATACCGGCGGCAAAGTTCTTGCCGGTTGAACCCAAAACCACCGTTCGTCCGCCGGTCATGTATTCGCAGCAGTGATCGCCTACGCCTTCTACCACAGCAACGGCGCCCGAATTTCGTACGCAAAAGCGTTCGCCTACTCTACCATTGATATATACTTCTCCGGAAGTAGCGCCATATAATAAAGTGTTGCCTACAATAATGTTGTTTTCGGGAACAAAACCGCCGGCTTTAGGAGGAGTCACCGAAATACGTCCTCCGGAAAGACCTTTTCCCAGATAATCGTTAGCTTCGCCTTCCAGGTAAAATGTGATGCCTGCTGCCAAGAAAGCGCCGAAACTCTGCCCGGCCGATCCTTTAAAGTTAATGATGATGGTCTCGTCTGGTAATCCTTTACTTCCATAACGTCGGGCAATTTCGCCCGACAACATGGCGCCAACGGCGCGGTCGGTATTGGCGATTCTCATGCTCATTTCAATAGGAAACGACTTCTCGATAGACGGTTTTATTCTCCGGATAATTTCCTTGTCTAAAACATGTTCTATTTTATGGTCTTGCGTCCGGGTACACCGAAGATCGTTTCCGTTATTAACAAAATGCAACAATTTGGAAAAATCCAATTTACTTGCTTTCGAATGAACCTTTAAATCTTTGCGTATTTCGATTAAATCGGAACGGCCAATAATTTCATCCATAGTTTTATATCCCATTTGCGCCAAATGCTCGCGCACTTCTTTCGCCAAGAATGTAAAATAATTGAGTAAGTAAGCATATTTCCCTTTAAATCGTTCCCTGAGTGTTTCATTTTGAGTGGCTACTCCTACCGGACAGGTATTCAAATGACATTTACGCATCATCACACAGCCAAGAACAACTAAAGCGCTCGTAGCAAATCCAAATTCTTCGGCGCCCAGTAAAGCCGAAATAACGATATCTTTGCCGGTTTTCAACTGCCCGTCGGTCTGTAACCGAACAAATCGCCGGAGGTTATTTAAAACCAATGTTTGTTGAGTTTCCGACAATCCAAGTTCCCCTGAAATGCCGGCATATTTAATCGAACTTACAGGACTAGCTCCTGTTCCGCCTTCCGAACCGCTAATGAGAATCATGTCGGCTTTCGCTTTGGCCACTCCGGCAGCGATCGTTCCTACGCCACTTTCAGCTACCAATTTAACAGAAATACGCGCTTGGGGGTTAACGTTTTTTAGATCAAAAATTAACTGAGCCAAATCTTCAATGGAATAGATATCGTGATGGGGAGGAGGTGAAATCAAAGTAATTCCCGGAATGGAATGACGGGTTTTTGCAATAACCTTATCTACTTTGAATCCGGGTAATTGCCCGCCTTCGCCCGGTTTAGCTCCTTGGGCGATTTTGATTTGCAATTCATCGGCATTCACCAAATATTCGACTGTTACTCCGAAACGTCCCGAAGCAATCTGTTTGATGGAAGAGCAACGATTCAATCCATCGTCCCCGATTGTAAAACGAACAGGATCTTCTCCTCCCTCGCCTGTGTTACTCTGTCCGTTGAGCATATTCAAAGCAATAGCTATGGCTTCATGCGCTTCTTTGCTGATAGAACCGAACGACATAGCTCCGGTCACGAAACGTTTGGTTATTTCTTCTACCGGTTCCACTTCTGAAATATCAATCGGATTTTGTTTATAAGTCATGAAATCGCGAAGGAATAGCGGTTGTATCTTGTTATCGACCATTGCGGCGTATTCCTTAAATTTTTTGTAATCGCCCGAACGGGTCGCTATTTGTAATTTGGAAATTGTTTCCGGATTCCATGCATGAATTTCTCCTTCTTTACGGAAAGCATAGATACCCATATTGTTTAACCGGTGCGTGGCGGGTAATTTCAAGTCCGGAACATTTTCACTTTGAAAAGCTTCGCAATGAGAAACTAGTGCTTCACGGGCAATATCCGATAAATCGATACCCCCTATACGGGAGGGCATTTCCCTAAAATAAGTATCTAAAACTTTTTGGGAAATGCCAATTGCTTCATAAATTTGCGCTCCCCGGTAACTTCTCAACGTGGAAATTCCCATTTTGGAGAGCGTTTTCAATAAACCTTTGTTAATAGCTTTAATATAATTTTTTTCTGCGGTGTGATAATCCAATTGGATTTCGTGCGTTTTTACTTTTTCATCCAAAACGGCAAAAGCCATATAAGGGTTAACTGCTGTCGCTCCAAATCCGAATAAGAGCGAAAAATGATTCACTTCGCGTGCTTCGGCGGTTTCTACTACAATGGCTATTTGCATCCTTTTACGTTTTTTTATCAAATGATGATGAATAGCAGAAACGGCCAGTAAAGAAGGAATTGGCGCTTTATTAACAGTCACTTCCCGATCGCTTAAAATAATATAATGATATCCTTCGTCTACCGCTTTTTCTGCTTGGCGGCAAAGGTTATCCAACGATTCGGACAAAGCGATCGCCCCTTTTTCAATTGTTGTTACCTCAAACAGCATGGGAATAGTTTGCGAGCGGAAACCTTTGTACCCTAAGTGCATTAATATATCCAAATCCCTATTGTCGATAACCGGACTCTGAAGTTTTACCATCTTGCACAATTCCGGAGTAGGCGTTAATATGCTGGAGTCTTGGCAGCCAATGTACAAAGAAAGCGACATCACTAATTCTTCCCGGATGGGATCGATAGGAGGATTGGTTACTTGGGCAAATAATTGCCGGAAATAATTAAATAATCGTTGCGGCTTAGCGGACAAAACAGCTAAAGGCGTATCATTACCCATCGAGCCAATCGGTTCTTTCCCTTCCATTGCCATCGGAACAATAATCTTTTCCACATCTTCTTTGGTATAACCAAAAACTTTTAGTTGGACAAGTAAATTATCCACTTCATATTTAACCGTTCTGCCGGAAGATATATGATTCAAACCGATACGGTTTTTTTCCAACCAATCGCGGTAAGGATAAGCGCTTGCCAATTGGGCTTTCAATTCGGAGTCAGAATATATTTTCCCCACGAAAGTATCAATCAGCAACATTTTGCCGGGCTGAAGACGTCCTTTTTCTTTTATTTCTTCCGCTTCAAAAAGCAAAACGCCGGCTTCGGAAGCCAACACCATAACGTCTTTATTGGTAATCAAATAACGGGCGGGACGCAGACCGTTTCTGTCCAACATGCCACCGGCATAACGACCATCGGTAAACAAAAGAGTTGCCGGCCCGTCCCAAGGTTCCATAAAAATACTGTGGTATTCATAAAATGCCTTCAATTCGTCGGAGATCGGATTTTTGCTGTTCCAACTTTCGGGAACCAATACAGACATGGCATGTGGCAGGGATAAACCGGCCATCACCAGAAATTCAAGCACATTATCCAAGGAAGCGCTGTCGGACATGCCCGGCTGAACAATCGGAAAAATGGCTTCCGGGTCTCCCAATTCCGGAACTTTCAAGATACTTTCCCTGGCCTCCATCCAATAACGATTTCCACGGATAGTATTAATTTCGCCATTGTGTCCCAAAAAGCGAAAAGGTTGCGCTAAATCCCAACTGGGAAAAGTATTGGTACTGAAGCGGGAATGTACTAATGCCAATCCGCTGGTAAAATAGGGATTAGTTAAATCGGGAAAATATTCCCGCAACTGTGTCGAAGTAAGCATGCCTTTATAAATAATTCGCCGCGTGGAAAGGCTTACTATATAAAAACTTCGCTTATTGATTAAAGCAGATTGGAGAATCTTTTTTTCCGTTTTTCCTCGGACGATATATAATTTTCGCTCCAAAACATCGGGACAATTTTCTCCTACGATAAAAACTTGTTTGATAACCGGCTCGTTTGCCCGGGAGATTTCTCCTAAAATATCGCTCCTGACAGGAACCTCACGGACAGCCAGTATTCTCAATCCTTCTTGTTCTACGCTGTCCTGAAATACTTCCATACACAGGGACGCTTGTTCTCTATCATGGGGAAAAAAAATCATTCCTGCTCCATATTTTCCTTTTTCGGGGACAGGAATTCCTTGTAAAAGAATAAATTCGTGTGGAATCTGCAACGTAATCCCTGCTCCGTCGCCTGTTTGACTATCCGCGCTTTCCGCTCCTCGGTGGAGCATATGTTCAAGTACTTGTAAGCCTTTTTCAACAATATCATGGGACTTGTTGCCATGTATATCGACTAATAATCCGACGCCACAAGCATCATGCTCGTAGGTCGGATGATATAGACCTGTGCTGCTCATATCGTGTTACCGGATGAAAATCAATTCGCGGTATTTGGGTAAAGTCCACAACTCGTCGTCGACAATCAATTCCAGTTTATCGACATGATAACGGATTTCATCGAAGTAAGGCACAACCGTATCGTGGTAAGCAATGGCTTTTTCTCTTTCTTTTTCAATTTTATTCGCCACTTTGCGAGCTTCTACCAAAGCTTCGACTTTTGATTTGATAATGGAAATCCGATCCGATATTTCTTCGATAATTCCGGTGTCGTGAGCGGACAATTTAACGGCTTTTTCTTTATCATACACCTGATAAATTTTATATACATTATCGAGTAAAGCAGATTGATATTTTGTTGCAATCGGAATGATATGATTCATCACCAAATCGCCTAATACGCGGGCTTCAATTTGAATCTTCTTGGTGTAAGTTTCCCATTTTACTTCGTTACGGGCATGTAATTCCCTTTCACTAAGCACGCCGACACTTTCAAACAAACGGATGGATTGCGTTGTGGTATAAGCGTCAATAATCAGCGGAACGCTTGTCTCACAGTCCAATCCGCGTTTTTTGGCTTCGTTTTTCCATTCTTCACTATAACCGTTTCCATCGAAGCAAATCGGTTTGGATTCTTTGATATATTCTTTTAATACATCAAAAATGGCTTTGTCTTTGGAAGAGCCGGCAGCAATTTTAGCATCCACCGTTTTTTTAAATTCGAAAAGTTGTGCCGCTACAACCGAATTGAGGACAATCATACCGGAAGCGCAATTGGCTGAAGAACCTACTGCCCTAAATTCAAAACGGTTTCCGGTGAAAGCAAACGGCGAAGTACGGTTACGATCAGTATTATCTAAAAGCACTTCGGGAATTTTAGCGATTCCTAATTGCATCCGTTGCTTGGAATCAATGGTAATTGCTTCTTTGCTGGTGCTTGTTTCCAATTTATCTAATACTGCCGAAACCTGACTTCCGAGAAATACGGAAATAATAGCGGGCGGCGCTTCGTTTGCGCCTAAACGATGGGCATTTTGCGCCGTCATGATAGACGCTTTTAATAAGGCATTGTTTTTCCATACCGCCATCAAAATATTAACAACAAAAGTGATGAACTGTAAATTTTCTTCAGGGGTTTTTCCCGGAGTCAGAAGACCCACGCCGGTATCGGTTCCTAAAGACCAGTTGTTATGTTTACCCGAACCATTGATTCCGGCAAACGGTTTCTCATGCAATAGCAAGCGAAAACCATGCCGGCGGGCAATTTTTTTCATGATCGACATAATCAACAAGTTTTGATCGACCGATAAATTGGTTTCGCCGAATATCGGAGCCAATTCAAATTGGTTGGGCGCCACTTCGTTGTGGCGGGTTTTCAATGGAATACCATATTTATATCCTTCAAATTCCAAATCTTTCATATACGCTTGCACGCGAGTCGGAATTGAACCGAAATAGTGGTCTTCCAACTGTTGGTTTTTTGCCGATTCGTGTCCCAACAATGTACGACCCGTCAATACCAAATCGGGACGAGTAGCATAAAGTCCGTCGTCGACCAAGAAATATTCTTGTTCCCATCCTAAATAAGAGAATACCCGCTTTACGGAAGAATCGAAATAATGACAAACCTCTGTCGCCGCTTTATCCACTGCATTCAATGATTTCAAAAGAGGCGTCTTATAATCTAAGGCTTCGCCCGTGTATGAAATGAAAACCGTAGGAATACAAAGGGTGTCATCTACAATAAAGGCGGGAGAAGAGGGGTCCCAAGCTGTATAACCGCGAGCTTCAAAAGTATTACGGATTCCGCCGCTGGGAAAAGAAGAAGCATCCGGTTCTTGTTGCGCCAGCAATTTTCCCGAAAATTCTTCAATAACCGAACTACCCGGCGCTCCGGAATATTCAATAAAAGAATCGTGTTTTTCGGCAGTTCCTCCGGTAAGCGGTTGAAACCAGTGCGTATAATGTGTAGCGCCTCTTTCGATCGCCCACATTTTCATACCGGCTGCCACGTGATTAGCTAAGCCGCGGTCCAAGGTTTTACCTTTATCGACGACTTCGATAAACGTTTCCAAGGTTTCCTTTGACAAATATTTAGCCATTTGTTCTTTATTAAATACATACTTCCCGTAATATTCGGAAGTAATTTGTTCGGGAACCGATACGGCTACCGCTTTTTTCTTGAAAACTTCTTCAAGTACTTTAAATCTTAGATTCGACATGTTCTTTTGTTTTTTATATGGTTATTTCTGTGTTATAATGTTTTAATTTAATACTTTTCTCTATTAATTTTGCAAAGATACTTCTTTTTTTTAATTATTGCTGCAATCGGCTTGTAATATTAAAAAAGTAATAAATAAAGACAAGTGTTAATGATACATGTGAAAGTACAATGAACAAAAAAAAGACGTAAACGCAACCCTCCTATGCACCTACAACCTTATTCATCTTCATATTGCTCTATATAGATACTCTTTTTTCACAAAATAGCTGTTATAATTTATTTATTTCGTCTCCCTTAATTTTCAGTCTTAGCCGCTGGAATCAAAATTTCCAACGTTTCTTTTATCTTTTTCCGATCCACTCCTTCGCGCGGAACAAGTAAAATAGTGTCATCTCCGGCAATAGTTCCTAAAATCAGGTGCGGAATGCATAAATCAATGTCGGAAGCAATACCCATAGCGTAGCCGGGTCGAGTTTTCATAACGGCTAATGCACCCGAAAATTCTAATGAAATAAATCCGGTAAAAGAGAGATTTGATTTTTCTTTTTTACCATTATATCTGTTTGCATAAATATTCTGCCCTGTTGTTATATAAATATAATTTCCTTCGGCATTAGGCGATTTAATGATTTTTAATTGCTTAATATCTCTCGACAAAGTGGCTTGCGTAATATTAAAACCTTTGGTACGCAATAATTCTAATAATTTTTCCTGATTGTCTGGAGCATAGTCATTTACCAAATTCCATATAGTCGTCAGGCGTTCATTTTTTGTTTTCATGTATAATTATACTTAAAATAGGTGCAAATTTATACAATTATTAAACATATTATATAAAAATATTTATATTTTTTCGCTAAAATAAAAGTTTTTGTAAAAAATAATGAATATGTTGTTTGTTTACTGATAAATAACTATTATTTTTGCATAAAAATTTTAAGTGCTATAAAATATGAAAAAATTCTCTTTATTATTTTTAATTACAGTTATTTGCTATTCATGTAGCAGTGTGCCGATTACAGGACGGCAACAATTGATGTTAGTTTCGGATGAAGAAGTGTTGAATTTGAGCTTACAAGAGTATAATGAATACATCAAGACAGCTCCCAAATCGACCGATAAAACATCGGCGGCTTTAGTAGAGAAAGTAGGCCGTAAAATAGCGGACGCTGTTGAAGTTTATTATAAGGCAACGGGGATGGAGTCGCTTCTGGCAGGATATTCATGGGAATTTAACTTGATTAACGACTCACAAATCAATGCTTTTTGTATGCCGGGAGGAAAAATTGTCGTTTATACGGGAATTCTTCCTTATACGCAGGATGAAACCGGACTAGCTGTCGTTTTAGGGCATGAAGTAGGACATGCCATCGCTAAACATGCCAACGAAAGAATGTCGCAGCAAATAGCTCTTCAAATGGGCGAAACAACTATCGGAACTTTATTAAATAAAACTTCGCCGACCATTCAAACAGTTGGAGCCGTTGTTTATGGATTAGGCACACAAGTGGGGGTAATGTTACCTTTTAGCAGAAAACAAGAATTGGAGGCCGATCACTTGGGCTTGATTTTAATGGCTATTGCCGGGTATAATCCCGATATGGCTATTCCGTTTTGGCAGAGAATGTCGCAACAAGGAGGCAATAGTATCGAATTTTTGAGTACTCATCCTTCGGATAATACCCGTATATCGGAAATTCAAAAAGAAATTCCGGAAGCGTGGGAATTTTATAATGCAGTTTATGGAACAAATAAAAAGCCGGCAAACAATACCTCAAAGCCAAAAACTAACGAAAATTGGCACTTTTGAGTTTATGAAATAAGAGTTATTCCCATTTGGTGCATCAGGAAGCTGGCATTCATATTTTGAGTGATACCTTCTCGTAATTTGTACGAGAAAAGTAATTTGTTTTCATCAATATCAGCCTCAAAGCAATAATTTTTGATATGTTGAGGAAATTCTTTTTCCAGGCTTCCCAAAAGCAAATCGTGAGTGGCAATAATTCCGCAAGATTGAAGACGGACAAATTGTTGAATCAAAGCAAGGGAACCTTTTTGTTTATCTGTGGAATTAGTGCCTTTCAGTATTTCGTCCAGAACGATAAATAATTTTTCTTCCCCTTTCAATTGATCGATAATCATTTTTAGACGTTTCAACTCGGCAAAGAAATAAGATTCATTTTCCAACAAAGAATCGGAAGTTCTTAGACTCGTAATCAATTTAGCCGGATATAAAGTCAGGGATTTTGCACAAACCGGAACGCCGATGCATGCCAATACAAAATTGACTCCGATTGTCCGTAGGTACGTACTTTTCCCCGCCATATTAGCTCCGGTAACAATCATAAAAAACGGATGTTTTACAATATCAATATCGTTCCTGACAAAAATTTCGCGATTCATCAAAGGATGCCCTAAAGCCTCGCCTTTCATCTTGAAGTAAGTATCGGTAAAAGCAGGAAAAACATAATCCGGATGATTAAAGGAAAATATTCCTAATGAACAGTAAGCATCAAATTCGCCCAAAGCCTTTATCCAATGAATCATATTTTTACCGTTTTTATTTTTCCATTCTTCTATTTGGATGGATTTACGAATATCCCACAAAAACAGCGGATTGAGAACTATATGAACCAAAAAATTGGTTCGCTGTTCCAATTCGCCGACCAATTGCGCAAATTTTTTAAATCGGACAGACGCTTTTTGATTATTCTGAAAAAACAGGGATTGAAGTTCTTTCAATACTTGGGATTGATACGTTTCATTTTCGATTGTTTCGATCAGATTGGAATAAGAATAAAGTATATTTATTTTTTTTCCTACAAACGACTGCAACAACTTTATTTTACTTGCAAGACTTTCACTGATAATGAGGGAAAGCACGTAGAAAATTACTAATACACTGAATGAAAGTGAATTTAAAAACACTCCGGCAATGACGATTATCCATAAACAGGGGATAAGAATACCGGCTATTTTTCCTGTTTTTCTTGATTTAATAAAATCCGGACTATTTACAAAATCTTCTATTTCTTCATAATCCGATTCTTTACCGGAATTGGTTAATCCTAAAATCCGGTAGTGATGAAGAAAATAATCTTTATTCTTCAATTCTTTTACGGCTTCCTGACGAATTTGAATGGAACTGGCTTCTTGCAAAGGCTTTTCAAACCAGGATATTAAAATCTTTTTCCCATAATTCGTGCAAGTCCTGTTAATGGATTGAAACAAAGAATTAGATCCAAAAATATCCAGATCCAAACTAAAAAAATGAGAAGCCTCTATTTTTTCACAGGCTCCGTCAAAAGCCGAAAAATCGTAATCAAGCCCTTTCAATTCGTTTTCGTCGCAACGGACAGACGTTTCAAAGTAACGTTTCCTTTTTTGAAGCCGGTCGTATTGTCGTAATAAAAAAAAGAATAAAATGGCGCCGGCCAATAGGAGGAAGAGAATAATTACCGTACTTTGTATATGTAAAAAAAAAGCTGTTCCGATTGTGACGATAAAGATGAATAGTCTCAAATTTCCTGTGAGATAAATTTTCTTTTTTACGGAAGATAAATCGGAAGCCGTTTTTTTCAACCGTCCTTTGTAGTAAGAATAAATAGATTCGTACATTTTTGATTATCAACGGTAAATACCCTTATTCATTTTTATTTCTTTTCGGAAACCAGCCTTTTTTCACTCTCTCTCGTTGTTCGAAAAGTTCTTTAATTCCCCAAAAACAAGAAAAAGCCGTTATCCCGCATAAAGTAGAAATAATTACATTATGAATGAGAAGCGATCCCATTATCCCTAATATTCCGCATAGAAGGAATATCCACCAACATTTAACTCCAAAGTAGTATTCGCTTTTGATAACGATCGGATGAAAAATCCCAATGATCAAAAAAGCGCCCACTCCGATAATGACTCCGGTTAAATTATATAATTGAATAAATTCCATAAAAATTTTAGGTGCGAAAGTAGATATAATAATTAGAATATACAAATCTCTTTGTTTTTTCTTTTGTATTCTCTTCAAAAATAATGTAACTTTGTGCGCTTAATAGCAAAATTTTTTCAAGTGATTAAGACAAAGTATATTTTCGTTACCGGCGGAGTGGTTTCCTCTTTAGGAAAAGGAATCGTTTCCTCGTCGTTAGGTAAGCTTTTGCAAGCCAGAGGATACAAAGTAACCATTCAGAAATTTGATCCTTACATCAATATCGACCCCGGTACTCTCAATCCCTACGAGCACGGCGAATGTTATGTAACCGTCGACGGACATGAAGCTGATTTAGATCTAGGTCATTACGAACGTTTTCTGAATACGCCGACAACTAAAGCCAACAACATTACCACCGGTCGGATCTATCAAAACGTAATTGATATGGAACGTAGAGGGGATTTTTTAGGAAAAACCGTACAAGTTGTTCCGCATATCACAGACGAAATTAAACGAAATATTATGATTTTGGGCAACACGGGAAATTATGATTTTGTTATTACAGAAATAGGCGGAACAGTCGGCGATATCGAATCCTTACCTTATATCGAAAGTGTCCGGCAACTGCGTTGGGAATTAGGAAAAAATTGTCTTTGCATCCACTTGACTTATGTTCCCTACATCGCCGCAGCTAAAGAAGTAAAAACCAAACCAACGCAACATTCCGTCAAATTACTTCAGGAACAGGGTATCCAACCTAACATATTGGTTCTCCGAACCGAAAAAGAATTATCCAAAAACATATGCCATAAAGTAGCTCTATTCTGTAATGTCGACGAAGACGCTGTTATTCAATCATACGATGTACCCAGTATTTATGAAGTTCCTTTAGTGCTGGCCCAACAGGGAATGGACGAAATCGTTCTCCATAAAATGGAAGTTCCTATTGAACGGGAACTGGATTTGGATCATTGGAAAAAATTCCTGAACAACATGAAAACGGCCGAGCAAACGGTACGTATAGGACTTGTCGGTAAATACGTCGAATTGCCCGACGCTTATAAATCCATCAATGAATCTTTATTGCAGGCCGCCACTTATTATAAACGCAAACTAGATTTGCGCTTTATCCATTCCGAAAAGGTGACAGAAGAGAACGTTGCCGATTTACTGATGGGTTTGGATGGAATTTTGGTAGCGCCGGGATTCGGACAAAGGGGAATTGAAGGTAAATTCATTGCATTGAAATTCGCTCGCGAAAATAATAAGCCAACTTTCGGCGTTTGCCTGGGAATGCAATGTATGGTAATTGAATTTGCCCGCAATGTATTGGGGATGAGCGGCGCCAATTCTACGGAAATGGATATGGATACTCCATACAAAGTCTTTGACCTGATGGAAGAACAAAAAAACCTTACCACTATGGGCGGTTCGATGCGCTTGGGTGCTTACGATTGCATACTTGAAAAAGGATCAATCGCTCATCAAGCATATCAAAGCGATTTGGTTCGAGAACGCCATCGTCACCGGTTTGAATTTAACAACAATTATAAAAAACAGTTCGAAGAAAAAGGAATGAAATACACAGGCGTCAACCCTGGTACCGGTTTGGCGGAAGTCGTAGAAATTCCCGGTTTGAAATGGTATTTGGGTACCCAATTCCATCCCGAATATAACAGTACGGTCACTAAACCCAATCCATTGTTTATGAGTTTTATCGAAGCTGCGATCAAAGAAAATCAAGAAGTATTATCAAAATTATAAACTCGTCACTAATTAAAAAAATATATGGATAAAAATACAATTATAGGTTTTTTACTAATTATTCTCATCTTTATCGGATTTTCTTATTTGAATCGTCCAACCCCCGAACAAATTGAAACTCAAAAACGATACAATGATTCGATAACTGCTGTCCAACAGGAAATGATCAATCAACAAATCGAAGAAGCACAGGCGCAAGCACAAACTCTGCAAACGGAAACCGAGAATCTTCCCGATTCCGTCAAACAACAAAAATTACGGAACGCATACGGCAATTTCGCTCCGGCTACCCAAGGAGAGGAACAATTGATTACTTTGGAAAATGATTTGCTTAAAATCAGTCTCACGACCCAAGGAGGACGAATTTATTCCGCCCAATTGAAGAATTACTCCAATCATAACCAAGAACCGTTATTTCTTTTTGAAAGAGATGAATCGTCGTTCGGTATTACGTTTATCACGGCTAATAACAGGGTATTGAACACATCGGACTTTTATTTCGACGTTATCCAATCTTCCGCTTTACAAACCACTCTGCGTTTGAAGGCAGGCGACTCCGGTTCTTTAGATTTAGTCTATACATTACACCCGAACGACTACATGGTTGATTTCGAAATCTTCAATAAAAATCTCGAAACCGAACTTTCCCCAGCTATGCGAACGCTGGATTTCCGGTGGACGCAAAAAATCCGCCAGCAAGAAAAAGGACGAAAATATGAAGACCGCTATGCTTACTTGAGTTATAAATATCTTTCGGACGACGTGGAACACTTGCGTGAAACCAAAGACGATATTAAAAATATCGCTAACAAAATAAAATGGATTGGCTACAAAGATCAGTTTTTTTCTTCCGTATTGATTGCAAAAGAAAGTTTCGAATCAACTAAGCTGGAATCCAAATATTTCAACGAAGGTCTTTATTTGAAAGAATATACAGCTTTGACCAGTGTTCCTTTTGCTTATAATTCGACGGAAGGAATCAAATTCAATTATTATTTCGGTCCGAACGACTATACCTTATTGAAAAATTACGATAAAACTAAGTTTGAAGGACAAAATTTGGAGTTGGAAAAATTAGTTCCCTTAGGATGGAGTTTGTTCAGGTATGTGAACAAATGGGTAATTATTCCTATTTTTGATTGGTTGACCGGTTGGTGCGGCAGTTTGGGATTGGCCATTTTTCTGTTGACCTTAATCATTAAATCGGCGCTTTTCCCGTTGACCTACAAATCGTTTATGTCGTCGGCCAAGATGCGGGTCTTGCGTCCGCAAACCGAACAAATAGCCGCTAAATACCCCGGAAAAGAAAATGCAATGGTCAGGCAACAAAAAAACATGGAACTCTACCGGCAAGTCGGCGTCAATCCGATGGCCGGGTGCATGCCGATGCTCCTACAAATGCCTTTCCTGTTAGCTCTATTTATGTTTTTCCCGTCGGCCATCGAATTAAGGCATCAAAGTTTCCTCTGGGCCAACGACTTATCTACGTACGACGATCTCATTCAGTGGGATACGTACATTCCAATCGTATCACCTTATTTTGGAAACCACGTCAGCATTTTCTGTTTGTTAATGACAATCGTCAATATTTTTTATCAAAAATATAGTATGGAACAAACGAACACCGGCCAAGAACAAATGCCCGGAATGAAAACCATGATGTATATCATGCCCGTTTTCATGCTGGTATTCCTGAATTCCTATCCGGACGGTTTGAACTATTACTATTTCATATCGACTTTAATAACAATCGTTCAAACCATTGCTTTCCGTTTTTTCCTGAACGAAGAAAAGTTGTTAGCTAAATTGGAAGCGAATAAAGGCAAGGCCAAACCGGCAAAGAAAAAATCAGGCTTCATGGCGCGTTTGGAAGAGGCTCAAAGAAAGCAACAAGCATTGATGAGAGAACAACAAAAAAATCGAAGAAGATAGACATTTTAAACCTTAAAAAAATAAACTTTTATGCAAACTTACAAGAATTTTCAAGAATACTTAGTGAAAGAACTGGATTCCATCCAATCGGCCGGATTATACAAGGAAGAACGGATTATCGTTTCTCCTCAATCGGCTTCCATTAAACTCCAATCGGGACAAGAAGCGCTTAACTTCTGCGCCAACAATTACTTGGGCTTATCCGACAATCATGATATAATTGAAGCCGCGAAGAAAGCCATGGACAGTCGCGGTTACGGCATGTCGTCCGTACGCTTCATCTGCGGTACACAAGACTTACATAAGCAATTGGAAAACGCCATCGCACGTTTTTTCGGAATGGAAGACGCCATCTTATATGCCGCCTGTTTTGATGCTAATGGCGGAGTATTTGAACCTCTTTTAGATGAAAACGATGCAATTATTTCGGACGCCTTAAATCATGCGTCAATTATCGACGGCGTACGCCTGTGTAAAGCCGTCCGTTATCGTTATGCCAACGCAGATATGAATGATCTGGAAAAACAATTACAAATCGCGCAAGCGCAACGTTTCCGTCTGATTGTTACGGACGGCGTTTTCTCGATGGATGGGAATGTCGCTCCTTTGGATAAAATTCACGAGCTTGCCGTAAAATACAACGCTATGATCATGGTTGATGAATCACATTCGGCAGGCGTAGTAGGAAAAACCGGTCGTGGAACTACGGAGCAATTTAATCTAAGAGGACAAATAGAAATTATTACCGGTACTTTAGGTAAGGCTTTCGGAGGAGCTATCGGCGGTTTCACTACCGGGAAAAAAGAAATTATCGCCATGCTTCGTCAACGTTCGCGTCCGTATCTCTTTTCCAATTCTTTACCTCCAGCTGTAGCAGGCGCAGGCATCTATACGTTCAACTATTTGGAAAATTCCAACAAACTACAAGACCAATTGCATGAAAACACAAACTATTTTGTTGAAAAAATGAAACAGGCGGGATTCGATATCAAGCCCACGCAATCGGCCATCTGTGCGGTTATGTTGTACGACGCTAAGTTATCGCAAGACATGGCTCGCAAATTGCTCGACGAAGGTATTTACGTCACCGGCTTTTACTATCCAGTTGTCCCCAAAGGACAAGCCCGCATCCGCTTGCAAATATCTGCCGCCCACCAAAGGGAACAACTGGACAAATGCGTACAAGCTTTTATCAAAATCGGGAAAGAATTAAACGTTATCTAAATAATCAAAAATAGCCTTATTTTTTTAATATTATGAAAAGAATTTTAATTGTAGGAAGTACAGGACAAATTGGTTCCGAACTAAGTATTCGTTTACGCTCTATCTATGGAAGAGATAATGTCGTTTGCGGATTTTATACGCCGCCTTATCCCGAAGGTTTTTTCGACGCCGGACCTACCGTTGAAATCAACGCTTTGCATATCGAACAGATTGCAGGAGCGGTTAAAGAATATAAGATAGATACCATTTATAACTTGGTAGCTATTTTGTCGGCAACCGCCGAAAATTATCCTCAATTGGGTTGGGATGTAGGAATCGGGAGTTTGATGAATTGTTTGGATGTGGCGCGGGAGTACCATTGCGCAGTTTTTACGCCGAGTTCTATCGGCGCTTTCGGACCGAGTACACCGAAAGACAATACACCCCAAGATACCATTCAACGTCCTAATACGGTTTACGGGATAACGAAAGTTTTGGGCGAATTAGTTAGCGACTACTATTATAATCGATGGAAAGTAGATACACGTTCGGTACGTTTTCCGGGAATCATCTCTTATATGACCTTACCGGGCGGAGGCACCACCGATTATGCCGTCGAGATTTTTTACAAAGCAGTGCAAGGCAAGCCTTTTGTTTGTCCGATTAAGCCCGGCACTTTCATGGATATGATGTACATGCCCGACGCTTTGGATGCAGCTATCCACATTATGGAAGCTGATCCGGCTAAACTGGTTCACCGGAATTCGTTCAACGTAACTTCGATGAGCTTTGATCCTGAGATATTGTATAAGAGTATTAAACAATATTATCCGGATTTCAAAATGACTTACGAAATAGATCCGTTGAAGCAAAGTATTGCTGATTCGTGGCCTAATCGCCTGGACGATTCTTGTGCAAGGGAAGAATGGGGATGGCAACCACACTACGACTTGGAGCAAATGACGAAAGACATGATTGAAAAACTAAGAGTTAAGAGTTAGGAGTTAAAGATGAAGAAAAAGTCGATATTCGGAGTTAAGAGCTATATATTTGCTATCAGAATAGTACGGCTTTCTCAATATTTGTTGCAGCAAGAGAAAAAAGAATTTGTTTTGAATAGACAGGTTTTACGTAGTGCGACGGCAAGCGCATTAGTCAAGGAAGCGGAATATGCTCGAAGTGATGCTGGTTTTATCAATAAATTCGGTATTTCATTGAAAGAAGTAAATGAAGCGGGTTATTGCTTATCTTTGCTTAAGGATACAGATTATATGGATTCTAAATTATACGAAAATTCTTTTCATGATTGCGCAAAATTGATTTCTATGCTTGTTTCTACTATTAAAGCCATAAAAAACAGAAATCTCATAGTTCTTAATTCTTAGCTTTTAGTTCTTAACTTATATGGATGTTATTCATTTATTGCCCGATTCGATTGCTAATCAAATAGCGGCCGGCGAAGTTATCCAGCGGCCGGCTTCCGTAGTAAAAGAATTGATCGAAAACGCAGTGGACGCCGGCGCCGATCATATCCGGATATATATCAAAGACGCCGGACGCACGTTAATTCAAGTAATTGATAATGGAAAAGGGATGTCTGAAACCGACGCCCGAATGGCTTTCGAAAGGCACGCAACTTCCAAAATCACTACGGCGCATGATTTGTTTGCGCTCCGCACCATGGGTTTTCGTGGCGAAGCATTAGCTTCTATCGCTGCAGTTGCTCAGGTGGAATTAAAGACTCGCCGGAGAGAAGATGAAATGGGAACGCTCATTCAGATTTCAGCTTCCCAATTGGACAAACAAGAAATGATAAGCACCAGCCAGGGCAGTATGTTTTCGGTAAAAAACTTGTTTTTCAATATACCCGCCCGTAGGAAATTCTTGAAATCCAACGAAACGGAATTCAAGAATATCCTGACGGAAGTGGAACGGATTGCGCTAGTATATCCCACTATTACTTTTTCCTTGAAGCACAACGACAGCGAAATACTCAACCTGCCGGTATCCGGACAAAAACAACGGATTGTTAATGTGCTAGGGAAAAAATTATTGCAACAACTGCTTCCGGTAAATGTCAATACCTCCTTAGTCAATATCTCCGGCTTTATTGGAACGCCCGAATCAAGTAAAAAACGGGGAGCTTTCCAGTATTTTTATGTTAACGGACGATACATGCGGCATCCGTATTTCAACAAGGCTATTGCATTAGCTTTTGAACCTTTCGTTCCGACCGGCGATATGCCTAATTTTTTCATCTATCTCACAGTCGACCCTTCGAGCATCGATGTTAATATTCATCCGACTAAAACAGAAATCAAATTCGAAAATGAACAGGCAATCTGGCAAATTATTACTACAGTAGTAAAAGAAGCCATCGCTGTTCCCTCTTTGGAGTTTGACAGGGCAGAAGCTATCGATATGCCTGTTTACGATACTAAAAGACCTCCCGTAGAGCCGCCTAATATACAAGTTCGTACTGGTTATAATCCTTTTAAGGAAACCAATACGCAAACATACAGAAAAACAGATTGGGAAAAATTGTACGAAACGCATAGTCTTCCCATTCAATCGACGGAATCCGGCCTTATTTTTGAAATGGAAGACAAAGAAATTTTTAAAATTTCTTCGGAAACGCTTCATTACAAAGGCAAATATTTGATTCTCGTTCTCAAATCGGGATTAACGTTTATCGATCAGCGCCGGGCGCATATCCGCATTCTATTCGACCAATATTTACAACGGATACAACAAAAACAAGGCGCTTCGCAAGGATTGCTATTTCCCGAAATCATTACTTTTAGTCCGAAAGAGTCGACCGTCCTCCCCCATTTATTGGACGACCTTTCTTACATCGGTTTCGATTTGGCTGATTTGGGAAACAATGCTTATTCCATAAATGGGATACCTTCCGGTTTGGAAACCATCAACCCTGTCGAAACTTTGCAGGAAATGGTGGATAAAGCGATGGAAACCGGTTGCGAAGTCAAAGAAGAAATTTCGGAAACATTGGCATTGGCATTAGCGAAAAAGGCAGCTATTCTCCCCTGCAAAATCCTTTCACAGGAAGAATCGCAAGAATTAATTGCCAAGCTTTTTTCTTCTACTTCGCCGAATTATACACCTGATGGAAAACTTATCGTTTATGTTTTTCCGGAAGAAGAATTGAATAAAAAATTTAAATAATAAATATTCGAAAATGAACATACCCGTCCATATCGGAAGGACGGAAAAGCTAAGGCAATGATTCCTTAATATTTACAAAATAGAACTGTACCGCGCTTCTTTATTTTTATCCGTTTGTATGTAATATTGGAAATTTAATGCTAATTTTGCATCAATATTAAACCAAATTAAAGCATATTTCAGTTATGATTTTCAAAATTAAAAAAGCAAGTACTTTATTTACTATTGTATGCAGTGTTTCTCTATTTTTCTTTATAGCTTGTAATCAAAAAATAAAAACCGTCGATAATGGCATTATTTTCAAAACAATCTCTGAAGACAAGAACTATTCCATTAATGGTAAAGAATCAAAATTAAATGGCAATTTGAAAATATCTTTCGTATATCCCGAAATCTATAAAACAAAGGCCGAGAAACTAAAAAGCCTGCAAAAGATTTTTATTGAAAAAGTATTTACGGAAGCATATGTGAATCTTTCCCCACAAGAAGCGGTAGATAGTTTTTCCAATCGGTACATGCATGATTTTAATGAACTTTGCGTAGAAGATTTCTTCGATGAAGATTATCGTCCGGAAGACGAGGTAAATTTTCTGTTTTATCTGAACATAGAAAACAAAATTATTTACAACCAAAATAATTTTGTTTCTTTCACGGTAGAAAATGCCAGTTATAACGGAGGTGCACACGGTTCGCACAGTATTTCCGGATATGTTATCGATTTAAATACTCATGCACTTTTGACAGAGGACGCTTTTGCCGGAATTAATTACACAAAAAACTTGTCTCCAATTATCATCCGGAAAATTGCCGAAGCTAATGGTCTTAAAGAAACGGAACAATTGGAAAATATAGGATATAACAATATCAACGGTATGGCGCCAAACGGAAACTTTACTCTCGACGATAAAGGAATCACTTACTATTTCAACGAATACGAAATTGCCGCTTATTCTGTCGGAATTACCAAAGTATTTATTCCTTACAAAGAATTCAATGTATATATCGCCGGAAACAGTCCGATTGCAAAATTGGCTGGTTTATAATTATTTATGGATATTATAAAAAAATACTTCACGTATTTAACAGAAAAACAAGAGTTCCAATTTACAGCATTATACGATTTATATGCAGATTGGAACTCGAAAATTAATCTTATTTCCCGTAAAGATATTGAAAATTTATACGAAAAACATGTTCTTCATTCTTTGGGAATTGCAGAAATAATCCGCTTTACGGATAATACTGAAATTTTAGACGTAGGCACAGGAGGCGGATTTCCTGGCATTCCGTTAGCTATTTTGTTTCCTAATGTTCGTTTTTTTTTGATCGACAGTATTGGGAAAAAAATCCGGGTAGCAGAAACTATTAGCCGGCAAATTCAACTCAATAATGTGGAATGTAAACAGAAACGGGTGGAAGACGAAAAGGGTGAGTTCGATTTTATAGTAAGCCGTGCCGTCATGCCTTTACCCGATTTAGTTAGAGTAGCCAAAAAAAATATTGTTCGCGATCAGCAGAATGCTCTCCCCAATGGTTTCCTTTGCCTGAAAGGCGGCGATTTGCAGGCAGAATTGAAGTTTTTTCGAAATAAAGCAGTTACTTATGATTTGGAAGATTATTTCGAAGAAGAATTTTTCAAGACGAAAAAAGTGATTTATTTACCTAATTAATTTCTCTACATCTTTTTTGATCTAAAAATATCTTACATCCCTCTAAATTAATTAAGTTTTTGGAGTAAACAAATAAACCTGTTTTCAATAGAGTTGTAACGTACTTTTCAGTTAAAATCGAATCGTCCCTGAGAAATATTTGCGACGGAATCCGATTTTCAATTACGTATATAAATACCGCTTGATACTTTTTTTAGGCGTCTTTTCAAATTCGCTTGGATACAACTGTATTTTCGCTATCTTTTCATAAGAAGCGACCATATTATTAAGCGTTTCCTTGTTTTTTTCCATGATTAACGGAAGTTCTTCCTCTTTGGTCCCTGTCGAATCCAAAGCGTCGTAATCCGGATAAACCAAAGCAATTAATTTACGGTTTCGTTCTACTACCAAACTTTCCATTACAAAGGGAAGGTTATCTAATTTGGCTTCGATTTCTTCCGGATAAATGTTTTGTCCGTTAGCACCCAGAATCATACTTTTAGAACGTCCTCGGATAAAGATATTGTTGTCGTGGTCAATCGTTCCCAAATCGCCGGTCTTCAACCAACCATCCTCGGAAAATACATTTCGTGAAGCTTTTTCATTTTTATAATAACCGCTCATTACATTCTGGCCTCTGACCTGAATTTCTCCGGCCACATGATGTGGATCGGGAGAATCGATTCTTACTTCCATTACGTCTAATACCTTTCCACAAGAATGAGGCACATAATCGGGATAAAGCGAAAAACTAATTAACGGAGCACATTCAGTCATTCCATAACCTACGGAAACCGGAAATTTAATTTTAAGAAGGAAGTCTTCTACTTCCGCATTAAGAGGAGCGCCGCCGATGATTAACTGTACGAATTTTCCACCAAAAGCATTGACTAATTTTTTCCGTATTTGAGCGTAAATTTGTTGAGCAAGCAACGGAATACTCAAAGCCATCTTCATTGGCGTTTTATTTAAAGTAGGAATAATCATTTTCCGGTATATTTTTTCCAGAATAAGAGGGACGGCGATAACTAAAACCGGTTTGACCTCTTCGAATGCTTTCAATAATATTTGTGGAGAAGGCGTTTTTCCTAAAATAGTAACGTCGCATCCTTCCGACAGGGCATATAAAAATTCGAACGCAGAACCGTAAGTATGCGCTAAAGGAAGGAAAGACAACATTTTATCTCCCTGATTCAAATTGAAAATTCGGCGGGCGAAAGTAAGATTCCCTGAAAGATTACCGCCGGTAATCATCACGCCTTTGCTGAAGCCGGTCGTGCCCGAAGTGTAATTCAATACTAATATTTCGCTGTCGGGAAGATCAATGTACCGGATATCTTTTGCCTTAAAGCCATTAGGAAATTTTTTGTCGAATCGGCTATCAAGTTGTGAAATCAAAAGATCGTTTTTTTCACTGTGACGTTGATATTGCACGTTTAAATCGGAAAGAGAAAAAGAAACCCTAATCTTGGATAATACACTTTCCTCTAAAGCTTCCCAAATTGTATTCGCACAAAAGAGTATTACCGCTTCGGAATGATTGATGATGTGGCTGATATCGCAGGGATTGAAATCTTGTAAAATAGGTACAATAATAGCTCCGTAAGTTATTGTACCTAAATAAATAATACACCAACGAGCAGAATTTTTGCCGACTAAAGCAATTTTATCTCCCGGTCTTATACCCATTTCTCTATAGAGGATATGTAATTTTTCTATTTCTATTGCCAATTCACCATATGTATATTTAATCGGTGTTGCATATTCGGTGAGAGCCGGACTATCGAAGTTATCTTGGAAACTTTTCTCAAAAAGTTTTATTAAATTTTCTTTTTCCATTTTTTCTCGTAAACTTATAGAGGACAAATATACGGAAAAATCTTTATTGATAAAAATCATGTTGTCAATGGTTCGTTTTTTGTACCTTTACCGAAATTTTCCGGACAACAAATCAATGCTGTCTGTTCGCATTACATACTGTATGAACTGGATAGATAAACAGGTATTTCAAAATAAAAAAGCCGCTTATTTTACGTTGGGCTGCAAATTGAATTTTGCGGAGACATCTATGATTGGTAAATATTTGACCAATAACGGAATACGAAAGATTTTGCCCGGCGAAAAAGCCGATATTTGCGTGGTTAATACTTGCTCGGTAACAGCATTAGCAGATAAAAAATGCAGGCAGGCAATTCGCCGGATTAAAAAGCAACATCCGGATGCTTTTTTGGTTGTGACCGGATGTTATGCTCAGTTAAAACCGGAAGACGTCGGCAGGATTGAAGGCGTGGATTTGGTTTTGGGAGCCGGTGAAAAAATGAATATTTTGAAACACCTGGAGGAAAAAATCGCCGTTTCTCCGATTAAGAATGTACGGACGTTTATTCCTTCTTGTTCTTCAGACGACCGTACCCGTCATTTTTTGAAAGTGCAAGACGGATGCGATTATTATTGCTCCTTCTGTACGATTCCGTTTGCTCGTGGGCGAAGCCGTAACGGAACAATCGCCGAATTGGTGCAAATGGCGGAGACTGCCGGACGGGAAGGGGGAAAAGAAATTGTCTTGACGGGCGTGAATATCGGCGATTTCGGAAAAACAACCGGCGAAACATTTTTTGATTTAATAAAAGCTTTGGAGCAAGTAAAATCCATTGAACGTTTCCGCATTTCTTCTATTGAACCCAATCTGCTGACCGATGAAATATTGGTATTTCTTTCTCAATCGCGACGTTTTACCCCGCATTTTCATATTCCTTTGCAATCGGGTTCGGACGAAGTATTGAAATTGATGTTTCGAAAATACGATACTGCGCTATTTTTTTCCAAAGTAGATAAAATCATGCGGTTGATGCCTGAAGCCTTTATCGGCATTGACGTTATTGTCGGAATGCGTGGGGAAACGGACGCCCATTTCAAGGAAACAGAACATTTTTTAGAACAATTGCCGTTTTCACAATTACATGTTTTTACTTATTCCGAACGTCCCGGAACGATGGCATTGAAAATGGGCCCGGCGGTTTCCTTGAAGGAAAAACAAGAACGAAGCCGACGATTAATGGAATTGTCGGAAGAAAAAAACCGGGCGTTTTACCTCTCACAGATTGGAACTGTGCATAAAGCGCTGTTTGAACATACAAAACGAGGGACGAAAATGCACGGTTTCACCGAAAATTATATTAAAGTGGAAACGGATTATAATCCTTGTTGGATAAATCAATTGATTGATGTAACTTTGTCCGGATTTAATGATAATAAAACGGCTTTGCTTATTGAATGAATAAATTCTCATATTATATATTGAAGGGAATAATGGCTCCCGTAGCTTTGCTCCCGCGGGAAGTAGCATTTTTTTTATCCGACATTGTTTACCTTTTCGTTTACCATATAGTTCGTTATCGGCGTAGAATGGTAGAAAAAAATTTAAAAAATGCTTTCCCCTGCAAAACAGTGAAAGAAAGAAAACAAATAGAAAAAAAATTTTATCGTCATTTCTGCGATTATTTTTTCGAAACAATGAAATTGTTGCATATCTCGGACAGTGAAATGAAAAAACGCTTTACTTTCAAAAATATTGATTTAATTGATTATTTTCTGAAAGAGAATAGGCCGGTTATTCTTATGCTTGGGCATTATGGTAATTGGGAATGGGTGACTTCCATTACGTTATGGGTAAAAGAAAATAAAAATACGATAATCGGACAAATATACCGTTCTTTGAAAAATAAAGTTTCCGATCTGTTTTTTCTAAATCTCCGCAAACGGTTTCATTCGGTAGGTTTTATCAAGAATGATGTTTATCGCGAAATTATCAAGATGCGCAGAGCAAAACAAAATTGGCTTTTAGGATTTATTTCAGATCAAAAACCTTCAGGAAACGGAGTCCGCTATTGGGTGAATTTTTTAAATCAAGATACGCCGGTTATAGTTGGTGCAGAAAGAATTGCCAAACAAACGAATGCCGTAGTTTTTTATTTGGATATTATCCAAGTGAAAAGAGGATATTATGAAGGAAAAGTGAAATTGATTTCGGATCGTCCTGCTGAAAATTCCGAATATGAAATTTCCCGTAATTATATGCAACAGTTAGAAAAAACTATTTTACGCGACCCTTCTCTCTGGTTGTGGACGCATAACCGATGGAAGTATAAAAGAGAAAAATCGGATGAATCGACTATTTAATTTTCAATTACTTACTTTATTTTCCCCATTATGAAGAAAGTGGGTGTCGTTATACTTAATTGGAATGGGAAAGCGCTGTTAGAACAGTTTTTACCTCCTTTATTTAAACATACGGATTTGGAACTAGCTGAAATCATTGTAGCTGATAACGGTTCGACAGACGATTCGCTGATATTTCTATCTAAATATTATCCCAATATACGATGCTTGGCATTTGACCGGAATTACGGTTTTGCCGAAGGTTATAACAAAGCGTTCAACCAGTTGGAGCAAGAATACGTGGTTTTGTTGAATTCCGACGTAGAAGTTACTTCCGGTTGGTTACGATTAGCGGTAGATTATTTAGATGCACATCCGGATGTAGCCGCCATTCAACCGAAAATACTTTCCTATAACGATAAATCGTCTTTCGAGTATGCAGGAGCTGCCGGAGGATTTATGGATATGTACGGTTATCCGTTCTGTAGAGGACGTATTTTTACCAAAGTAGAAAAAGATTTTGGACAATACGACTGTCCGGTAGATGTTTTGTGGAGTAGCGGCGCTTGTTTAATTATCCGTTCGGCAGAATACAAAAAAGCCGGAGGTTTAGATGCTTATTTCTTTGCCCATCAGGAAGAAATCGATTTATGCTGGCGTTTGCGGGCAAGAGGTAAACGAATTGTTTGTTTTCCGCAGTCCGTTGTTTACCATGTAGGCGGAGCAACTTTGAAAATGGAGCATCC
This sequence comes from Dysgonamonadaceae bacterium, assembly GCA_031275735.1. Taxonomy (GTDB): domain Bacteria; phylum Bacteroidota; class Bacteroidia; order Bacteroidales; family Azobacteroidaceae; genus Azobacteroides. The sequence continues at coordinate 37,244 of JAISOJ010000057.1, forward strand.
CAAAAAGACTTTCCTGAATTTTAGAAATAATTTATTTATGTTGTATAAAAATCTCCCGGAACAGTATTACAATAAAGTAATGTTTTATCGTTACTTTATAGATTATTTGGCAGCCTTGCAATTTCTTTTGAAAGGGTATCTCGCTAATGCAATGGCAGTGATAAGGGCGAGGCGAGATTTTAGCCGGCATAAAACAAATTATAGACGGATACGACAAGAGAATCTGGAACAAGCGATAAACCGCGATTTACCTAAAGAAATAATACGAAAAAGTTTGCTGTGGCAATATTATATAAGGAATAAAAAACTATTCATGCGGATAAATTCGGATTACTAAAATAGCCGGAAGAATCCCTATTTTAATAAGTGTTTCTCTAATCTCTCACTTTTAAAAATTTCTGTTAAGCACATTCTATTGTTCTTTTTTGTTTGTTTCTTGATCTGTTGTTGTCTTGATTACAAAATTAATTCATTAACATATAACACCGACAAATTTTTAGATTCGCCGGTCAGTAATGAATTTTTTATACTGCCTTTGCACCGTAACGTAAAAAGTAAATGGAACTTTTTAAATCTCAAAGCATGAACAGGATTAAAATAAAAACTTTGGCAAGGAAAGGTGGAAAATATACACGCGAATTGTCTATCGTGGTCGTTGGTATTGCAATTACGTTGTCTATAAACAATTGGTTTGCAACAAAAACTGAAAGAAAAGATACGACGCTTTATTTGGATGCGGTGACGTTGGAACTGAAAACGAACCTTGAAAGTCTTAGCAAAATAGGTTAACGGCATTTTGAAACAGGAATCTCTGTTAGAAGAAGTTCCATATAATACGAATGTCTTGAAATTACTTGTAAAAGATACTGCAAGTATCTGTAACCGTAAAAGACCTCATTCGTCTTGTCAGATAGACACGCCGGATTGGATGCGTGGACAACAGAGTGCGAAAATTAAAACATATAAAAATTCACCGATTAATAAACGTTCGCTTATTAATCGGTGAATGAGTGATAAATTTACAGTGTTAAACTTGTAACACTTTTTTAGGACTGGTCAAACCAAAAACGATCAAGCTTACTTGATTAGTTTCCATACTTTGTTTCCTATTTTCACAATATAAACTCCCGCAGGTAAATCTACGTTGAATTGTTCATTTCCAGAGTTTACAGTTAAAATAAGAAGCGTTTGGCCTTGCGTATTGGCAACTGCTAACGAAGTTCCTACCGGAACGCCTTGTACATTCAAGATGTCTTTTTCGGAAAAATAAATCGAAATATTTCCTTTTACATCCTCTATACCATCTCCTCTGAAATCAACAGACAGAGGTATTGTAACCGTTTCTATATCCTCGTTCGAAATGATGATGACATCGGTGTATAGCCCATCCTTGCTTGCGTTGAAAGTTACGGTGAAAGCAACTGTTGTCACATCGGTAAGTTCTTCCGGTTCTATACTGGTTTTAGAAAGAGTAAATTCCGTTCCTGTTTCTAAGGAAATGTCAGCCGCTGTATTCAAGAAACCTTCAATATCGACCGGAATATCCAGAGGAGCCTCGTATGTTATTTGTGCGTCGATAGTATTTACTAACGTTAGATAGGGTTTTGTGTATTTCACAATTACAGGAATAACGAAATCGGCATCTAAATCAGTATTAGCTATTTCAATATTAGTTCTGTATTCTCCGGATGCTTCCGCTCCCGTGAAAATTACGTCGATCAAAACGTGACCTTCTGTTAGTTCTTCCGTAGTCAATTCCGTTTTATCGAGGGTAAAATTACCTGCATGATCGCCCCCTAGAGTAATAGTTGCATTGCTGTTTAGTAAACCGCCTACTCTTACCGAAATGGTTTTCGGAACTACTGATGTTTCTGTTTCCTGAATTTCTCCTACTAAGTACAAATAAGGGAATCCGTCTATAACAATCGAATCGATAAATAATTTGGGTTCATTCCATCCGACTGTCTCTTTGCGTCCTTGTATGCGAAAATATTTTGCATTTTTGTCGGCAATTACTTTTTCATACGTATGATATCCGGTTTCATAATCGCTTCCTGTTTCAATAGAATCTTGAGATATCCAATTTTGTCCATTTACTGAAGTTTGTATCAGGTATTTAGATGGACCGTTTTGCGAACGCCAGTAAAACGCAGCTTTGTTGACGCCGCCCGCTTTAGCCGGAGAAGTAATACTTCCGGCGCCTCTGGTCGTAGACAATAATCTTAAGGACGCCGAACCTTCCAATGGATTTTCCCAGGTAACATTTTTTCTTCCTAAATTAATTAACCATCCATCCAAGATTCCTGATCCGCCATCACCAACGGTAATACTTGAACTCCATTTTTCCGGTTCCTGTTCGAAATTTTGAATCAATTTACCGGTTAATATATTTCCATATAAATACACCGGAACCGGTTTTACCAAGCCGGCACTTTCAATCCAAAGCGTATCTGCCGAATTGAAAATGGAAGGCGTATATGTTACCGTAATCATTTCGGTAGTTACACTGCCGGATGAAGTAACCGTAGTTTTGTCGATAACAAAGTCGCTACCGTTCGACAACGACAGAGAAATTTCCTGTTCAAGATTGTTGATATTTATTTCAAAAGTCTGAATATCTTTTCCTTCTTCGTATGCAGATAAGCATACAGACCAGGGAATTGCTGTCACCGAAGGAATACCTTTGCCGTTTGCCGTTACTATAATATCATCAAAGTACAAATTAGGGCTCCATGTCTCAGTTTCGGATTTAAGGTTTAAGATTTCCACGTATTTGGCATCCGGATCATTCACCGTTATTTCAAACAATGAATAGGGCGTTCCCATAGGAATAACGGAATCCAATAATATTTCAGGCTCTTCGGAAAGCGTTTGGTAAGTTTGTATTCGTATTTTTCCATTATTGTAGTCATTTCCCTTATAATAGAAAGAAATAATTCCTACGCCGCCCGCTTTAGGTATAGAAAGTAAGCTTGAATTGTTGCCTGTATTATTGTTTCCGAGAAGTTCTAAAGACGCTGTGCCTTCATACAGGTTGTTTCCGTAAGTTAATCTGTTTCCTCTTACGACCTCCCATCCTTCAATAGAATAAGAGTCATACGAAACTCCTTGTATCCAATTGCCGTTGAAGTCTTGATAAATAAGCTCTTGCAAATTATAAGATTTTAACGGGAAAGCCTGGCTAGCTGCTAAACCGCCTCCGGATATGATTAACGTATCTACCAAATAAGTGCCTGTTTCTGATTGGAATTTGACCGGCAATTCGTAGGTAGTATTGTTAATATCATCTTGATTGATGGTTGTTACCGCACTTGAAAATGCGACGCCCGATTTGAAACTTACCTGAATGTCGGAAGTAAGGTTTTCGCCTTTTATCTTAACCGGAACAATTGTTTCGTCTCCTGCAACAGCTTGGAAAAAAGGTTCTTCTTCTAAAGAAACTTTAGCGACAGCGACACCATTAGCGGTTACGGTAATATTATCAATATAGCCCATATCGTTTCGGGTTTCTATTTTGATATATTTAGCATTAGCGTTGTTGACGGCATATTCAAACTCGGAATAAGTTTCGGTAGAAACTTCGAACGATTCCAAAGCGCTTCCCCATTGGGTTCCGTTTTCCGATATGTACAAATCAAATGAAGGAGGATTGCCATAGCTTCCTTTTTTAGCATAAAACTGAACGTAGCCTACTCCGCCAGACTTAGGCGATGAAATAATTTGAGTTCCACCGCTATACGAAGTACTTATAGCCGAGCTATTGTTAATTCCGTATCCGGTACTAATACTTCCCATACTTACTGACCAACCATTAGATGTGATAGAATTATTATAATCTAAAGACAGGTTTTCTCCTTCAAAATCTTCATATATAGTATTTTGTAGGATATATCCTTGAATTGGGAAAGTTTGTGGGAAAGGAAAATCGTTACCCGAAAACACCAAAGTATCCCGAAAATAAGTACCTGTTTCCGATTGGAATTTAACCATCAAAGGGAAAACGCCTTCGTTATCAATTTCGTCGACAGGTATAGTAGTTATTTCCGATGAAAATGCGGCGCCCGATTTGAAATTTACTTGAACGTCGGATGTAACATTTTCAAACACAAAATTCAATGCATTTTTTTGCAAAACACCACTTTCCGTTTGAAAAACCGGCATACTCGGTAAAGAAATCTGAGCAATACCTACATTGTTATTAGTGACTATAATGTTTTCAATAAAACAATTGTCATTCGCAAATATTTTTACATATTTAGCAGTTGCGTTATTGACTGTAACGGAGTATTTTTCGTAAGCGTCGGAAATTCCGGTAAAAATTTGTACAGGTTCTCCCCAGTTAGTCCCATCTTCCGATACATAAAGCGAAATAGTAGGGTCGTACCAAGTTTTTTTTGCATAAAATTGGACACTGCCGACTCCTTCGGACTTGGGCGGCGAAATAATATTACCACCGTCATAATAATTGGATTGTGTTTCTAAACAGGCTATACTATTAAACCCTTGGTTATAATTATTTTTTGTTCCTCCTATAATGGTCCATCCATCTGTAATATAATACTTTAGATCGCTATTTCCTGCCCATTCTCCATCGAAATCAATAAACAGGGTTTCGGATTTGGAATAGGCAAAAACCGGTATGGTTACCGGAAAATTCAAATTACCTCCGGAAATCACCAGCGTATCCATTGCGTATTTTTTGCCCTCTTCCGGATTATATGTTACCTGTAATAAATAATTACCGTTTACTTGATCCGGCGTAAGAGTTGTAGCACCCAAAGTAAATTGCGACTCATCCATAAAGAGGGAAATATCTGTAGTTATATTGGTAAATACTAAAGGAATAGTGAACGAAGTTTCGTTGTTTTCCGGATAAAATACAGTTGTATTACCGATAGCTGCCGCTAACGCATCGCTGTCTTCGGTAATTGAAAATGCATCAATAATCAACCCGTACGACCCAGATAAAGAGCCGTCGATTTTTATTTTTATATACTGGATTTCCGAATTCTCAATTTGCTTAACATACTGAGTAAAATGAGGCGAAGAGGCAGTAAGGGCGTCTATTTCCGTCCATGTTTGTCCGTCGCTGGATTCCAATATGATAAAGTTGATAATTTTGTTAATCTCTACAGCTCTGTATTCGAAAGAAAAAGCCCCTATACTACCTTCCTTTTTCGGGGAAATGAGTTCTTTGCCTAAATTGAGGGCTCCTGCTCCTTCAAAAATCATGTGGGAGTTCCCAAGTATTATACTTCCGCCGTCCACATACCATCCATTGTAATCGAAGGTATTTGTTATCCCGTAAGTATAAGTAGAGCCGGGGTTAGTATTAAAGCCTTCTGTAATATTCCGCTCCAGACCCAATCCTTCCATTTTAAACACTAAATTGGGGAGGTTGCCTCCTGAAACAATCAGGAAATCGGTAGATTTATTTTTCACTGTCGGCGAAAAACTCACATCCAACGGTAAACCCGATCCGGTTATACTTGCGCCTTCAATGGTAGTAGAAGTCAAAGCAAAAGGCGATTCGCTTCCTTTTTCAAAGACCACACTCAGCGTGCCGGTCACATCGCTTCCCTCTACGAGGATAGCGTCGGAATTAAGCGTTGTTTGGCCTACTTCGCCTACAATACTGTTAGACGCGGATAGAGTTAATTGAGCAGGACTGCCGTCGTTTACAGCATCAGTGATTACGATTTCATCAATATCTGCCCACACAGATCCATATCCAGCTTTAGGCAGTTCAATCCGGACGTATTTGGCATCCAAATCATTAACTATCTTTGAATATTGAAACCAGGTTTGGTTGTCATCTCCGGGAAAAGTAACTGTTTCAACCAATGTAAAATCCTCTCCGTTTTCCGATGTTAGGATATTCAAATAATAATATTCTTGGGGATAGTCATTCAGCGAATGCCCTTTGTACCAAAAAGTAATCCAACCTACTCCACCCGTTTTTTCCGGAGTAGTAAGATATGCTTCGGCTTCGACCCAACTATTAACCTGAACAGAAACCGAAGCATTGCCGTAATAAATAGACTCATAGCCGGTTTCATGTTGCAATAAAAAATAAGTCCAACCATCTGTTTCTCCTTCTTCTTGAGCGTTATAAGACGGACCAAATTCGGGATAAAAACTTTGTGTTATTACTTCTGCCCTTAGATGAGTTGATAATAGCGCCGCAGACAGAACCAGAATAAACGCTATCACATTCAAGTGTTTCATACTTTAGTCATTTTTAAATTATTACTAAGTTATAATCAATATTTTTTGGTAATTGACTACAAATATATATTAAAAAATCCAATAGATTATATTTTAGAGAAAAAAATGACAAAAAAGTACAAAAAAAAATACATCCTTCATGATTAATTTTCATGTAGTGACCTGTTTTTTGCGCTTTTTTAACTTATACTATGCTCCGTATAATAGCAGGTACGGTTATCTTTGCGGAATTTTCAGGCTTGCAGGCTTTTGTTTTTTTAATATTTTAGATGCTTCTCCTGTCAGCCATAAATAATGGTCGGAAGGCATACCTTCCAAATCGACGAATTTAGCCACATCGCTGACCGGAGGATTATCGTCGATCTTGAATATTGCCGTACCTTCATTTACTTCATCAAACATGGCTACATAGAGCATATCGGCTCCTGCATTTATTGCCGTAATTATTTGTTGCCAGTAAAAGCGTCCTTTTTGCCGGGGAATAGAAGCCGCCGGTTTTACATCGTATTGAAATTCATGCCTGCTGAGATTATGCCAACTGAAGCCGGGAGTTACACAAGGTACATAGCTAATATGATTGACTCTGCACCACTCCATATCGTTTATTACCAAATCGCGGTAACGATCTATGTCATTGTGTAAAAGAGGTGAAAAGCGCTGTACCGTCCAAGGCATAACAATGTCCGCTAGACGAATAAGGGTATGTAAGTAAGGATCGTTTATACAATCGGCATTTAAATCGCGCCAATAGGTTGGTACTCCCAACATAATACTACATCCACCATAAACGGGGTCGTTTTTAAGAAAGTCGATGAATCGTTCAAGACCTATATTCCGGATATTGTAAGGACGGTCGGGGAATCCGACTCCCCAAATGGTTACAAGCGGTTTTCCATTGAAAAACAGGTAGGTTTGTTTCCCTGTTTGATTAGTCACTTTCAAAGAATCGACCAGAAATTTCCAATCTTCAATCAGTATGGAGCAATCTTCGCCCGATTTTTTCAAACCGGATAAGTCATACATAATGGCTACGGCCCTGTCGTATTTGGAGGCCGCTTCAAAAGCGTTTTTTATGACTGTGGTGGGCGCTTCTTTCCTTGCCTGCGGTTTAGCTGTATTAAAAAAACGTTGCATAAAAACTCCGTCGAGTCCATACTCTTTCATCCATCGGAAGTGTAAATCAATAGCGCTTTTGTCTGTAGAACTGAAAAAACGGGCCGTAGAACCGTCCGAATGTTTTAATCCTGTAGGGTAAGTGATTTCGTATTCACTGACGTCAGGCCACATATCAATACGTATCTGTTTTTCGTCCGGATACATTATTCCATCCTGCGAAACCCTAAACCAACCTTGATATCCTGCCATAATCAATCCTTTGTAGTCAGGGTACAATGTGTTTTTCGAATGTTTGTTACTTTGCGCAACTACTCCTTCACGTGCTTGTATGAAAATAAAAGACATGGATAGCGTTAAGAAGATAATTTTTAGATTCATTGTTGTAATTTTTTATGATAGTTAATAATTGATGCAAAGAAAACGAAATAGAATTAATTAAAGTCTTAAATAATGATTAATTGTTGAGAAAAAACATTTTTTAACCAAATTAGTTACAAATGTTCCATGAGATATTTTTAACAAAGACCGTTGTAATATTTGGGTGTTCTGGTAAAATTATGTACCTTTGCGAGGCAAAAACAAAAAATAAAAAGAGGGGTCCGGTAGCTCAGTTGGATAGAGCAGCAGCCTTCTAAGCTGCGGGTCGTGGGTTCGAATCCCGCCCGGATCACAAAAACATTCAAATCTACAACTTGCCTGTAATCAATATGATTACAATCAAAAATAGTCGTTTCAAACCACTGTAAATTCACTTTTCATTCCCGGTTTTTTCCAAAATATCCAAATTATTTTGCTATTTTCGCACAGAAAAATTACAAATAAATTACGGTAGTGATTTAAAAAGTATGCTGTTGTAAATGACTGTCAATCAGGGGAAGAAAATGTATTTTTGTATATGAAAATAAAAATCACCCTTCACTGTCCAGATTGCCAAAGTCCAAAAATAAAGAAAATGGCAAGAAATCATACGGAAAGCAAAATTATTATTGTAAAGCGTGTGGACGACAATTTATTGGCGACCATGCTCTACACTACAAAGGATGTCATTCCGGCCTGATACAAAAGATATTATTGATGCTTGTTTGCGGTATAGGGATCAGAGATATATCTGAGATTGAGAAAATCAGCATCAAAAAAGTATTGTCGGTATTAGTCAATTCCCGGCATTTAATCCAACCCAAACGGCAATATTATGAGTGTTTGGAAGTAGTGCTATGTTAACCCTGTCATTGCGGCCTCCGAGCCGCAATGACAGGGTTAAGATAAGATTCGGTTGCCGTAAAAAATTTTATAGAATCACTTTTGCTTTCAATGATATTTGCGTATTCCGAAAAATATCTCTACATTTGTCCCGATTTTTAAAACAAGTAAACAGATTTTCTGTCCGATTTCGACAAGGGTGTTAAATATGTGTAAATTATATATAAATAAAATTAAATATTTTGGCAGAATAAATTATTTTGCTAACACACACACACACACACACACACACACACACACACACACACACACACAC
>JAISOJ010000069.1 GCA_031275735.1 Dysgonamonadaceae bacterium
TGTCGCAACGTAACGTGACCGCTCATAATATGCCTGACGGCTCTTGCCAAACAGCCGGCAGAGTGCATCTATCCTGTAGGATGATTCCTCCTGTCTCATCTCGTGGACTGTTTGGCGCCGGATTTTTTTCTGATGTCGATTTTTAACTCCCGCTCGGCTATCTCTATCATCTTTTCCAGACACTCCGCACGCATCGTTTCTTTGGAAAGTTGACGCTCCAATTCACTGATACGCAAATCCTTTTCTTCAGCAGACAATTCTTTTCCTTCATAAAACATGTGGTTCATCCGACAAGTGCGTAGTTAGAGCATAAAAGTATAAGCTGATAATTCATATCTTTGATTACCCAAATCAGATTAGATATGAACATCAGCTTATTGTACCATGCCTTTGGTCTGAGAGAACAAAGGTGTCATAGTATTAGTTACGAAAGTAATCGTATTATATTGAATATCCAAACAAGAGAGGAGAAATTACGCTGCTCCAACTGTAATAGTAAACATGTTATCCGCTCAGGATATACAGAACGGTGTTTCCGTTGTGTGCCTATCGGAAGTAAGCCGGTATTGTTAAAGACGAAGGTTCAGCGGTTATACTGTAAGGAGTGTAAGAGTCACCGTCAGGAACATCTTCATTTTGTTACAGGTAAAAGGAGCTATTCCAATAAGTTTGCCCGTTTTGTGGTTGAATTATCCCGTATAGGAACCCTCAAGGATGTTTCCAGCTTCTTGCATATATCTTGGGATACAGTAAAGGATATTGAGAAACGTTATTTGAAACGCCACTACTCCAATCCAGATATAAGTAAGGTGAAATGCATAGGTATAGATGAGTTTGCAGTAGCCAAAGGTCATATTTACAAGACAATCGTTGTTGATCTGGACACGGGGCTGGTTATTTACATCGGCCAGGGTAAAGGTGCAGATTCATTAGACAAGTTTTGGGAAAAGGTTTCAAAGAAAGGTGTTAAAATAGAATCTGTTGCGACAGACTTATCCGCCGCTTTTATTTCATCGGTCTTGTCTAATGCCCCTAATGCTACATTGGTTTTTGATCATTTCCACGTTGTCAAGTTAATGAATGATGCAATAGATCAAATTCGTAGGGATGTTTATCGTCAGGAGAAGGATCTCAATAAGCGCAAAGTACTCAAAGGAACCCGTTGGTTGTTGCTACGCAATGGAAAAGACATCTTTGATGCGAATTTTAGAACAAGACTGGATAATGCTTTGAAATTGAATGAACCATTAGCTCAGGCATACTACCTGAAAGAGAGCCTGAAAGAGATATGGATGCAAGTAAACAAACAAGAAGCTGAAACAGTTATGGATGACTGGATTAAACAGGCTAAAGAATCTAAGGTTCCCCGATTGGTTAAGTTTGCAGCGACACTTACTGCACACAAGTTTGGTATCTTAGCTTGGTATGATCATCATATCTCCACAGGAAAGGTTGAAGGAATCAACAATAAAATTAAAACAATGAAAAGACAAGCTTACGGCTATAGAGACCAAGAGTTTTTTGATCTTAAAATTCTTGCTCTACATGATAAAAACTACGCATTCGCCGGATGAACCTTAATTTTCCGCTGTCCTTGAAAATCGTTCTTTGTTAATTGTTATACGGGCAATAATCGGCATGTTGCCGTTGGTTTTTTGCGCGTTCCTCTTTAGGAAGAACGATACGCTGAATGTACTTTTTACTGTTTTCATATCAACTCATTTTTAACGTTGCAAAATTACCTCAATACTATAAAAATGAGATGCTTGCAGCATAGACAATTCGCGACAGAAGTCAGCCAATTTCGGACAATTCGTGACCTGTTTTTGAGATTTTGGAGTAGGTCACGATTAAGTCATAAAAACATGTCGTTCCGGAACTATTTTTTGTCTTTCAGACAGGACAAACAGGAAACAAAAAATCCTACAACCTGTTGAGATTGTATGATTTGTCTTATTTTTGTCGCCCAACAGCTTGATTTAGAGCGGTATGGGCGGGAAGAAAATTGTTGAGTATTACCGGTCTCGTTTTCAAATCGAATTTATCTATCGCGATGCCAAGCAGCATTGCGGGTTGGCTGACTGCCGGGCGCGAAGCAAAAACAGGCTTGATTTTCACTTCAACGCGGCGCTCACGACGGTCAATTTAGCCAAGTTTGAGTGGCTTAAAACTCGAAAAAAACAAAAACGAGCCTTTTTCTATGGCTAATTTTAAAAACCTGTATAACAATAAATTGCTATTAGACCGATTTATTCGCAAGTTCGCAATAAACCCGAACCTGCCAAAAAATCAAAAAATTATCAATGAGCTATGCAAATACGGTTTGATTGCCGCTTAATAGGGTAGATTTTATAACGAAGTATTGTAATTTACGACACAAATATAAGTGAAAATGGCAAATAACGCTTTAAAATACATACGTTATGACAAAATATTCAACCGATATGTTCACTAACCATTGAAATTATGTATCTTTTTTGTAACAAAAGTGTAAAAGAACTGTAATTACTACCTTGTAACTTTGTCTTGTCATAATAATTACAGAAGAAAGATGAAAGGAAAAAAGAGGTTAAGAGAAGGAATTATCGTCTTGGCGGGCAGTTTGTGTATTTTTGCGGGTAGTTATGCACAAATGAAGGAACAAGGAATGGAGACGCCTGAAAACGCTCTTCGGATACTTCAAAAGTTTAAAGTTTCGGGTTATGTTCAATCCCAATACCAATGGGGTGAAAAAGACGCCCTATTAAAGGTGGGCGCCCCAAACGAAAATTTTGAAAAAGCATTCGACAGGATAGGTGTACGTCGCGGACGTATTAAATTCATTTACGAAGAAGGTCTTGCCACCGGGATATTTCAATTGGATATAACTGAAAAAGGTTTAGGAGTCAAAGACGCTTATTTACAAGTCAAAGATCCGTGGTTTAATACGATGGCTCTAAAAACCGGTGTGTTCGACCGTCCGTTTGGAAATGAAATTAGCTACTCTTCTTCCCGCCGCGAATCGCCTGAACGTTCGACTATTTGCCAAACTCTCTTCCCGGACGAACGCGATCTAGGCGTTCTGCTATTATTGCAACCGGCTAAAACATCGCCTTGGAATTTTCTGAAATTAGAAGCCGGATTATTTGCCGGTAATGGAATCAGGCAGGAAACCGATAATCGCAAAGATTTCATTGGGCATTTGTCTGTGGAAAAAACAATCGGAAACAACATGAAAATCGGTGGAGGTATATCGTATTACAACGGAGGCGTTTATCAAGGAAGCGAAACCATTTTCACGTTAAAAGGTAAAACGTTTGTCGCTAATAATACAGGGAATAAAGGTAAATTCGCCAAACGCGAATATTTCGGCCTGGACGCACAATTTAACCTGTTGAGCAAAATTGGAGCATCGCAAATCAGAGCTGAATATTTACTGGGTAAACAACCGGGTATAGCGTCCAACAGCAAAAGTCCCAACGCTTCTACCTTACCCTCTTCCGATATTTATATCCGCAATTTTCAAGGAGGATACGTAATTTTTGTGCAAGATTTCGGAACAACTCCGTTTTCGGCGGTTCTAAAATACGATTGGTACGATCCCAATATCCGAATAGAGGGAAACGATATCGGGTTAAATGAAACCGGAACGGGAGATATTGCTTGTAAAACTTTCGGGTTCGGACTTTTATGGAAGATGAACAACTATATCCGCTTGCAAGCTTATTACGAAGTCAATAGCAATGAAACGACGAAAAACGCGGCTGCTTATCAAAGCGACCGGCAAGATAATACGTTTACCTTACGATTACAATATAAGTGGTAATTAAATAATTAAGAATTTAGGTTATTTATTTAAATTAATTTAAAAAAATGAAAAAGAAAATTTTAACAGCAATCTTTTTATTGAGCGCATTATCAGGCATTCAGGCGCAGAAAATTAAAGGGTCGGATACTATGTTGCCCTTGTCTCAAAAAGAAGCCGAAAGTTTTATGAAAATCAATTCTTCGCAGACAGTTATTGTCACCGGCGGCGGAAGCGGAGTCGGCATTTCGGCGCTGATCGACGGCACAACCGATATCGCCCAGTCGTCGCGGAAAATTAAATTCGACGAAAAACAGCAATTGCAAGAAAGTCGCAAAACCGTCAAAGAAGTAATTGCCGCTTACGACGCCCTTGCCGTTGTAGTGAATCCGAAAAATAAAGTGAAAAACCTAACTCGAGAGCAATTGGAAGGTATTTTTACTGGAAAAATCAAAAATTGGAAAGAAGTTGGAGGCGACGATCTTCCAATCATTCCTTATGCTCGCGAAACCTCTTCCGGCACTTACGAGTTTTTCAAGGAAAGTGTCCTGAAAAACAAAAACTACAAAAACGGTATTATGAGCATGCCGGCTACGGGCGCTATCATCCAGTCTATCAGTCAAACCAAAGGCGCTATCGGTTATGTGGGATTAGCTTATCTCAACAAAGAGGTAAAAGCCATTCATGTATCGTACGATGGCGGGAAAACCTATGTCGAACCTTCAGTTGCCAATGCTAAAAACGCAACCTACCCGATCGTTCGTCCATTGATTTATTACTACATCACTCAATCGGAAAAGAAAGTAAAGCCTTTTATCGATTACGTATTGTCGGAAGCCGGACAAAAAATAGTGGCAGATATCGGATTCATTACATTGAAATAAAATATTTTATATACCTCGCAAGGTATAACACCCCGATTCAATCCTCCCGGGCAAAGCGAAAATCGACCCAAAGACACTTAGAATAAATTGGAGGTGTTCGCTTTGTCCGGAGAGATGATTTTTTATATTACCTTAACATTTCATTTTAAAATAATTTCTTCTATTTTTTTTGTATCCTCACAACTTATTCTTATTTTTGTCCTGAATTTGGCTTAAAATGACAACGAATCAAAGTAAACTTTTAAGACTATTTGAGGAAAGGGTTCATCTATTAATGAGATTTTGCGATAAACTCCAAGAGGAAAATAACGATCTAAAAATACAAAAAAAAAATTTGAACAATTTATATAATGTTTTATTAGAAGAAAATAAAAATTTAAAAAACAAATACGATAACTTGAAAATGGCAAAAATAATTTCAGTACGACAAGATGATTTCAAGGCGGCCAAAGACAGGTTATCCAAATTAGTGCGGGAAGTTGATAAATGCATTGCGTTATTGAATGAATAAAATCAATGGCTATGTCCGAAAGATATCAAATACAGTCCGATGCATTTCAAATACAATTGAAAATTGCTGATAAATATTATCCTTTGAAGTGTAATCGTTCGGAAGAAGGAATAATAAGGAAAGCGGCATCCAATGTGAATGATAAATTACTCAAATACAATTCGGCTTATGAAAAAGCTAATTTTGAGAAGAAAGATTTATTGGCTTTAGTTGCTTTTCACATTTCATTGGAAAATTTGACAGCTAAAAAAATAGAGGACATATCTCCTTTGTTTGATAAAATCGAACAATTGAATAAAGAAGTGGAAGAGTATTTATCGCAAACGGAGAACAGAGAACAATGAAAAAAGGAGAATGAAAATATTCAACTCTCCAATTTTCAATTTATTTCGCACTACTATGCTTTTTAAACGTTTCTTAAAAAGGCAAGTGGTGTTTTTTATTTACAAAGAGAAATAGAATTAAAATATAAAAACATAAAACGTAAAATATGGGTACAACAATAATTATCGGAATTATCGGTCTTATTGTAGGAGTTGCATCTACATGGCTGATAATAAATTATTTAAATCAGAAAAGAAGTAAAAAAATTATTGAAGAAGCGGAAAAAGAAGCGGAAGCGATTAAGAAAAATAAACTCCTGGAAGTAAAAGAAAAATTTATTTCATTAAAAGCCGATTTGGAAAAACAAGTGAGCATTCGTAACTCTAAACTCCAATCGCAAGAGGCTAAAATGAAACAACGCGAATTAGGTCTCAATCAAAAATATGAAGAGATACAAAAGAAAAAAGGAGAATTGGATGCTATTCGCAATAATATGGAAAACCAGTTGGAATTGATTGAAAAGAAAAAACAAGAATTAGATAAAATACATAAATTAGAAATTGATCGCTTGGAAGCGCTTTCCGGAATTTCGGCGGAAGAAGCTAAAGAACGTTTAGCACAATCGATAAAAGAAGAGGCACAAACATCCGCTACCGCTTATATCAACGAAATAATGGAAGAAGCTAAAATGACGGCAAATAAAGAGGCTAAAAAAATTGTGGTTCAGTCTATTCAACGAGTAGCTACCGAAACGGCCATCGAAAATGCTATCACGGTTTTCCAAATTGATTCGGACGAAATAAAAGGACGAATTATTGGACGCGAAGGAAGGAATATCAGGGCTTTAGAAGCTGCTACCGGAATTGAAATTATTGTGGATGATACGCCGGAAGCTATTATTCTTTCCGGATTTGACCCGGTAAGAAGGGAAGTTGCCCGCCTGGCTTTACATCAATTGGTTCAGGACGGACGCATTCACCCTGCCCGTATCGAAGAAATAGTGAATAAAGTGCGTAAACAAGTGGAAGAAGAAATCATCGAAACCGGTAAACGTACTACAATTGATTTGGGTATCCACGGTTTACACCCGGATTTAATCCGGATGATCGGACGAATGAAATACCGCTCTTCTTACGGGCAAAACTTGTTGCAACATTCCCGCGAAACGGCCAATCTTTGTGCAATCATGGCAGCCGAATTAGGCTTGAATCCCAAAAAAGCCAAAAGAGCCGGATTATTGCACGACATAGGAAAAGTCCCCGACGACGAACCTGAATTGCCCCACGCTATCCTCGGCATGAAGTTAGCAGAAAAATACAAAGAAAAAGCAGATATTGTCAATGCTATCGGAGCTCACCACGACGAAGTGGAAATGACCAGTTTATTAGCGCCGATCGTCCAAGTATGCGATGCTATTTCCGGCGCGCGACCCGGTGCACGGCGCGAGATTGTGGAAGCTTATATCAAACGTTTGAACGACTTGGAACAATTGGCTCTATCTTACCCCGGCGTAGTAAAAACTTACGCTATACAAGCAGGTCGTGAATTGCGTGTGATTGTAGGGGCCGATCGTATCAACGACATTGAAACGGAAAACTTGTCTAATGAAATCGCGAAAAAGATTCAAGATGAAATGACTTATCCCGGTCAGGTAAAAATAACGGTAATCCGCGAAACAAGAGCTGTCGCATTTGCAAAATAAAACAGTCCGTAAAGACTTTGAGAATAGGCTTGTCTCAAAAGTGCGTCATCCCGCGCTTGACGCGGGATCTCCCGAAAAACGAGCGTTGTCTTTCAGGGGATTGCGAGTCAAGCCCACAATGACAAGCACACCACAAGTGGCTTTTGAGACAGCCTCAGTTTATATACAACTGTTTTACAGCTGATTGAAAATTTATGACAGGAAAAGTGTCAAAGCCAGATGCACTGGAGAATTGCATTAGAATGCTTTTTCAGAGGATTTCAGATCAAGTCCGCAATGACAAATACTGCCCGCTTTTTTCGGGCGGAAACGATGATTCCCGCCGCAGAACCTTACGGAACTGCTGCAAGTCTGAGATTGATTGCCCATATTATCATATTGGCAAGCAAATGAGCATTATAAGGTTGAATGACAGAATAATAGGGCGCGACTTTTTTTACTTCGGGCAATCCGGCGCTATTTACCAGCAGTGGACCGTAATCATCATCTTCCGGATTTTGAGAAAGTATGCCGCCATCCCCCAGCAGGATATAATGTTTGGTTTTGTGCTTGATTATAGCCGCCTTGCCATTGGTGTTCGATATACTTCCCGCCCGTACCCCGATTACTTCAATGTTGGTGGAATCTTTAAACTCGAATGTCCGGTTTCCGGCGCCGTCGTATCCTATATTCTTGTTTTCGAGATTCATATAGGAACCGTTTGACAACGGGTTTCCCGATAAAAGTTTAATATACGCCGTCACACCTTCGCCGCCGTTTTGAGTCAGTATATTCCCGAAAATCCGGTTCGGCAAAGTAATATTGTCGTTTTCATTGCAATGAATCACAACTCCTTTGTTGTCAAGAAAGTTACTAAGGTTATTGATAACATCCGCGCTTGTCGGAACCGCATCGAACGATATGAGTACAATATCGCTGTTGTTTATTTGATCTTGCGTCGGATTGACTCCTTGAGCAATCCGGGTTACGGTTATCTCCTGAACCGGACAGATGGAACTGGCATTGTTGCCGAACAGTGCAGAAGATTTAAGCATAAGCCCTGCCCCTTTGGGAGTAAATGCGTTGATGTCTGTGGATGAAAGAATATCCCACGCACCTCCACTGGCATTTCCCCAGGCGAGGATTTTGATAATTCTTCCCACGATGGGAACATCAACCGTACACTCGCTTATACGGGGGTCCGTGCTGTTGCTTATCAGATGAAAACTGTACAGTCCGGGCCTGGCGGGTGTTTTTCCATTGGAGGCAAGCATGACCGTTTGTTGTCCGGCAATCAGATCGCCGCTCCCTTCAAATCGAATACCTTCTACTTCATTGGTTTTAATTTGATATTTGGCGCCGGCAGACTCCGCCGGAACTTGAAGCCGGACACTTATATAGGCGCCGGTCGAAGCGGCGTTCACTTTTAATTGCGCATGGGAAATATCTACTTGTCCGCAACTGAAATAATAAGCGGGCGAAACATCGTCGACTGCAATTTCGAGCTTGGGTAAGGACGGACAGTGGACGGCCATATCATATTCCACGTTGTTGATAAACATTTTCAGCGAGTTCGGGCTTCCTCCCTGCGTTGAATTTTGAGGCGTTCCCGTTCCGTTTAATGTCACATTAAATTTACCTGTTTTAAGAAACTCGCCGCTCGTTTCAAAATAATAGTTATTGTACGGCTCGGAATAAGCCGCAATATTGTAACGTCCGGGTTGTTTCACTTCAACCGGAAGCGTAATAGTGCCGGTATACGGATTAAGCACATTTCCTTTGACGTAGCTGCCGTTTATATTGATTTTGCCGCTGCAGTCTATGTCGATTTGCGCGGCGGCAGAGGGGCCGGCGCCGACGAAGGGACTCCATTCTTCACCCGTCCAGACATATACTCCTTCCGTCAGTCCGGCAACATTCTTGTTTACATTGTAAACGACCATCCCCTTGGAGATCTTTTTTTGCAGATCGCTTGCAGAAGGAATCAAGGGATTCAAACTCGTTGCCGATTCTAAATTTACTTTAGGAAACAGGACGCCTTTACTTGAATTGGACAAGTCAACGTCGGAAGCGGTTATTTCCTTTTCTTTCAGGTCCAGCAAGGCCCCTTCCTGAGGTTTGGAAAGGCTTCCAATGGTAACTTGCGCTGTTAACCGGAAACTGAAAACAAGCAACAACAGCAGGAAAAACAATTGTTTCGTGCGAAAATGAGTAAACGAGTTGACGAGTAAACGAGTAAACAAGTAAACAAGTTGACGGGCGACGGGCGACAAGCGACGGGTAAACGAGCGCTTTGTTGCTGAAGAAATCCGCCGGTTTTCAACGAATTGACTGTTTGTTAAACATGAATCTCTCATAGTAATGAAATTTAGTGTGTTGGACATTTATATATAAAACCAACAATTATTATGGTTAAAATGTTTATATCGTATAAGAAGTAAGATGCCCAGTGTATACGGTACACGACAGTATGATATTCTCCCCCACAATTCAAGAGCTACGAACTTATTCACGCAAATACACCAAGTTACAGGCGCAGATATGAGTGTAGTTTGAAAAAGCATGAAATGGAACGAATGTAGAAACGGTTGATTTGAGTAAAAAACAGTATAGCGTAAAGGTCGGATAACTTTGTGGTGGATAAGTGCATCGAAAAATATTACATGAAAATACAAAAAAAGGTTTCCAATAAAAGCCATATGGAATTTTTCATGTAAATTTGTTGTGTCATTTATGGAAGATAAAGCTATTGAAATCAAAAATTTGTCGATAGGCTACAAAGCAAATAAGCAAGTTAAGCTGGTATCTGCTAGCCTTTATTCAACTATTTACAGAAGTGAGTTGACATGCCTTTTAGGAGCTAATGGAGTGGGTAAATCGACTTTATTGCGGACGCTTGCCGGTTTTCAACCGAAATTATCAGGAGAAATTTTTATTTGGGGAAAAGAAATCGCATTTTATTCTAATAAAGAAATATCTCAAAATATTGGGATCGTCTTGACCGAGAAGTTAAACGTAAGGGATTTGTCTGTCACTGAATTGATTGGTTTAGGTCGAAGTCCTTATACCGGTTTTTGGGGCAAGTTAAATAAAACGGATAAAATCATTGTAAAAAAAGCCATTACTTTAGTGAAAATCGAGGACTTAGCTGATCGTTCCGTTCAAACGTTGAGTGATGGAGAACGACAAAAAGTGATGATTGCTAAGGCGTTGGCCCAAGAAACACCCATTATTTATTTAGACGAGCCGACTGCCTTTTTAGATTTTCCAAGTAAGGTGGAAATTATGCGTCTTTTACATCGTTTGACTCGCCAGAATAATAAGACAATTTTTCTTTCCACACACGATTTGGAATTGGTTGTGCAAATTGCCGATAAGCTTTGGTTGATGGGTAAAGATAATAAAATCCAAGTCGGATCTCCCGAAGAATTAACTATAAATGGTCAACTGGAGAAATTTTTTCAATGCGAAGGCGTTGTTTTTGACCGTAAAACTGGCCTTTTCATAATAGACAAAGAATAAAAAGCTAATGATCCATTATTTTAATCCGGGGCACGAAGCTGCAGTGTTAAATGGTTCTACATTTTATCGTCCACCTGCTAAAGTTTTAAAAATGCAAGAAGATTTGGCTCTTCTTCCAACATGGTATGCTTCTCCGGGCGATTATGTATTATTTTCCTGTCCCGGTCAACATGCTGTATGGAACGATAAAAAAGAAAATCTCCAAAATCAAAGGGTCGATTTATGGGGAATTTCACCGCACAGTATTTATCTTTTTGAAAAATTGAGCCGCCACTATAACCTGCAACTCAAGATTCCCGAATGGAAAGCGGAGTTTCGTTTGTTAGGAAGCCGATTTATTTCCCATAAAGTTCTTTCCCTTTTAATGGATGAAATTACTGAAATAGAAAAAGATATCCTTCCTCAATTTTTCTCCGGCATCGACGAAATCGACCGTATCCTTTCTCAAAGTAATGAAAAATATTTAATTAAATCTCCTTTTTCGTCTTCCGGACGAGGATTAATATGGCTTCCTCCCGGGAAAATAGCCCGTTCGGAAAAACAGAATATCACCGGAATGTTAAAAAAACAATCGCAAGTTTCCGTTGAAAAAGCGTTGGATAAACAATTGGATTTTTCTATGCATTTTGAAAATACTCCAGAAGGTGAAACCCATTTCATTGGTTATTCCATTTTTCGGACTAATGCTAAAGGCGCTTACGAGAAAAGTATTTTAGCTAATCAGGAAACATTGGAAAAACAAATTACTACATTCATTGACAGGGATTTATTGCTTCGTGTAAAAAAAACGCTGATATCGCTCATACATAAAACTTATTCGAATTATTATCAGGGAAATATTGGAGTTGATATGTTAATTTATAAATCCGGCGACCAATATAAATTAAATCCTTGCGTTGAAATAAATATGCGGAAAAGCATGGGATATTTAGCGATTCGCTTGTTTGAAAATTACATATATCCGGATTCTATCTGCGAATTAGTGATAGCATATGATTCTTTTCCGCAACTTATTCTCCAAAGGCACAAGGAATGGAAGAAACAGTATCCTCTTGTTTTTGAAGATAAACGGATAAAAAACGGTTATTTAAACCTCTGTCCCGTTACGGAAACAGTCAATTATTACGCCTACGTTTGCGCTAAATCTTGAGCTATTGTCGAAAATAAAATGCTTTTTTATGGTAAACTACACTTTATGCTGTATATTTGTTGAGAATATTACCATAAATTATTTGAAATGTCGACTATTGATTCTTTAACAAAAACGGGAACTTTTTTTTTGTTGGCGGGGCCTTGCGCAATAGAAAACGAAACGATCGCCATGCAAATTGCTGAAAAAATATCAGCTATTACAGTTAAATTAGGTATTCCTTATGTTTTCAAAGGTTCTTATAAAAAAGCAAACCGTTCTAAAGTAGATTCTTTCACAGGGATAGGCGATGAGAAAGCCTTGAAAATTCTTCGGAAAGTAAAAGAAACTTTTAATGTACCTACTATCACAGACATCCATGAAACGCATGATGCGGTTTTGGCGTCTGAATATGTAGATGTTTTGCAGATACCGGCTTTCCTTTGTAGACAAACGGATTTGTTGATTGCTGCGGCCCGAACGGGGAAGATGGTAAATGTAAAAAAAGGTCAATTTTTATCGCCTTCTGCTATGAAGTTTGCCATCCAAAAAATTGTTGATAGCGGGAATAATCAAGTGTTATTGACGGAACGTGGAACAACCTTCGGCTATACCGACTTAGTCGTCGATTACCGGGGGATTCCAGAAATGCAACGATTTGGTTTTCCGGTCGTAATGGACGTTACTCACTCTTTACAACAACCCAACCAGGTAAGCGGAGTAACCGGAGGTTTGCCCGATTTAATTGAAACAATAGCCAAAGCCGCCGTTGCTGTCGGCGTGGACGGTTTGTTTATCGAAACACATCCGGAACCTCATAAAGCTTTATCGGATGGGGCTAATATGTTGCCTTTACACTTATTAGAACCTTTGTTAGAAAAACTGCTTAGGATTAAAAAAGCGCTATAGTTTTTAACAATAGCGCAGTTTAATTCTTTGGACAACAATGGGCAGAATCATTGTGTAAGTAAATCTTCGATATTATTCATCGTCATCCGGAATCCTTTATCTACTTCCATAGTGTCTTCTACGACTTTACGCCCATGTAATACGGTGGCATGGTCGCGTTTACCTATTAAATATCCGATATGGGCGTTTGAGAAATTTGTATATTTTTTTGACAAGTACATTATAACATGGCGAGCTTGAGCAATTTCTCTTTTGCGGCATCTAGAATGTATTTTTTCCAAATCTATTTTGAAATAAGAACTTACTACTTCTTCTATCTTTTCTACAGTAATGTGTTTTTTTCCCATGTCGATCGATTTATTAACGACCCGTTTGGTTAATTCTATATCCACTTCTTTATTGTAAACCAAGGAATAAGCCATTAAAGAGGTAATAATTCCCTCTAAATCACGAACATGTTCGGTAACATTTTCTGCAATGTAATTGATAATTTCGTTCGAAATATTCAAACTCAAACCGTCTTGTTTGATTTTATTATTTAAAATCTTCTTTCTCAATTCTATATCCGGCTTATTAAGCTCTGCCGTCATTCCCCATTTGAAACGGGAAAGCAAGCGGGCTTCCATATTTTGAATTTTTACAGGAGATTTATCGGCCGTTAAAATGATTTGCTTACCCAACAAATGAAGATGACTCAAGATATGGAAAAAAGCATTTAATGTTGCTGTTTTCCCCGCCAAATCTTGAATATCGTCAATAATAAGGACATCAACTCCTTGATAGAAGGTTATGAAATCGTTGGCAATATTTTTTCTTGATGCATCTGTAAATTGGACTTGAAACAAATGAGAAGAGATATAAATAATCCTTTTTTGGGGGAAATTTTCCGCAATTTTGTTTCCTATCGCATGACATAAATGGGTTTTTCCTACTCCGGGGCTACCGTGAATAAATAGAGGATTAAAATCTTTACTTGGATTTTGTGCAATAGCTTCACCTACAGTGCGCGACAATTTATTACTTTCTCCTGCGAAAAAATTGTTAAAAGTTAGCCGGTTATTTAAATTGGAAACCCAGTCTTGAATTGATTTTTTTTCCAATCCGTTGGGAGCTTCGTTTAAATTGGTGCGACGGCTATCTTTCCCTGCAAAATAATCGCTTGGAAGGGTTGTCTGTCCTTTCTCCTTATTTGTCTTATCGACAATTACCCGATAATTCAGAGTAACAGCTTTTCCGATAATCCGTGATAAAGTAGCGTGGATTAAATTGGCATATTTTTCTTCCAAATATTCATAAAAAAATTGACTGGGAACTTGAATTGTAAAGCTATTTTTCTCATATTCGAGCGGCTTTATCGGACTAAACCAAGTATTAAAAACATTTTTATCGATATTATCTTTAATAATACCTAAACATTGTTCCCAGATCGCTACATGTAATTTTTCTTTATTCACTTTCTTTTTCCTTAAATATTAAATAATATTATTATTTCGATTAGTTATATTTTAATTTTTTGTGTAAAAATTAAAGAACTCTATTTTTATTTAGTATGCAAATTTTGGAAAAAAAAATCATAAAAAAAAAGCGTCGTAAATTTTGCATATTCAAATATTTTATTAGTATCTATTTCTCAATAACTTATAAAGAAAGTCCCCCAATTTAAATTATATGGTTAATTCATAGTTATTTATAGTCAATGCGCCTGTGTTTATTTTTTTGAAAAAAATTTAGAGATGGCTATTATGATATTCTTTTTATCAGGGTTTATATCGAAGATATTTTTTTTTGAGACGAAAAAGATTATTTAGACAAAATTTAAATAGGGAAGCATTTGGGGGTGACATCGAAATTCATGAAGTCAAAATCATCAACTAAGCAACGATGGCCGATACAAGCGCCACAACCACTCTATAACTATCGTACAATCGATTTGTCGAGCTTGAACATAAAATTTTCGTCCCTCTTACCTTCGTTTCCGCCTCCGTTCTGTTTCGGTAAATGATACCGGTATTCACCTATGTGGATAGTATGAAAACACAAATCTGTCGAAATAAATTCGTATTTTTGTCAAGCATTTTATCTCCATGAAAAAAGGATTATTTTCAATTGCAATTTTCTTTGTTTCGACTTGCCTGTATGCACCGGCGACAATGTCCGATTTTTCCCTGCGGGGGTACAGGAAGCAGATCATGTACACTTCATTGAAAGGCGAGTTTGAAGAATTTCATGATCAGGCTGATATTGTTGAAAGTTGCCGGCAACATGGTGAAAAACATTTTGACGATAAATTATTACTATTAATATGATCACTTTTTTTATAGCGCTTGTATTGTTAATCGGCGGTTATTTTATTTACGGGTCTTTAATGGAGCGCATTTTTGGAGCTGATAATGTTCATACAACTCCGGCTTATACCCATGCCGACGGGGTCGATTATGTACCAATGAGTTGGTGGCGAATTTTTCTAATTCAATTTTTGAATATTGCCGGTTTAGGTCCCATTTTTGGAGCGATCATGGGAGCGGTTTATGGACCTTCCGCTTTTCTATGGATTGTTTTCGGGAGTATTTTCGGAGGAGCTGTCCATGACTATTTTTCGGGCATGATGTCTTTGCGCAATGCGGGTATGAGCCTGCCCGAACTTGGTGGAAAGTATATGGGGACTATCTTCAAACAATCTATGCGAGTATTTACCATCATTTTAATGGTTTTAGTCGGCGCTGTATTTATTGCCGGTCCCGCCCGGTTGATGGATAACATTACGTCCGGCTGGCTAAATTATACTTGGTGGATAGTCGTCATTTTCATTTATTATATTTTAGCAACTCTTTTGCCTGTTGATAAAATAATCGGGAAAATATATCCGCTGTTCGGCGCGGCTCTTTTATTTATGGCGATTGGAATTGGAGGAGCGTTGATTTGGAATGGAGCCCCCATTCCGGAGGTTACTTTCGGTAATTTGCACAACCATCATTCCCATCCGGGAGAATATCCTATCTTTCCCATGCTGTTTATTTCAATTGCTTGTGGAGCTATTTCCGGTTTTCACGCAACACAGTCTCCCTTGATGGCACGGTGTTTGAAAAACGAAACACAAGGCCGGCGAATTTTTTATGGCGCTATGATAACGGAATCAATTGTAGCTATGATTTGGGCTGCCGCAGCCATGAGCTTTTTTGGTTCAATAGGAGGTTTGCACGCCTTCTTAGAAGCAAATGGGAACAATGCGGCCATTGTGGTAGAAAAAATATCAGATACTTGGTTAGGAAAAACAGGCGGTTTATTAGCCATATTGGGCGTAATTGCTGCTCCTATTACCTCTGGCGACACAGCTTTCCGTTCTGCCCGTCTGATTGTCGCTGATTTTCTTCGAATCAAGCAAAAAAAATTGATGAACCGTATTGGGATATCGCTTCCTCTTTTCATTGCCGGATTTGTATTGCTTCAAGTAGATTTCGACATTATTTGGCGTTATTTTGCTTGGGCAAACCAAACCCTTGCTTCTGCTACCCTCTGGATGATAACTATTTATCTTGCAGGAAAGAAAAAATGCTTTTGGATAACGTTTTTTCCGGCATTATTTATGACCATGGTAGTAACCACTTATATCCTTGTGGCGCCCGAAGGTTTCCGGTTAAACTACCAAATAAGTATTTGTATTTCGGCCATACTAACATTGATGTTGGGTATCTGGTTCTTAAAAAAGAAGTAAATCCTATATTAATACGTTAAATATACTTTAATTTTGTAATTAAGTTGCAAATATAATGTATTTTTATATAAACCCTTAAATCCGCAGCCTTTCTTAACGAAAATTAAGGTCACGGATTCAAGGTTATATGAACAGAAAACCTTCAACACTCCTGTCAAGTAATCCGAAGTATGTATTGCAGAGTATTCTTGCCAATACAATTAAAAATATTAATGTAAGCTCCGCCCATAACCTAACGGCTATGAGCGGAGCGCCGATATAATCAGCAGTTAAATAATAAATAAATTACTGTAAATCAGTTAAGTAATCAACACAATAACAAAGCTGTTCCAAAAGTGTTTTTAACATATTTCAAAAATGAATAAGCGGCTCTTGAGATAATTTTAATACTTTTTAATGCCTTATTAACGCATGATAGAATACCTATAAATCGTTTTTCCTTTCTGATTGATGAAGAAAAACCGGAAAGCGCTTGTATCTACCGAGCAAAGCGTAAAGCCGGGATCTCCGCTGCAAAACTGCGTTCCTTCTATCGCTTTCACCGGACGGGCAAGCGATCCCGCCGAATTAACAACATAATTCACCGTCGACGACGGTAATTGAATATGTTGAAAATTGTGGATATGCCCGCAAAAATAAGCATCTACGTGGTTCTTTTCCAGAATGGGAGCTAAACGAGCCTGCAAATCCGTCCGTTCGCTTTCTTCCTTTTTCGTTTCGGCGTAAACTGGATGATGACCAATCACTATTTTCCATTTTTCCGATGAATGAGTCAATACGGAATCGATCCAATGGAGTTGAAGTATAGCGTCTTGTTTACAAGCATCGGGATAAGTGAGCGTGTCGTTGCGGTATTTATCCATCAGCGGGGTTGTGTCAATAAAAACCAGGCGACAGGAAACACCATCGTTTGCCGTTATCGCCCGCGTGTAGTAACGGGACGGAGCGTTCCAACGGCGACTAACATGCGCATAATCCAAAACAGCCTGCGTATTGCCCCTGTATTCGTGGTTGCCGCAAACGGCATACCAGTCAATCATCAATTCTGGATGATCGTAGATAAGCTCGTAATTGGTCATCCAAAGTGGATCGTCGACACTTGCCACACCTTCGAAATGATGAACATCTCCGGCTGCGGCGATCATTTCTATATCCAAATGTTCTGCCGTGTAAGCCATTATCTGTGCAATCGGTTTTTGATCATAATAACCGTTACGTCCCAAGTCGTTGGCTACAATAAAATTAACAGCATTTTCCGAAACTTCGGGAAGTTCTACGCAATGCTTGTCGGAGCAAGCGCTAATGAACAGGGATATACTGCACACAAGCGCCAATAGAAGATTATCTTTTATACGAAAATAAGTGGCAAGCGACGAGTGACAAGTTAACAAGTTAACAAGTTGACGAGTAAACGATTGCGAACCAATCCACTTATTTTCATCATCTTGGGTGTTTCTTAAACATGAATGTTTCATACGTAATTTTTAATTGTTTCCGAATGCTCCGAAATGAGCCGATGGAGCAGGCGATTTATATTGTTTGCCGTTAATCGTAATACCAGAAGCGCTGAAATAAGGATTGAAATCGGTCTTTGCACCGCTTAATGCCGGTGAACCCAAACGTAAATGAAAATCCCAGGTATCATTGTATGTATAAGCCAATAACGGATTATCTGCAAACGGGAAATTCACGAATTGAGGATCATTATCTCCTAGCGAACTACCCCGTTTGTCGTTCGAACCATATACTACATCCTTCACTCCGCTTTTGAAACCGTCGTAAGCCGTAATCGTTCCATTTGCAATATGTTGAGATATTGAACTTTGAGCCGATCCGGAAGCATAGAAATTATAGTCAATCTTACTGTTCAGGTCGGGACCATCGGTTGCATCTTGTCCGAATTTGGGGGCTTTTGCTCCAAACATACAATTCACAATCAAATTATTATAAACATTTACCAGACAGCCGTTTTCCGCCCATACCGAACCACCTTTCGGCTTATTGGGATCGCGCCTCCAACCGGCATTAATAATGGTGTTGTTGTAGGCATTGATTTGAGCCTGGAAACGCGCTCCGCCGTCGGCGCCGGAATTTGACAACTTGAATGCGTTGGTATTCGGACTATACATCAAGTTATAGGCGGCGTCCACCTTACAGCCGGCCTTCACATTAATCGCTTCGCCTCCGGCCTCGCCACAGGCGTAAAACAAGTTGTTTATAAAAATACAGCTTCCTCCCTGTACATAAATGGCATCTTCGCCCGTATAGCGAAAAGTTGAATGGACAATGACATACTTACCCGAAGGATTATTGGTGTTGAAAGCCACCATTCCTTCGCCGCCGCCGGCTTTGAACAGACCTGCCGTAACCGATGGAGATGTAGCTGTGGTCACGGCGCCCGTATATTCCATTAAAACATGCTCGAAGACGATCTCGGCGCACGTACCGCTTCCGACGACGCCTCCCCACAGGCGATTGAATGTATTGGCGGCTGTCCGTTCGGCAGAAGGAACGGTGAATGTAACGGGCGCCTCTTCCGTACCATAACAATACAGGTTGCCGTTGATGATAAATTCGATCTTGGTATTATTTGCATCCTGACCGTTCGTAGCGATAATCACTTCCACGCCTTCTTCGATAATAAGCGTTTTTCCCACAGGGACATTAATGTGTCCCGTCACGTTAATAACGGAATATTTCGACCAGACGCCGTCTACGTTACCCGTCACAGTCACCGGATCGCTGAGCGATACGGTCACAGCGCAAGAAGCCTGTTCGCCTCCATCCAAAGTAGTAACGGTAATTGTCGCATTACCCGGTTTAACGGCTGTTACCAGGCCGTTTTCGTTGACAGTCGCAATTGTTTCGTCCGAACTGTTCCACGACACGTTTTTATTGGCAGCGTTATCGGGGAAAATCGTAAACGTAAGCGTTTCGTTTCCACCTGGTTTAAGATTTAACGCTGTTTTGGAAAGCGTAATTCCTTTTACGGAAAAATCTTCGTTTTCCTCTTTGCAAGCCGTAAATAAAACATTTACAAGCAAAATAAATGATAATAAAATTGTTTCTTTTTTCATTTTTTATCTATTAAAATTCTTAACTCTTAATTAGAATCTGTATCTTCCTCCAATTTGCAGGTTTTGCCCGTAATAATCGCGCCTGACCAAAGTTCCGTTTTTATAATTCTCGTATCCTTCAATAGCATTATTCGACGCATTTTGTTTCTTCAGATAAAGTATCATAGGCGTATCCAGTAAATTGGTTGCCTTGAGAAACAAGCTCAAGCCTTTTTTGAATTTCTTTTCAAGCGAAGCATCCAATTGAAGATATCCTCCTTGCCAAATATCATTGTCGAGATAACGGGAAACGGCATACAAGCGGTCGCCCGTATAGGAAAATGCCAATTGTCCGTCCCAACCGTTTTTCATATCCTTATACAGAAGAGAAAGATTGAGTACTTGTTTCGCCTGTCCGTTCAAAGGACGGGTTTGATTGACGTTTTTTACCAATACCTTTTCGGAAGAAGCGGCGTCAGGATTATCGTAATTGACTAATTTGGTAGTCGTTATTTCCGACTGCGTAAACGTATAGTTCGCTTTGACGCCAAAAGCATAGAAATATTTGGTTATGTCTATTTCCATTCCGTAATTATCGGCGTCGCCAAAATTAGCCGGCATGTAAAAA
This sequence comes from Dysgonamonadaceae bacterium, assembly GCA_031275735.1. Classification (GTDB taxonomy): domain Bacteria; phylum Bacteroidota; class Bacteroidia; order Bacteroidales; family Azobacteroidaceae; genus Azobacteroides. Next base: position 20,141 of record JAISOJ010000069.1, read on the forward strand.
GTTCCTTGTCCCTGCGTAATCATTCCGTATTCGATCGGATCTTTGAGTTTTTTGTAAAAAAGCCCTAACATGATTTGTTCCGAAGGGCGGGGAAAATATTCATACCTTACATCCAGATTATGAGCGACCGTATGCTTTAATTCAGGATTCCCCATTTCCGTAAAGTCTTCGTTGATAATACGGTAAGGTACAATCTCGAAGAAGCTCGGACGATTAAGCGATTGATAATAGGAAAGACGGATATTGTTATTTTCCCAAGGAGTATATTTAAGATGCAAATCCGTCAAGTAGTCCGTATAGACTTGACTGCCGATATTTTTTACTCCGTCGATAGGATATTTCAGATGATAACCTTGATCGGTTTTTTCCAAGCGTAAACCGGCAATAAACTGAAGTTTGGATATTCCCATCTTAAGTTGTCCGTAAGTGGCGGTGATTTCCTCCGAAGCATCATAGTTCAAGGGATTGCCCACGGAACCGAAAGGAGTGAAAACCGTAAACTTGATTTCACTGTAATCGTTCCAGTCGACACCTTTGAGCAAATTGTTGCGGGTTCCTTCTTGTTTAGTTTCGTCATATGGTCTGAAATCGTATTGATTGAAAAAATTCGTCCGCTGTTTGTTACGATAAAGGCCGCCTGCAGAAAAATCCAGTTTAATTTTCTCCAAAGGAACGGAGTAAACGAGATTGAAATAGCCTGCCCAATCTTCGTCCGTATTATGTTCCCAGCGGCGGTCGGCGCCTCCGAGCGTCACTACGGAAATCGGGTTTTGCATTCGGTTACGAACGGTTGTCACCGTATGAACGGAAGTATTGTCGGGCGTTTCGTTGAATGCTTTAGAATAGACTGCCGACCAGTTCATTTGAAGCGCGTCCGAGGCAAAAGAATGGGCTCCTTTCAGCGTACTATTCCCTATTTCTTGACGATTGACCCGAAAACGGGTATCGAACGAAAGATTATAGGCTCCTTGTAAAGGATTGTAGCCGATGTTCAAATCTATTTTATGATTGTCCCTTACCTGTGTATTGGTGAAATCCATATAGGCGTTATACCATTGGAGTTTGTGCCGGAGCGAAAAACGGTAGTCCAATTGGGCATGTAAACCATAGCGGGTTTGCTGTTCGGAATAAGTGCGGTCGTTCTTATCAATCAATATAGGCAAGTTGGAAGCATCGCTTGTAGCCGTAGAAGTTCCGTAATACACGCTGTTGCTCCCTCTGTAACTATTTTGGTAACTTCCTGCAAGCATAATCCCCAATCGGTTATTTATCAGCCGGTTTCCATACGAAAATCCGCCCAATAAATTAGGCGATGGATTACTCGCCTTCAAGCGCAACGATTTTTCCGAAAAGTCGCGGACTTTAGCAGGATAAGTCTTTCCGTAGATTTCATAAGGCGATTGTTTGTTAATTGCTTGGACGTCGAAAGAATAAAAATCGCGTTCCAAAAACAGAGCGTTGTATCCTGTCGATAAATTAGCTGTTATACGGCGGTCTTGAGGAGCTTCTTTCATCACTAAATTGACGGCGCCTCCTATGGCGTCGCCTTCCATGGAGGCAGTCAATGATTTGGTTACTTCCAAACGATCCAGTAGTTCCGATGGAAAAATGTCTAAAGGGACGAAGCGGTTTTTATTGTCGGGGCTTGGAATTTTCACGCCGTTAATCAGAGTGTAGTTATAACGTTTATCCATTCCTCGCAGAACTGCGTATTGTCCGTCGCCAGAACTGTTGCGCTCGATGGTAACTCCCGATATCCGTTGAATCACATTGGCTACGGTTATATCGGGTGATATTTCAATGGCTTTGGCGCTTACGACATTCATTACGGCGGGCGACAGTTTTTCCATGTTCCGCACTCCGATTTCAGTATCGCCGGTAGTAGGAGCATATACAACGACTTCGCTTATTTCATGGCAAAGCGGTTGAAGTAGAATGAGTAAATCGGGATGGGCTTCTTCAATAGGAAATTCTGCCGTCAGATAACCTAAATAACTGCATACCAAAGCGCCTCTTTCCGAAGGAAGGTCTAAACGAAAACTACCGTCCAAACCAGTCAGCGTTCCTTTCGCAGGTTCTTCTTTCCAGATAATCGTAGCGCCTATCAGTTCTTCACCTGTTACCTTGTCTTTGACAACCCCTTTAACCGAAGCCGCGGATAAAAGAGTAGCAGATGATAATAAAAAAACAGTAAGTAAAAAATGTTTCATACATCAGTAATAATTCTGATGCAAAATTCCGCTTTCGTTATTACAAAAATGTAACAAAACCAAAAATAAAATAAAACAAATGAATTACCGGATCAAGACGAGTGTATTTTATATTTTAACCATCTTGAATTAACTGTTTAATAAATAATCACTTCCGGAATTTTTGAGAATCAGGGGTAACGTTTGGGGGTCACATCAAATCCCACATCCAAGCCAGTCGCCCATATTTCATTGAATTTTTCGGTTCAGGAAAAAAACCAATTAACGGATTGACAACGACGGCAAATCATAGATCAATACAATGGTAGTGACTTGAAATACAGGTGTATCAAGATGCAGGGGCAAGCGAGCGAGGAGAATCTTTACCGTTTGGAACATCAATTTAAGTATAACGACAGTATTAAAATCATCCGCAAACAAATGGATAAATACGAGAAATTGGTTAAGGAACAGGCGAAAAGCTTGAAGAGGGCGAAACATAATAATGGGGAGGTAAAGAGAGTAAAGAAAGAAGTAGAGTAACTCAAAAATTAACAATTTAACAATAACTTATATATAAGTTGTTTGCTTTCCGTTTGGAAATCCGGAGTTTTTTTATTATAGAAACTTTTTCTACCTTTGCAACAAAACAAAAACACATAGTGTCGTGTACTATAAGAATTTACTCATCGCATTAGGGTTCGGCCCGAAGGAAGGGACTGTTGGCGTATTTTTTAAGAAATATCCGCAGGCCGACGGCTATTGCCTGGAAGTAGATATTGAAAAACAAACAATTAACTACGGTAATCTTATCATATCCGACAGCAAAACTACCCA
>JAISOJ010000079.1 GCA_031275735.1 Dysgonamonadaceae bacterium
AACTAAAATTTGTCCGCAAATATTCAATTCTACAAGAGATAATCAAGCGAAAAAGACTATCTGCAAAATACTTTAAATATGCAAGTGAAAAGTAATCTATTTTAGTCGGTCAGTAGTGAATATTAATTTTAAGATAATGCTACAAAGTAAAGGTTACACCATTAAAATTTGATTAAAATTTGATTAAAATGGGGGGGCATGACAAAAGTTTAATTATTTTTAACTTTTTTCGAGCTTGAACCGGACAAAATACGAAATAGGGTAGGGGGACGCCAATCACGCATAACAATGTACCTGACTTCAAAATGATTGTTTGATGGACAGGAAAATAAGGAATCCGTTTAGGAAAAACAAAGGTTGATACAATTGGTTAGCGAAAATTGAAAAGATAGGTTAATTTCACGCCGATTACTTGATTGGAAGACGCGTGAAATAAATCGCTTTTTTTATTACTGAATATATCCGATAAGCCGAAATAATATCGGCCGTCAAGAATAAAATTACCGATTCCTGTACGAAATTCAAATCCTAAACCTCCGGTAATCCCATAATCAAAGATTCGTTGGATTTTTTGATTATAATATCGGTTTAATAAATCCGGATCTGTTTCTTCTTGTAGTTCGCTTTTGAGTATTTTTTCACCTATATTGTATCCGATTTGAGGTCCTATGTTAAATATGAGCCGGCTCTTTTCTCCTAAATTGAAATAAAGATGAGTCGTGACAGGTAATTCTAAGTAAGACAACGAACGAGAATACGTATTTACATTAATCGTATCGGTTTTTTCTTTCCAACCGCGCAAAGAATAATTCAATTCGGCTTGAATACCGAAATTTTTTTCCGAAATATAGCGAATAGTTATTCCTCCCGATTCCTGCCGGAGTAAATCTTGCGAGCGAATAGGAGAAAAACGCACATTCGAGAGCGTAACTCCTACATTAACTCCCATTGCCCACTCGCTTTGGAAAGCATTTTCTTGTCCGTAACTTATTTGGAAGAACAATAAACCGATAATTCCCAACCGGATTTTTTTCATCTTTTATTTAATGCTTTTTACGTCGATTTTAAGTTCTTTATTAAATTCAACAAAATATAGGTTCGTATTAATAAATCCGCCCCAGTTGTTTATTCGTTCAAAATAAAAATCCGTTTGTATTCCGTTGTATACGAGTTTATTTATATTAGCGGCATAGGATGTCCCGTATTGATTTAGCAGTTGGATAAAAAACATAGCGGCGTCGTATCCCAACATACCGTATTTAGGAAACAGGTTAATCAAATTGCGCGAATACCAGCGCTGGTATTTATTATAAAAAGATTTTACAGCAGTAGATGTAGGATTGGCGTAAAAGACCGTATAGAAGTTCGCGTTTAAACGGAAAAAGTCGGATGAAAATTCTGTTGCGTAAGTTTGCCAAGCAGGATGCCCGAAAAGGGAAATAGATATTTCCGGATGGCTTTCTTTAACTACTTTTAAAGCGTCGATTAATTTTGTCAGGCTGAGTTTAGAATCGTCGGAAGGAATAATCACATTGTTTGCTTGGTAATCAATTGTTTTTGAGAAGGCAGACGAAAGGTCGCTTTCGGAAGAAATGGTTTGAAAAGGAATTTTTTTAGCGGTTAAATCCGCTTTCATAATGGTTATTAAGTCTGCTTTGTTTGCATTTTTACCGAAATCGTAAAAGAGAATATTTGCATTTTTGAATTTATTATAGAAAGCTAAAGAAGTTTTTGAGTACAAAATCGATTGCGGCATGTTTATTTGGTAGGTGTTGTAATTATTCAAAGGTTCGTTGCTTGTCGAAGTAAGCGGAATAATATAAGGTATCCCTTGCTTGCTCGCAAAATTGGATAAAAGCGCTATTTGTTCATCTTCTAAACCTCCAATTAAAAGATGAATGTTCTGCATCTCTTCTTTTTTCAAAATAGCTTTGATCAAATCGGTTTTTGAACCGGTATCGTAAACTTGTAACTGAACCGATATATTTTTTCTTTTCAAATCTTCCAAGGCAAGCAAAAAACCTCCGTAATATTCAACTATTTTGTTTTTGGCAGCATTAGACGAAGTTGTTCCTTCTTTCAATCCGAATGGAAGCAATAAGGCGATTCCTATTTTTTCGATATTATCGCCAAACGCCGGATGGTTTAACAATGCTTCGGTATTCATTCGATCAATCGTTTCGTTGGTTTCTTCGGAAGGAGTCGTAACTTTATTCGTGGGTATCCGGATAATTTTCCCAATGGTGAAAGTTTCGACGGATAATCCAGGGTTAACAGCTATAATATCCTCTCCTTTCATCTGGTAATATCGGGATATGGAATATAGCGTTTCTTTCGGTTGAATCGTATGAAATAAGTAAGAACCCGATTCTTGCGGAATTTTCAATTGGTCTCCAAATTTAATTCCTGCCTTGCTTTCCGGATTTAATCTGTAAATGTCGTCGAGAGAAACATGATACATAGCGGCAATTGAATATACCGTTTCGCCTCTTTCAATAACGTGAAAAAAAAAATCAGTATCTTGTATAGAAAAAGAAGGAGCGAGACAAAATGCTTTCTCCGATTTTACGTTATAAATCTGAATAGAAAATAATAAAAATACAAAAAAAATACGTTGTAACATATATTTTTAATTTTGTTAGACAAAGATAACGTGCAAAGTTAGAAAAAATTCTTAAATTTGAAACATGAAACGAACGATAGTTCAAATATTCTTTTTTGTATGGGCGTTTCCTGCTGTGGCCCAATATACTGTGACAAGCGGTAATAGTTCTCCATTATTGGCGGAAAATAATATAAACGGCAGGATAGAAGTTTATCTGCTTAATGGTTTGGCCGGTTGCGGAATAACGTTTACTTCCAATAATTCCGGCACGCATCAATGGTATAAATACAATATAAATGCAAATGAAGCGGTTGCCGTTTCTTGCAACCAAACAGGGAATCAGTCGATTATTACGGATATTGCCGACGGATACGGCTATTTTGTCGGGTCGCCTACAGATCCTTCTACTCGTTTTGTATGGATTATTGATTACAGTAAATATACACCCGTTTTTTACAATCTAAGTGTTGACGATGAAAGTGACGACCGATGCAACTACTTGAAAATTATAACAGATGCAGAAGCCGAACCGTTGCAATATTACACTCCTTTAGGAATGAAAACATCATTGACGAGAATTTATCATCTGGCATATACGACAATGAAATGGGACGAAGAAGCCGAGATCTTTATAGACGAATCGGTTAATATGCCGGTGAAAACCGTAAATGAAATCACGATAGAAGCTCCTTTGAAAGATACGAATTTCACTTTATCAGGCGATGAATTTGCCGAACATTTCGGAATGTCTAAAATAATAGCTACAAACTATAAGGCGATCGCCGTAAAAGCGCAAGCTATTCACGAGCAACAAAAAGAATATGGCGATAATGAGCAGAAAGTAGCCGGCGACAATTTGGGAGGTTCGGCCCCGGTAGATATTCTTTTTAAGGCCTATGCCAACGAACCGGTTGCCGCATTTTATGTTTGGACAATAAATAAAATAGACGCCGTAACAGGCAATCCGAATACAATTGTCCGATATCCAGATAAGGTTTTATCTTATAAATTTGAAAACTCTGGGAGTTATATTGTTGGTTTGGAAGTGATTGATTCCAAATCTATTTGTGTGGATACAACCCAGGTTTTTACGGTAGATATCGGGGAAACGGATATTCAAATTCCTAACTTTTTCAGTCCGGGTAGTTCTATCGGCTCTAACGATGAATTCAGAATATCATATAAATCAATTACGAGTTTTAAATGTTCTATTTTCAATCGCTGGGGGAATTTGTTATACCAATGGAACGACCCGTCTAAAGGATGGGATGGACGAGTAGCCGGAAAATTTGTTCCTACGGGCGTATATTTTTATGTAATAGAATACAAAGGTACGGACGGAAAAGCAAAAACAAAATCGGGAAACATTAATATCCTTCGTTCAAAAAACGAATAAATCCAAATATGAAACATTCCTGTTTAACAAATGCCCAAGAGAATGAAAATAAGAAGATTGCTTCCGGCTTCGCCTCGCAATGACGAAGCGTTTGTTTACTTGTCAACTCGTCAACTTTTTTACATATGAAAAAGAGTAAGTATTTTCTTTTTATTTTAGGTTTTACTTTAGTTGCCTGTTTTATAATCGGTTTAATAAGTAGTAAAGATATAGCGGACGAAGAATCTCAACATTCGCTTGTTTCTTCGGGGAGCGTATCGGTTGTAATACCGGATTTTGTTGAATTTTGCGGAAAACCGGTTTATTTGAACCGTTTGGATATCCGAGAACGATTTGATCGCGAAATCAACGGTTTTACTTATTTACATTCTACTACTTTATTGTATATTAAACGTGCCAATCGTTTTTTTCCTATTATTGAACCTTTGTTGAAAAAAAATGATATCCCGTCCGATTTCAAATATTTATGCGTAATAGAAAGTGGTTTGGATACACGCGCTTTTTCTCCCGCTAAAGCGGCAGGACTTTGGCAATTCATGGATTCGACCGGAAAAAAATATGGTTTGGAAATTACGGACGATGTAGATGAACGTTTTCATATAGAAAAAGCGACCGAAGCTGCCTGTCGTTATTTCAAAGAAGCTTATGATCGTTATGAAAATTGGATAGATGTTGCCGCTTCGTATAATGCCGGTATGGGACGAATTACCGGAGAAAAAAAGAAACAGTTAGCCGATTCGGCGCTTGATTTACTATTAGTATCCGAAACTTCCCGGTATATTTTCCGTATTTTGGCGTTAAAAGCGATTTTTGAAAACCCGAAAAAATACGGGTTCTTTCTTAAAAAAGAAAACCTTTATCCGGTAGTTCCCGTTCGTTATGTAGAAGTCGCTTCCGATATTGAAGATCTGGCGCTTTTTGCTAAAGAAAATGAGATTAGTTATATGCAATTGAAAGATTTCAATGTATGGTTACGCAATACAAAATTGAAAGTAAATACAGGAAAATTCTACCGGATAGCGATTCCTGAAAAAGACCATTTATATTACGATCCGCACAAGATAAAAGTATATGATAAGGCTTGGGTCAACAGGTAATTGTCTTTCTCATGAGAGAAAGTAAATCCAATTATTGAAATTACAATAAGTATGTTTCTAATAACCGGCTTTCTTCTTCAAACAACAAAGTAGTCGAAGGATTTTCTGCCGGAATTAAAACCGTTTCTCCTTGTTTCAATTCAAGAGAATAACCGTTGTTGTCGATTATTTTCACTTTTCCTTTCATGCAAATATAAATAGAAAAGGCGTCTTTCTGTATCCGTTGGATTTTTCCACCTTTGTCTGCTTCAATCAGGTTGGTAGTAAAATAAGGACATGAAACCAAAAGTTTCGTTTCTTCTCCTCCGGATTGATATTGTACCTTATAATCAGGGTATACCTTATAATCAATGGCATCTTTTGCTAATTCCGTATGTAATTCGCGAGGATTGCCATGAACGTCTTTCCGGTTGTAATCGTAAATCCGGTACGTAATATTGGAAGTCTGTTGAATTTCGGCAATAAAACATCCGGTGCCGATGGCATGGACGCGTCCTGCCGGAAGGAAGAAAACGTCGCCGGCTTGTACTTCATGTTTTTGAAGGTAATTCACAAATGTGTTATCCTCCAAACTTTGAATATATTGTTCGGGAGTGATTGTTCGGGCAAATCCCGAATAAAGAAAAGCATCTTTAGCCGCACGGATAATATACCACATTTCGGTCTTTCCGAACGAATTATGTCGTTTTTTAGCTAATACATCGTCGGGATGTACTTGTACGGAAAGTGAATCGCGCGCGTCGATAAATTTGATTAACAGAGGAAAAATTGTTCCGAAACGTTTGATTACTTGTTGACCTAAAAGTTTTTCTTTGTAAGTTTTAATCAAATCATCCAGCGATTTTCCTTTCAAATTGCCGTTGGCGACAACCGATACATTGTCTTTGACATGCGAAATTTCCCAACTTTCGCCGATGCCGGCTTTTTGAGGTTGAATGTCTTTGAAGCGGCATATTTCATCACCGCCCCAGATAATTTCTTTTAAGATAGGTTCAAATTTTAGAGGATACAACATTTTTTAGTTATGAGTTATGAGTTATAAGTTATGAGTTATAGGTTTTGCATTGCTTTGTGTATCGGATAATTCCAATTTTTTCAGCGCTATGGCTGTTCGTGCAGGTAAATACAGTTTGATCCAACCTTTGTTTTCGTCTTTATACAAAGGATCTTCAATTGTGAAATATTCAACGGAATTATCAATGGATCCGAAACCTCCGAAAACGGGATCATCTGTATTAAGAGTAATTTTATATTTTCCTAAAGGAACTAACAGACCATAACCGGTAAATGATAATATCGGATTAAAATTATATACGAATAATAAATCTTCTCTCCGGTAAGCGAGAACCTGATCGCTGTCGTTATCCCAAACTTTGTAGATAATAGAGGCCTGAAATTTTTTAACGTTTCCGATTAAAGTTATCATCGCTTTGTCAAAATCGCCTAAATATTTGTATTTCAAATTTTTATTATCAATTAAGTCCCATTGGCGGCGGGCGTATTTGTACGACCAAGCATTGTCGCTACGGGGAAAATCAATCCATTCAGGATGACCAAATTCGTTTCCCATAAAATTAAGGTAACCTCCATTAATAGTTGAAGCTGTTACCAAACGAATCATTTTATGGAGGGCAATTCCACGATCAATTGTCATATTGGGGTTGCCGACTGTCATGTGCCAATACATTTCGGAATCAATCAAACGGAAAATAATGGTTTTATCTCCTACTAAAGCCTGATCATGGCTTTCGACGTAACTAATTGTTTTTTCATCCTTTCGCCGGTTAGTCATTTCCCACCAAATACTTGAAGGATGCCATTCCTGGTCTTTTTTTTCTTTGATGATTTTTATCCAATAATCAGGAATGTTCATTGCCATCCGGTAGTCGAACCCGTAACCGCCGAATCGAACAGGAGCCGCCAATCCGGGCATGCCGCTAACTTCTTCTGCAATAGTAATTGCATGGGGGTTGACCTGATGAATTAACTGATTGGCTAAAGTTAAATAGCAAATAGCGTCGCCGTCCTGATTAGCATTGAAATAATCGTCGTAATTGGAAAAACCTTCACCCAATCCGTGACTGTAATACAGCATGGAAGTTACTCCGTCGAAACGGAAACCGTCGAATTTATATTCCTCCATCCAAAATTTACAATTAGATAGCAAGAAATGTAATACTTCGTTTTTCCCATAATCGAAACAAAGAGAATCCCATGCCGGATGCTCCCTGCGTGTACCGCTATGAAAATACTGAGTGTATGTTCCATCAAACCGTCCCAATCCTTCCACTTCATTTTTAACGGCATGTGAATGGACAATATCCATAATGACGGCAATTCCCATAAAATGAGCCGTATCAATTAATTCTTTCAAGTCGTCGGGTGTTCCGAAGCGCGAAGAAGCCGCAAAAAAATTCGACACATGATAACCGAAAGAGCCGTAATAAGGATGCTCCTGGATTGCCATGATTTGAATAGCATTGTAACCGTCTTCTTTGATGCGGGGGAGAACGTTCCGGGTAAATTCTTTGTAGGTCCCTATTTTTTCTTCTTTTGTTGCCATTCCAATATGACATTCATAAATCAAAAGTGGAGAAGTGTTAGGAATAAACGAATGTATCTTGAATTGATACGGTTTTTCCGGATTCCAAACTTGAGCACTAAAGATATGGGTACGTTCATCTTGCACTACCCTTTGCGTCCATGCCGGAATCCGTTCCCCTTCACCGTTTTCCCAATAGATTTTCAATTTATACAAATCTTTGTGATGAAGCGTATCCGGGGGCAAATAAATTTCAAAAACGCCATTTTCGATCCGGGTTAAACGAAACGCTTCTTGTTCTTTCCAACCATTGAAATCGCCTATAACGTAAATATCAGATGCTCCGGGCGCCCATTCTCTGAAAACCCAACCGGTTTTTGTTGGATGAAGCCCGAAATACAAATAGCCCGAAGCAAAATCGCTCAAACTTATTTTATTATTTTGCGTTAATTCTTTTTCTTTACAAAGAAAATAATCACAACGTCCTTCAATGGCTTTCCTATAAGGTTCGAGCCAAGGGTCGTTTTTTATTAACCGAAGAGATTTCATATTATAAATTTTAGTTACCGGTTATTCTTCATTGATATGAAACAAATGCAAATTGTTTGCTATCAGGCGACCAAGAATTTACATTGATTGTTCCTTGTCCGCCGAATAATTCGATGATTGTTTCTGTCCTGTTCCTTGATATCGACGTCAGGCAAATCTCTACATTTTTTCCGGGAGGATGGTCGCTCGGATTTACATCTCCCTTTTTGTAAGCAATATAAATTACTTTTTCTCCATCGGGCGAAATGTGTGGAAACCAAGCATTTCGTTCTGTATCAAATGTAATTTGGGTTTGTTCGCTACCATCGACATTCATTCGCCAAATCTGCATTAAGCCGGAACGTACGGAATTGAACCAGATGAATTTTCCGCAGGGAGAAAATTCCGGTCCGTCGTCCAAGCCTTCGGAGAAAGTTAGACGAATTTCCGTACCGCCTTCTGCAGGAATGGTATAAATGTCAAAATTGCCGTTGCGTTCGGCACAATAAGCTAAAGTTTTTCCATCAGGCGACCATCCATGCAAATAACTTGGCGCCATAGGAGTGATCAAAGTAGGGACGCCTCCCGCAAAAGGTAATATATAAATTCTTGATTTTCCATCTTCTTTTGTTCCATGACTAATAGCAATCTTGTCGCCGGAAGCGGCTAAAACATGGTCGTTGTTGCATGAAGCCGCAAAACCGGTAAAAATCATTTCATCCGATTGAGGATTACGGATATTGATTTTGTATAATTTCCCGCCGCTATTATAAATAAGAAATTGTCCGTCGGGTGTCCAGTTAGGCGCTTCAACACGATAAGGAAACTCCTTTATAACAGTCCTTTCTCCTGTTTCCGTATGGTAAATTTCCAATTTACTGACGGTTTTGTTTTCTTGAGCGTTTCCTAAACAAACGCAAAAAGAACATACAAGTATCCCCCAAAATTTCAAGTAATTAAAATATGCCATGATAGAACTGATTTTATGATTAATACAATTACTCACTCAAGTTTCGGGATAAACCCCAAAAGAAAAACAGAAAAAATGTGTAAGATTCACCTGTTTTTGCCGCCTTTATGTTTATAAATCAAGTAATTAAATAAATAAAACACGAGTACGCTTATCCCAGACAAAATTACTGAAATTTTCGGTATTGCAGACGATTTCTACAAAGAATTTTCTCAAGAAGTCAAAAAAACATCAATTCTACCCGATGATGATGCTAAGCGCCGAAATCGCTCGGTATGACGGGCAAGCGTAACCCGAACGCGTTTGAGGTTTGTTTACCCTGAATTTTTATCGGTCTTGTATGCATAAAATCATTTTTATCCCTTACCTTTGCATAAAATTTAGCGATGAAAAAAGAGAGATTGATTACTTCGAGTTATTGTTTCATTCTGGCGGCTAATTTTCTGCTATATTTTGGATTTTATTTGTTGATGCCGGTTTTGCCGTTTTATCTGCAAGAGGTATTTCATACAGAAAAAACAGTGATCGGGCTTGTGCTTTCATCTTATACGATTGCTGCGCTTACAATTCGTCCGTTTTCGGGTTATTTGCTTGATACATTGGCAAGAAAACCTTTGTATATTTGTGCATTTTTTGTTTTTACAGCGATTTTTGCCGGTTATTTATTGGCTGGAACGTTGCTTATTTTCACCCTTTTACGCGTTTTTCATGGTTTTTCGTTCGGCGCTGTTTCGGTAGCCGGAAATACGATTGTTATTGATATTACGCCTTCATCGCGGAGAGGCGAAGCGTTGGGATATTACGGTCTAGCTAATAATATCGCGATGGCGGTTGGCCCGATGACCGGATTGATATTACACGATTGTTGTTCTTTTGACGTTATTTTTACCTCTTCGCTCATCTCTTGTTTATTGGGTTTTTTTGTTGCCGTTTTGATAAAAATGCCTATCAAGCCGCCGGTCAAAAAAGAACCGGTTTCTTTAGATCGTTTTATTCTGTTGAAAGGCTTACCGGTAGGAGTCACTTTAATTTTATTATCGGCGCCTTATGGTATGACTTCTACATATATTGCCATGTATGGCCGCTCTATCGGTATTGAAAACGGAATTGGGCTTTTCTTTACCTTGCTGGCTGTCGGCACATCTGTTTCCCGTTTGTTTTCAGGCCAACAGGTCGACAAAGGGCGTATAACACAGGTAATTACCGGAGGTTTGTGTTTAGTATGCCTTTGTTATTTTATACTATCCGGTTGCGCTCAATTTACGGCATGGAATCCATTGCTTGGAAAATATATTTTTTTTAGTCTTGCTTTTTTTATGGGAATTGGCTTCGGCAGCATGTTTCCGGCATTCAACAGCATGTTTGTGAATTTAGCGCCTAATAATCAGCGAGGAACGGCTACCTCTACTTACCTAACTTCTTGGGACGTAGGCATTGGTTTGGGTTTTATATTGGGAGGATATATTGCTCAACAAACAAATTTTCAGACAGCTTTCTTTTTTAGCGGATGTTTGATTGTATTATCTACGCTGTATTTTGTAAAAAAGATTACTCCCTATTATCGTAAGCATAAATTACGTTAGGTACCGAATACAATGGTAATATTTTTTCAATATCCGTCCATTATTACGATTTTGCTTTTGGATCGCCTTTGGCTTGCGACATAAGCCATTGACTGACTCTCTCGCTATATGTTTTAGAAATAGGAATATCGGGGACGTTTTCTATCCCTAAACCCAGCAAGATGTTGTCTTTTTCGCGACGAATGATTTTTATTAGGTCGAAGTTGACTAAAAAAGAACGATGGCAACGCAGTATATGCACTTCGGATAACTGTTTTTCCAAAGCTTTCAAAGTAGAACGCAAGATGAATTTAGTTATTACATTCTTATTCAAGTACCAAATTATCACGTAATTATCAGCCGATTCGATATAAAGTAGGCAACTTCGTTGAATGGATAGTCGTAATTCGCCTTTTTCATCATGAAACAAAACAATCGGGTATTTGGAATTTCCTCCCGGTTCATTTTCTTCTATTTGTTGCAGCTGTTTTTCTTTTTCTTGCCACGAAAAATATAGAATAAATATCGCGTAAGGAAGTAATAGCACTAAGCTGGTATTGGTAATTGATTCTTGAAACGTTTTCATTATTTCCGCATTTTCTCGGAGAGACACTACATAAATGGTATAGAAAAGCGCCATGAAAAAGATTTCGGCAAGAATCCATACCCCATAGGTTAAATACGTAATTACATGTTGTTTAGCGTAATAATACATGATAATACGACTAATGACAACGACTAAAACGCCTGTGAGAATAACTAAGCTGGAAAATACGAAAAACATAAAACCGGTTACGCCCGCATACCAATGTTCCGAACTAAAAGGTTTATATATATTGATAAATATTAATGCAAATAGGGCAGTAAACAAAACCAAACGGGTTAAATTTGATTTTTCATACAAATAAGCCGGAATTTTCTGATTAAGTAAATTCATTCTTTCTCTTATTTCTTTTCAGTCGGCAAAATTACATGAAAAAAATGAATTTTACTAAAAAATACCGCTCCTTTATCAGGGGCAATATTTTACAGGCGCTGTTATTAAGCAGCACAAGAATTCTCCGGTAATTTCATTGTCGTTACGTTGAAAAAAACTTGTCCCATACAATAAAATTACCGGGGAAAAACATCATTTCGGCGCATACCGGCAGCGCCTTTTAACTATTATTTCGCAATTGAGAAAGCAAAGCCGATTCCAATTGATAACCGTAATCCTGTCCAATCTATTCCTACATTGTATTCTTTACCCGGAACGCTGTAATAATAGTCTTCAATATTATTGACGGTATTTTCGTTAGCCGTTTGTAATTTCCCTTGATTATCAAATAAATACCCAGCGCTAATATTCAAGAATACGGTATTTTTAAAACCCAATTGAATACCTATATTGGGTTGTGCATACCAATTGGTGGAGCGAAACTTGATTGTTTCGTCAATTTTTTCAAATTCGCGATTATAGTAGTTCGGTATCATAGTAATTATTCCTCCTTCGGGATAGTAGTATGATGGACCAAAAACAGATTTAGGATTGTATAAATTAAAGAAATGTTTCCCTTTAATTCTGTTGTATATCGCTCCCGTAGCTATGCCGGCATGAGCCGTTAAACGAAAATGATTGTTCAAAGGTATCGACAAAAAATGAATTTTGTAATATAAGCCCAAAGCATTTCCCGAAACAATCAGATCTTCTTTTATTTCGCCTGAATAATCGGCTAAGTGGTTGCGTCCGCCGGAAGTTAAATAATCATATTTCAATCCGATTTCGTGGATCGAAAATTTAATGCCGAAATAAGCGTCATGAAACAATCCTTCGGGAAAAGTTTCCGTACTTTTATAATTTTCGAATATTTTCTGCGCTTCTTTTACGCTTTTTTCTTGCAAAGTTTTCAAATCGCTCAAAAGATATCTTCCGGAACCGAGAGAGTATCCGGCAACAATTTCCTGTCCTAGTACAACTGTAGGAATGAATAAGCAAAGGATTATAACTATTGATTTTATATGTTTTTTCATCGTAATTGTAATTTATTTATGAGATTAATATGAGGATTTGTAGCCGTATTCAGACAATGGGGGAAGATAAATCTCTTTGAAATAAGCGGTTACTCTGTATTCGATGGAAAAATAATAGGCATCGTCGGGCAACGTTATATCATAAAAAAGTTCATTTGTAGTATTATAAGAAGAACCGGTATAACTATTCCAAATATATACTTCATAAAAACTTACTTCTCCATAATAGGGATCCGGTTTTTCCCATGTCAGCTGCCAGGTATTGCTGCTTATTTCTTCACATTTAAGATTAAGTATAGGAAAAGGCCGAGGATCAACAACGATATCCCACTCAAACTCTTTTTCTAAATACTCATAACCGCTTATTTCCGCTATACTTTTTGCCGAATCCGGAAGTATTACCGCTTCACATTTTAATTTTAACGAAAACGGAAATGTGGGATAATAATCCCCTTCGTAAAAATAGAAACGAATGAAATCATAATTGGAATTAAACGAAAATATATTGTCCATGTCGGAGGAGAAGTAGAGTTGACAATGTTCCTTGTACTCATCCGGAATCTCAATTTTACATTTTACGTAAGGATAATGAACAAGGTATTCCCCTTTTTCATTTGTCGGAGCAAGCAAGCTTACATTAATAGCCGGATCTTCAGGCTTTTTCAACTCAACATAGTTGGTGTCTTCCAATTCATATTCACAAGAATACAAGAAAATAGATAGCGCAACTAAAAAGCAATTAAACATTTTTTTACACATAGTATCTCAATTTAGTTATTAGTAGTTTGTGTTTTTAAAAGTAAATTTTTTGCAAATATAAGCTAATTATTTTATTTTTCGCAAATTTTTTAAAAGAAAAAACGGAGAAGAGTCAAAAGTAAATCACGATGTGTCTTTGCAGACGACATGCTCCCCTCTCTCTATTCTCCGTTTCTCCTTTCTATACGACTATTTCATTTAACAATCAACTTTTGCATCGCTTTTGTGTTGCTGTTGTTAATTTGGATGAAATAGACGCCTTTGTTAAGATTCAAATCTAATTTCACATTATTGCCGCTATTCGTCATTTTATGACTTTCAAGAACTCTCCCCGTCAAATCTAAAATTTGAACGATAGAATTTTCAGGTACATGAGAAATATAAACAGCGTCTTTGGCCGGATTAGGGAATATAACGAACGAGGTCTGTTTGTTTGGTTCGGGGACGACTATTTTATCATGAGAATAGGTCGTATGCAAAGCGACAATTTGCGCATTTCCGCCGATAACGCCCAAGTCGTTTGCCTTGCCCGTTGCCGGATCCAATTCGATAAGTTTTCCCTCGCTTCCAACATTATGCATTGCCCAGAACAAACGCCCTGTGTTGTGGTCGAAAGCCATGGATTGGAAATACATCGGATCTATTCCCGTGCTTCCGATTAAAGTAGCGACTCCGGTTCCTTTGTCAATAGAAACAAGATTTCCACGATAGTCCACGCCATATAAGTTACCGTTCTTATCCGCGGCAATCGTATACAAATGGTTATTCACGTTGGAAATATTTACAACATTTGTCAGTTCGCCGGTAGCCAGATCGACTGTTTGCAACACCATTGATACTTCATTCATATCGAATAAAACGCCGTACAGCGTTTTTGTAGAATGGTCGTAAGTCAAATCGTGCGGTACGGCCGTTATGCTTTCTTTCGACACTTCCTCCCAATCCTTTGTCAATTTGATGAAATTAGCCGGAGTTCCGGAATAATCATTAGATCTGGAATAAGCATAGATATGGCCTTCGATATATTCGCCGGCACAAATGATATTAGCGTCGTCTTTATAGTCGCTTACCTGAGTAACGACAGAAGGATCCCATGCGTTAAAAGATACCGCACTGATACCATCCACTCCGGAGAAAGCCTCATCATAAATACGATATCCGTATAAGGTTACACTTTCTCTATGCGTAAATGAAAAAGACGCTGTGTCGTTTGTAAGGTTGCCGTCGCCGGCTAATAAGGTATAAACTTTCAACGTATAATCTGTATATTCCGGAAAATCTGCCTTTTGAGCGAAAGTGAATTCGACAGTTGCGTTCGGAGCAATAGTTCCGGTATAATTTTCTATAACAGGAGTATTGTCGTTAAGCGTATAGGCTACATCGAGAGATTCGATGGGATTAGCGCCGTAATTGGCTATTAGCGCCTTTACTTGTGCCGGCGATTCTTCGTCTTTCACCGGCGATAAGATTTTGATTACTGCTGCGTCGTCCAATTGCGGAGTGAAGCAGGTTATATTGGCGCTCCAACCGGCTTTGGGGAGATTGCTTTGTTTTTTGAACACAAACGTAAGCGATCCGTCCGGCGCCGACGATCTATATGGAAGCGGCAAATTTTCGTTCAAATTACCCGTTAAAATATCAATTAATAAACTTTCGTCTACCGTATTTCCGTTATAGACATAAAGCGTATCACCCAAAGTTTCTACAAAATAACCTCCCCAATAAGCAAGTTCATAAGGAGTAGAATGAAAGGCTGTAAATTCGGCCATCATTTTGCCGTCGGAAGTTTCCGGATAGAACGTGATAGTTTGAGTTTCATTTGGGCTTTCGCGGTAGTATTCGGCATTTCCATCATCAACGAATGGGATGTTGCAGGAAGTGATGGAAACAGCGTGGCCCATTACAGCTGTGTTTCCATCGTTGCTTACAAAGAGGGTTGTTGTATCGTTCGAAAAATCGGTATCGGCGGGATAGCCTGTATATGCCTTTATCGTATATGTTTTTATGGCAGAAAGATCGAGTTTATTCGACGTGAATGTATATTCTACTTCTTGATCAAGACCAATGGAAGGAATCGTTTCACTGACCGGCGCTCCTCCATCTACGCTTACTTTGACCGGAACATTAGTGAGTTCTTCGGCTCCAAAGTTTCTCACTTTCAATGTAATTGTTTCTGTTGAGGTAAGATTGGGTCCGCTTGCGGGAGATACAATCGCTGTGACCCCGGCGTCTGATCCTGTAAGTAATTCCACTTTCACATCGTCTAAAAACCAGGAATGTGCATCATAACCTTCGTAGCGGAAAGCAATATAGATATCTTCTCCGGCGAACTGGGTCAGGTTTATTTTCGTTTCTTCCCAATTATATGTAACCGATGTCGGCGACCATACTTCTACGAAATTTCCGGATTGGGGATCGTTACCGTTTTTAGAAATCCATACGCTATTTTTCCCATACCAGTCCGTGCGTTGGTTACATGACCAGAATGTGAATCGATAGACTCCGTCTGCCGGAATCCGTATTTTCGGCGATACCAACCAACCATCTTGCTTGAAGGCTGCTGGTCCGAAAATATGGTAAATAGAATGTCCCCCTCCATGAACTTCACCGGTTATCAACGCCCAACCATTAGTTTCGGCGTCTTCATCGTAATAAAACTTGCTCCAGCATAACAGTCTTCCTTCTTCTTCAAAGCCTTCGTTATACGGAAATTCGGTAATAGTGCAATCTCCGGTGTTCGTGACCTTAACCGTAGCCGTATCGTTTGCCGCATTCGTATCTGTTTCTAATTTAGTATAAGCTTTTATGGTGTACGTTTTTTCGATGGAAAGATCAACTGTCGGGAATGTATAAACCTCTTCTCCGCCCAATGCAATAGAGGGAACAATTCCGGTAATCGGCGTTTCATTATCTATTTGAACTTCTACAGGGACGTCGTTAAGCGCTTCAGTACCGAAATTTTTTACTTTTATAACGATGCTTTCATCGTTTGTAAGCGATCCGGTTACAGGGGCTACAATCGCTGATACTCCCGCGTCGATTCCTTGAAATTCGGTGAAATTCAGATCGTCGATGTACCAACTGTGCGCATTAAGACCTTCGTATCGGAAAGCGATATAGATTTCTTTTCCCGTAAATGAGGCTAAGCTGATTTCCGTTTCTACCCAATCTTCACTAACCGATTCTGCTTCCCATACTTTTTGGTAGTGGCCGGATAGGGGATCGCTGCTATTTTCCGAAATCCATATACTGTTTTTTTCATAATCATTGGGGTATTCATTGAATGACCAAAATGAGAGTTTAATGACTTTTCCATCAGGGATAACTACTTTCGGCGAAATCAACCAACCATCCTGTCTTCCTAAAGTCGGTGACGTCCACTTGTGTTTTACGGAAAAAGTTCCCGTATGGGAGCGTTCGGAAACTAATTCCCACCAAGTACCCCATAACTCGCCTGATCCATCCGCGTCATAGACATTCCAACAATCGAGTGTGGATTGATCCTCAAAGCTTTCGCTATAAGGGAAATTGTTAATACCGTCAACGCAAGGATCGCTTCCTACAAAGACGGTCTGGGAAACGGAGCTGCCCGGTCCATCCGCATTGGTTGCATAAATGAGGTAGGTATAATTCCCGTTTGTCGGAGAATTGTCTATCCATGTATCGTTAGCGTCCGGGGTAGGACTATCTATTGTATGTATAGTAGTTCCATTCCGTTGGATGACAAGGGAATTTAAAGAAGTTAACGGACTTCCTCCTCTCGTCGTCGATGGATTTGTCCACGCCAGAGTAACTCTATGAGCGCCGTCAGCGTCGGGCGTTGCTATGAAATTGCTTGGCGCAGCCGGTGCGGTTGCAATTAATTCCTCTACTTTTACATCGTCAAAAAAGGTATAATCTTCACTCGCAGGAGAAATACTGTGGAATCCGATAAAGTAATTGCCATCCGTTGGTGGAATGTATTCGTATGAGATTTCCGTCCATTCCAAATAATTCCTTTGTCCGTTGTCGAAGATAAGCGTATTCAAAGATTCCGGATTAGCGCCTGTTCCTAATTTTACTTCCAAGCGCTCGTAAGTATAATATCCGGCCATATTTACCCAAAAACTAATTTTATAGGGTTTTCCGGCGGTAAGACCAATTTCCGGAGTGATAGCCCATGCGTTATGGGCAACAGTCCCATGGTAGAATATACTGGCAAATCTTATTCCCGAATGACCGGGAACCAGCTCATCCTCAAAGGTTACTACGGGGCCCGTACTCCAACCAAAGCCGTTTGGGGTAGGTATATCCGTCCATCCCGAAGGTAGTGTATAAGGAGGTTCAATTGGAGAATTTTCAAAATCTTCGAGAAAGACAGTTGTCTCGCTTAGCGATTTTGTTTGGGGGATTCTCCCTGTAGGAAACGGATAATTTGCTGAAATTACCGTTTTTTCTCGTGCGGTTAACAATTTTTTCTGTCGGGCGGAATTTTTTAGTTCATTAAAATCTTCTTGTTTTGTTAAAGGAGATTTCTTCGCTTCTTTTTTCGCAGAAAAATTCAATTGATTTTGCTTTTTAAGCGTCTGGGCCTGTCCATCTGTTAAATAGCAAAAAGACAAGGCAACAATCAAAAAAGTAATTCTTTTTTTCATAAAATTTACGAAATTTAATTATTGAAAAATTAAAATAAAATTGGTATATCTGATTGACATCATTAGTATATTATGGATCAAAGGTATTAAAAAAAATGGAATTTTAAATAAAAAATCATTTTTTATAAAGGAATGTATTATATAAATTTATTTATACTTTACGCGGGGTAATTTTGTGCATTGTATAGAGAAATGGAGTGACGGAAAAATTGTGAATCGTGTAATTTTGAAAATACACCCATAAACAAATTTACCTAAAAACAAAAAATTAACATACACTTTTTTTTA
>JAISOJ010000058.1 GCA_031275735.1 Dysgonamonadaceae bacterium
ATTTGTCCGCAAATATTCAATTCTACAAGAGATAATCAAGCGAAAAAGACTATCTGCAAAATACTTTAAATATGCAAGTGAAAAGTAATCTATTTTAGTCGGTCAGTAGTGATTTTTAAGTTTTTAGAATTTGCAAGCGTAAAGGTACGAAAAAATTCTATTATTTATTCATGATTGCATCAATTGCATCGGGATATAGCTGCTCGCCGGTATTTCGATTGAATAGCGCCATCGTTTTATCCCCGATAAAGCCGTTATCCCAATAAAACGGAGCTATTCCCGCATTTTTTGCCGAGGCGGTAACGTAGCGCAAATAATTATTGCGCGATTTGCGATTATCGGCTCTTTGTTGGTCGTTTGCCAACGAAGTTGTCCGGATATTAGCTCCATACTCGCCCAAAATTACCGGAATATTTTTATCTATGAAATGGGTTTTCATTTTACCGAATTGCTCGTCGGCATATTCTTCCTGCCCATATGATGATTTTCCGGGTCCGCTAAATTCTTTTCCCCACAAATATTTAAAGTTATCGCCTGTTTCGCCGCAGAAATCCCAAGGGTCGTAGTAATGTATTTCTACGGTTAAACGATTGGCGACATTGTCCGACGGCATTTTCAAATACGCGACAGCATGGTCGATGTTTGTATTGTAGGCTTGTACGATTAAATTTCTCCAGGCATTTTTACCGCCGGTAGAACGAACGGCATCCACAAACGTCTGGTTATACGATAACTGAACTTGAATATTTTCATCGGTAGGATTCCCGTATCCGGCATGGACTTCGTTTGTACCGGCAAACAAAAGACGTTCGTCGTAATGGCGGAAATAGACGGCGATTTGTTCCCAAAGGACTTTTTGCTTTTTGTTCACTTCCGTTTGCGCGGCGTAAGTGGGATTTTCTTCCAACCATCCGCCGTCCCAATGAATATTCAGAATGGTGTACATATGATTGTCCACACAATAATCAACCACTTCTTTGACACGAGCCAACCAAGAGTCCTTAATTTTGTAAGTAGATGGATCTTCTATATAACCATTCCAGGCGCAAGGAATACGTATGGCGTTGAATCCGGCGGCTTTAACGGCATCAATCAATTGTTTGGACGCTTTCGGATTTCCCCAGGCCGTTTCGGAAGGAACGGCTTCATTGTATGCCTCCAAGGTATTACCTATATTCCAACCGTAATTCATTTGAGCGACTAAAGGAACAGCATCGTTAGTCATTCCGGTTTTATCTGCCGGAATAGTCATGGACGCTCCCAATTGAATTACAGTCGCCTCCTCTGTCAAGGCGTCTTGAGTAAACGTAATTTTCCCTTCTCTCGATGTAGTGCCGTTATTGGCGGCAATGGTAAAACTTTGCTTATTGTTTGCGTAGCTTCCAACGCCAATCCAAGCGGCGGAAGCTTCGACCGTAAAATCGCCGGAGGCTTGTACCTCAATCGAAATGGTTTCTCCTTCCGGTTTTACTTCAACGGATTGGGGTGAAATAGATAGAAAAGCGTTTTTTTCTTGTGTAACTGCAATTGTCTTGGATAAAGAACCGGCAATTACGGTAAGCGTCGTATTGCGTACGGAAGAGGACGTATTCGCCAAAACCGAAACATCCGCTTTCACTGTACCGCCGCTTTCGCCTGATTCGGGAAAAACACTGCACCAGGCGTCGCTAACAGTAATTGCCCACTTCGTACCGGCTTTAATATGAATGACTTTGGTTTCCGCAGTGTTGGCAAAATGAAGCGTTTCTACAGAAACAAGCAGTTCAGTAGCCTGTTCCGGATTTTCACCGGAACAAGCTCCAACCAACAATATTATACAGGATATGGAAAATAATCGTATCCTAAAAGACTCCATTTTACGTAATCTGTTTATTTTATTGTTTTACATAATGAAAAATCAAGACTTCGTCACTGGTATCTCCGGCGGCAATCGAGTTAGTGACTCTTCCCAACCAGAATCCGTTTGAATCGATATTTCCGAGGTTACTTCCACCATGAGAAACAAAATACCAATCATATTCATTTCCGGTCAAAGACTTTGGATTAGTTGAACCCAGCCAGGCGGCAACCGTGCCGGTATAATCAACCAGCGGGATGTCAATATTCAAAATATTGTTTACCGGATCAATTGTTACCGTTCCGGTAGCCGAATAAGGCGTCCCCTCTTTCATTTGATTTAATTCTACTTTCATTGTACTTCCTTCCATAAAGAATCGCAAGGTAGCGCTTTCTGCGACCTCCCTTACATCAGCGTCCCATACCCAACCATTACTGGTATAATCATCGCCAAATGTAGAGGAAGAAGTCCACCCGCCCGAAAAGTCCGGCGGGAAACCCACCCAGTCAACAAACCAGTTCACGTCCGGAGTAAATGTTTTTCCTGCCAACGCTTTTTTCCAATCGTTCAACGGGTCGCTTCCCGTTCCGCCGCCGCTTTGGGGTTCTAATTTCCAAACCATATATTCCGGTTTTTCAGGATCGCGCACGCCTACCCACATTCCTGTAACTTTATTCGAAGCGTTTTTTTCTATTTTCACTATACGCCATTGGTTTTCGGCAGAGGTATTCAAATTTACCCAAGAACAGATATTGAACGCAGGGGTTACGCCGGTAAAAGTATAATACCCTTTTTCATCCAAGGTGTAAGTTCCGGTTTGTTCGACGCCGTCGGGCGCAACATAAATAACCGAATGATCGTCCGAATCCAAAGTCAGAGAAAAAGCGGCGTAAGTAGCCGGTATGCTTGCATCGAATCCGGTCCAGTCGGGATAATCTGCGACTGTATTCCAGGAGTTCATCAACGAGCCGTCCAGATTTGCCCAGTTGAATGGAGTGGTCGGAGACAATACCCATTTGATGGAAGTGGATACGATTTGGCTTACGTCATTTTGCCAATTATCGGGGAGAGCCGGTTCCGGTTCTACCGTTTCGCCCGGTGTCCAATTATCCTTATATTCTTTGGAAATAAAGTTATAAACCAGCAAGCAAGGGTCTTCGCCGGATAATGCTTTGTCGCGAAGCACGCCTAATTGCATGGAGTTTTCGGTCAACGACAGAATTTTGATGTCTCCCCAGTTGACTACTACACCGTCGCGGTTGATATCGTGCAAGGGCGTAGCATCGACCATTTTCATCGTATGGTTGTCCACATCAATCATATAGCTACCCTGTTCCCTTCCTCGGTCGGGAATGGTCAGGTGCTCGACGGTTACGTGCGCTCCTCCTTTCAAATCAAAGGTCATTGTGCCGAAATCAGCGGCGGCAAACAGCCATGAATTGCCTTTGTAATCGGGTTGCCAATTCCAAGAATCGCCGTCGATGGTTTGGCCTTCCGTTACGGTCAGCCAGGAATCATCGACTCCGTAAAAAAACAGGGGGCCGACAAAATAACGGGAAACGGCGTCTGCATCCAGATCTAAATACCAGGTTTTTTCTTCTCCTGCGCCGCCGGCCAATAGTATCCACAACGGGTCGCTGATAAATTCGGCATACATATTGTCGATATGGAATGTAACCGGTTCGCCGTAAACAATTCCGCCGCGAGTTTCTACCCCAAATTGTACTTCATAATCGCCGGCAAACGGAATTTTAAGCGTTACTGTTTGTTCCTGGCTTCTACCTTGCGGGTGATTCCAAAGGGGAGTATATTGACTGCCCATCAAATTTTTTAAATATACGATATTGGGGTTTGCGGCGTCGTGTTCAATCTTGAAGGCAATACCTTCTACCAGGTCTTCGGGAGCAACGTTTGCTTCTCCTATACTAATTTCATCAGGAGAGCAGGAAGTCATCCATGAGATTCCCCAAAACAGTAAAACGAATAATTTAAATATCTTGTTCATAATCTTCTATTTTTTACAGTTAATTTTATTCCCATCCCGGATTTTGTATTAGAACACCTTTGGAAAGGGTTATTTGAGTAGCAGGGATTTGCATAAATCCTCGTGTTTTCCTGATTTTTTCAGCGCTGATGACGACTTGATCCGCTTCGCCTCCGCTCAATACATTTTGAGTTTGAGCTATCGTAGAAGCAGTTTTATCCAAGCCTTGACGAAGTAAATCCCAGTAACGAAGTCCTTCGAATGCAAATTCAAAGCGGCGTTCTTTTTGGATGTTTTCCACGGTGGCCGGCAGGGGTGTCAATCCGGCTCTTCCACGTACCGCGTCGAAATAGGCTTGAGCATTACTCGAACCTAATTCTGCCGCCATCAGCAAAACATCGGCATATCGTATTACCACAAAGTCCTGATCTTGCGAATCCTGGAAATTTTGTTCCCCGCCTGTATCCGAAGTACCGTCGGGAAAACAAGTGGGTGTATATTTTTTATTGCTGTATCCTGTATATTCGCGTTGATCTTTGATATCATACGTTGCTTCAATTCCTTCACTTTTAATATCAATGATGGAAGCGGTTTTCCGCTTGTCGGCATTATCAAAGGCATTTACCAGCGCCGGATTTACCGTACAGGCGCCCCAGCCTTTTCCGTAAGGCGCCCAGTTGGTGTTGCGCATTCCCATCATTACCAGCCAGCGGTTACCATCCAGGTTGCCGTTATAATCTTGCGTACTGTTGAACTTTTGTGCAAAGACGGTTTCCTTGTTTCCCATACCGGCGTATCCCGATTTATCTAAAGTATTATTTTCTTCGATGGGTACATAGCTTGATGCCGGCCAAAGGGACTTATATTCTTCAACCAATCCGAACTCTTTGCTGTCGATAACGTCCTCCAATGCAGCCAGGACTTCCGCTTTGGTTATGCCCAAGTCGTCTTTAGCATAATAGCCGGTGTAGAATAAATAAACTCTGGCCAACATTGCTTCGGCGGCATAGCGAGTTACACGACCATCGTTAGTTGCCGCATTGGATTTCGGGTAAGCGTTTGCCGGAATATTGCCGGCGGCAAATTTCAAATCTTCCACGATTAGTTTGTATACGTCCGCCGGATCCGCTTGAGGTACATTATCCGTAGTTGGAACAATAATCAGCGGGATCTTCTCGAACAACCGCACCAAGTCGAAATAGAGGATAGCCCGCAAAAAACGGGTTTCTCCTTCGATGCGGGGACGGGCGCTTTCGTCTTTAGAAAAATCGGTTCCGTCCAATTTGCCGATTAAAGTATTGCAACGGAAAATGCCCGCATAATAATCGCCCCATGTTCCATTGAAAATATTGTTGTGCGAGGGCGATTGACTGATGTCGAAACGGTCTAAAACCTGATAATCGCGAGTATCGGCGAATCCGGTTGCTCCGAAACATTCGTCGGAGAGGACTTCCGATGTAACGTAGAAAGCCATGTTACCATTTGAAGTTGTTCGCTGGTATCCGTCGTAACATCCGATCAAAGCCATCTCCGCATCGGCTACCGTTCGGTAGAAGTTCTTATCCAATACCTGCGTCATTGGTACCGAATCCAGGAAGCTATCTAAACAGGAGGTCATTCCCATTCCTGCTACCCAGAGTATAATTGTATATAATTTGAATTTGTTCATAATTGCTTTAATTTTATATAGATTAATCTTGTTTATGTCAACTCGTTTACTTGTTTACTTGTTTACTCGTTTACTTGTTTACTCGTTTACTCGTTTACTCGTTTACTTGTTTACTCGTTTACTTGTTTACTCGTTTACTAAAATTTGAGATTTACGCCGAATAAGAATGTTTGGGGTCTTGGGTAGTATCCCAAATCTACACCTGAAACCCAACCATCTGTTCCATAACCGATTTCAGGATCCATGCCGTCGTATTTAGTAAAGGTGAAAGCATTTTGGATTTGCCCATAAAGCCGTACCTGACTTAAATATTTACAATTGATTAATTTTGCAAAATCGTAACCCAAAGTAATATTGCTGATTTTCAAATAATCGCCGTCTTGCAGGTACAAATCGGAGAATTGCCAGTTAATGTTCGTATCCGTCACGCGAGGAATACGATTGGAAGTTCCTTCTCCCGTCCATCGTCCCAAAACAGCCGTTGTATAGTTCGACCGCTTATTCGTCTGGTTGCGATACGCTTGAACAATTTTGTTGCCGACAGCGCCGTAAGCATTCACCGAGAAGTCAAATCCCTTGTAATCCAATCCTATATTAAAACCATAGGTAAAATCCGGTATTCCGTTACCCAAGTCTGTTTTGTCGTCGGCATTGATTATACCGTCTTTTTTTATATCCACGTATTTCACATCGCCCGGTTTGACGTCCGGTTGAAGAATGCCGTTTCCGTCTGCTTTCCATGCATCAATATCGGCTTGGCTTTGAAAGATTCCGGCGGTTTTATATCCCCAAAAATATCCGATGGCGTGGCCGTCTTGTGCGCGGTAAAATTCTTCGGAATTATCGTACAACATATTAATTAGTCCATGAATTATTCCGTCGTCGGTAGGGATTTCTCCCACCACATTTTTGTTATAAGCGCCATTCACTCCTACGTGATAATTTACTTGTCCGATGCGGTCGTTCCAATTGAAAGCCATTTCTATCCCTGTATTTTTCACATTACCGCCATTGATAACAGGTGGGTTTGCGCCGCCTGTTGCCAGAATAGGGGCCACAACCAACCAGTCTTTAGTTGTTTTGATATAAAAGTCAAGGTTGACGTCCAAACGTTTGAAAAAACGGGCATCGAAACCGATGTCGGTTTGTTCGGAAGTTTCCCATTTTACATTCGGATTCGACAAACGGTTCGGATAAGCGCCGGGCACATTTATTTTATTTGTGCCAAACACATAAAATGCCGCCGCATTCTCTGCATCATAAGCGGTGGAGGTATTGATCGGCGAAGTATACTGGAAATCGTCGATATTTTGATTTCCGATTTGTCCCCAGCTTGCCCGTATTTTCAGATAATCCAAAAACGATTGAGTTGCTTCCATAAAATCTTCGCTTGTCATTACCCAACCGGCCGAAAAAGACGGGAAGGCTCCTGCGCGATGTCCCTGAGCAAATTTGGAAGAACTATCGATTCGTACAGTTGTATTGAACAGGTATTTTTCCCTGTAATTATAACCGATACGTCCGAAATAAGAAACGCGGCGATATTTATTTTCCGGACTCCCGTTTACATAGCGGGTTTCGATGATACTTGTCCCATCGTCGCTGAAATGGGCTTGTCCGGTGGTATTGTCCAGATACGCATGAGCAAAATCATCAAATTGGGCAAGCAAATTCCAGTTGGAAGCGCCTACGTAAGTTCCCTGGTAACGAACAGCTTCCATACCCAGTAGAGCGGAGAAAGCATGTGTTTCGTTTAAGTTGAAATCGTAGCTTGCCGTATTGGTCCAGGTCATTGTATGACCTTTACTCATGTTCTGGTTGACGGTGGTATGGTCTTCGTTGTAGGAATAAATCGAGAAACGATAAAGCGGCGTATAACTTCTGTATTCGCCGGCATAGTAATCCATTCCGAATATGGTTTTCAGTTTCAGGTTTTTCAGCGGTTGCCATTCGGCATATACATCCGCCAACAGTTTCTGGTTATCATTGGCATTGTTTGTACTGGTCATCATCAAACCATAGGGATTACCGTCCCCATTGTACCAAGGCGAATTGCTTGTGTCATTAAACGGGCTTTCGTATAGGTTGTTATCGCTGTAAGCAGGAGAAAGCGGAGAAGTCGCGAATGCTCCCCGTAGCGTGTTATTGTACTGATTTCCTACGCTGATACCCGTATTCCGGATGTAATTGAAGTTCAAATGTTGTCCTACTTTCAACGCATCGCCGTACAATTTATGTTCGGTGTTGATACGGAATCCATAACGTTCGTAATTGGAAACATCCCGTCCTCCTACAATACCTTCTTGATTCGTATAGTTCAATGAAAGCGCATAAACCGAAGATTCGGAGCCGCCGTTAATGTTTAGCGAATAGTTCTCTGTTTTTGCATCATCTTTGAGCATGAGGTTCATCCAGTCCGTATCGGCCAGCCCTTCCATAGCGTCGAAATCGCTAAAAGCCGAACCGGAGTTCAAAGCCTGTTCGTTCATGATAATTTTGTACTCTTCAGCGTTCAACATTTGGGCTTTGCGAGCAGCTTTTTGAACCCCGTAATAAGCATCGAAAGAAACCTTACTTTTTCCTTTTGTACCCTGCTTGGTTGTTATTAAAACGACTCCATTGGCCCCTTGTGCACCGTAGATTGCCGCCGAAGCAGCATCTTTCAGTACGTCAATCTGTTGAATATCAGCAGCATTCAGTACGCTGATATCCCCTTCAATGCCATCGATGATATAGAGGGGTTCGAAACTGTGGACGGTGCCCAATCCCCGGACCACTACTTTCATCGCCGAACCCGGTTGTCCGGAGGTTGCCGCCATTTGAACGCCCGGCATTTGTCCTTGTAATGCCTGCAAGGGACTTAGCGTATTCATTTTTACCAAATCGCCGCCCTTTACCTGAACCGTTGCGCCGGTATTCAGTTTTTTCTTTTGCATGGCATATCCGATAGCGATTACTTCGTCCAAAAAGTTCAACTCTTCTTCGAGGACAATATTAAATACGCTTGTTTGTCCGACATCCAATGTCTGTGGTTTAAATCCGATAAAAGAGATTTCAATTGTTGCGTTTTCTTTTACCGTTAAAGTAAATTTCCCATTGATATCCGTCACTGTTCCGTTTGTAGCGCCTTTCTCTATTACGGAAGCCCCGAAAAGCGGGTCGCCTGTAATATCCGATACAACGCCTGAAATTTGACGATTCGACTGAGCGTAAAGCCCGGTAAGCGGGAATAGGCCAATAACAAGTATCAGGCATATTCTCCGTAAGCATTTTTTTTGCTTCGATAATAGTCTCATGTTTACATCCATTTGTTAATAGTATTTAATAATTTAAAGTAAATAATTGTTAATAATTTTCAACTGTTTTATGTTTTTTCACGGTACTCTTACCATTATTTCTGAGCCACTGTATTTTATTTCCGTAGTTATCATTTTTCTATCTTTGAATATCCATTCAATAATGAATTGCCTTTCTTTGGGCATACCTCGAAATTCGCCTTTACGGTCCTCGATAATCAAATTTTTCGAAGCTTCGCCGTAAACGAATTTGATGGAAGAATAGTCGCCTTTTTCATAATTATAGTTCGTTCCTTCATCTTCATAGAGCGTAAATTCGCCATTGGTTCCGGTATAAACTTTCAGTATAAGATCGGTTTGCGCTTCCTGCGTATGTTGAATCACATTACCGGTTGGTAAAATAGAACCTGCGCGAACATAAAGCGGCATTCGCTCATAAGGCGCATCTACTTTCAATACTTGCCCGCCTTCTACGTACTTATTGGAGGAATATTCATACCATCCCGTATTTGCAGGGAAATAAACGTCACGCGAACGCGCTTTGTATTGGTAAACGGGACAGACCATCAAATGGGGGCCTAACATGTACTGGTCGCCGATATTCATTACGTTTTGATCGCTAGTGAAATCCATCATTAATGGGCGCATAATCGTATAATCATCGAAATGAGCCATTCCTGCCAAGGTGTAGATATAAGGCATCAACCGATAACGTAATTGTGTGTAAGCGACAATCGTTTTATAAGCCGGATGATTTTCCGGTGCAATGTTCCAAACTTCACGGGCGGGGAATTGCCCATGAGTGCGATAGAGCGGTACGAACGAACCGAACTGGTGCCAGCGTACATTCAATTCCCGCCATTCATCCCGGTCGGGAGAATTTTCTTCGGCCTGTACATATCGCCTTTCCACGCAGAAACCGCCATTATCCATTGTCCAATAGGGATTGCCGGAAATAGAGAAATTCAATCCCGCCGGAATTTGCGCTTTCATGTCTTCCCACCGGGTGGCTATATCGCCGCTCCAAATCGCCGCCGCATATTTTTGGGAGCCGGCAAATCCGGAACGGGTCAGTAGAAATACGCGGTTTTCGTTATTTGTTTTGCGTTGGCCTTCGTAAATGCCTTTCGCATTCATCAAACCATACGCATTAAAGTATTCGGTGGAAGATCCTAAGGCCGTTGGATTCATCAAGGCTTTGCGATACGACAGGCTTGCATTGGAAAGTATGTCCGGTTCGGAAGCGTCCATCCACCAGGCGTCGAAACCTTTGTTGTATAATTTTTCGTTCATTTGCCGCCAAAATAATTCGCGGGCGCCTTCGCTGTAAGCATCGTAAAACGAACCGACGTAACCTTGTCCGATCCAGTCTTTAATACTGTCGTTTACCGCTTGCCGGTACATCCAGCCTTTTTCATCAAATTCTTTATAATGTTGCGTGGTATGATAGAATTTCGGCCATACCGAAATCATAATCCGGGCGTTCATGGCGTGCACTTCGTCCACCATGGCTTTCGGATCGGGGAATCGCAAGGCGTCAAATTCGTGACTTCCCCAGGCGTCTTCCGGCCAGTACGACCAGTCTTGCACAATGTTGTCGATCGGAATGTTCCTGCGGCGAAATTCTTTCAGGGTGTTTAGTATCTCGTCTTGTGTTTTATACCGTTCCTTACTTTGCCAAAATCCCATCGCCCATTTGGGCATTACTTGCGCTTTTCCGGTTATAGTCCGGTAATTTTTGATAAGGTCGTCCGGTTTTTCGCCTTGGATGAAGTAGTAGTTGATTTGCCGTCCTACTTCCGACCAAAGTGATAATTGGTTTTGTTCGGAGGGTGGCAGGGGGCTTAGGGCTTTTAACCCAATATAAGAGATTCCGCCGTCGGGCTTCCATTCTATTTTGAGTTTATGTTTTTGTCTTTTTTTCAAATCGGCGGTAAACTTATAGCTGTTCGGATTCCATGCCGTACGCCAGCGTTCGGCTACTACCGGCAAATCGTCCAAATATACTTTGGTGTAACCGGCGTAATACAAAATGAATCGGAAAAGGCCGCTTTCTTCCGGCTCGATGTATCCTTCCCAAACAACCGTCGAGTTATAGAATGGAAAATCTTTCGGGAACCGGCGGATTGTTTCCAGGTTTTCGTAGTCGATAGCGTCTTCCTGGCGGGCGATAAAGATGTTGTTTGTGTCGCCGTTTATCATATAAGTCGCCGTTAATCCGTTTTCTTTTCCGTCTTTTCCGGTTAATACGAATTGATTTAATTGGGCGTAATCGCGGGGATCGCCAAATTTGGTCAGGGAGTAATTGTCCCACAGGAGGGCGTAGTTTTTGTTGGAAACAAAAAAGGGAACGGATACTTTCGTGTTATATTGGTACAGTACTTCGCTTTTTCCTTTATAATTAAATTCGTCCGATTGATGTTGTCCTAATCCATAGAATGCTTCGTCTCCGGGCGATTCAAATATTTGACGCAAGGTATAGGCTTGGCGCTCGTCTATTGAAACCGGTTCAAACGATTTTCCTCCTTCTTTTTTTTCCTGGAGAATTATGTTGTCTTGCAAGTCGGTAAAGCATATTTCGCCGGTTTTTTTCGAAATCAGGGCTTTTAATGTTGCTGTTTGCAAAACGACTTGATCTTTTGCTTCTTTGATATCCCATCCTTGCGTTTTTGTATCCGGGTAAACGGCTATTAAACTTTTTTCTTCGGGGAAATGTTTATCGGGTGTGGCTGTTACATGGATAATGTCGTCGGTAATTACTTGGAGGCGCACTTGCCGCACACCATTGGTTGTTCGATTGCTTGGACGTACTACTACGCCGTCCGGTAATTTTTGAACGGGCGGCGAGCCGCAAGCCGTAATCAACAGATATAAACCGAACCCGATGAGAAAATTTAGTCGCTTCATGATAATAAATTAAGATTATGTGCAAAGGTAAATCTATTTGTCATAGTACTAAGTATAAAATGTTTCTTTCAAAGGATAGGAATGTTTCGCGGCGAGGGAGTTTTGTTATCCACTGCGGGGAGTTTTGTTAACTGTTCTTATAATATGTGGGTTTTAAATATTTTTTTTACTTCTTTTTCCCTATTTTTGCAAGTGTAAAGAATCGTTTTATATTCTTTTTATTATGAAATTGTTACGCTTTATATTCCTTATTTTTTCACTGATTGCCAACTTGTTATCTGCCGTCGCTTATAATTTTTCGCGCTTAGATAACACGAATGGGCTTTCCAACAATCAGGTTGAGTATATTTATAAGGATAGCCGGGGATTTATGTGGTTCGCAACTAATTACGGCTTGAATCGTTACGACGGGTATGATTTTGTTTTATATAAGTCTATTCTGGGCGATAGCGCGAGTATTCCTTATAATGCCGTCAGGGATATACGGGAAGATGTGCATGGGAATTTATGGTTCAAAGGAAATCCTTACTATACTGTTTATGATTATCGTACCGAGCGATTTATTCGAAATATATCTCTTCTGCTTCAACCGATGGGCTTGCCGGCTGATCCGACGCTTGTGGAGTTTAATAAGGAAAAGGATTATTATCTTTATTATCCGGATGATGGTATTTATTTTTACAGTGTTAAGGAGCGGGAATGTAAACGTTACCAACAAAATTCCGGCTCTAATTCGTTAAGTGGCGGTAATATATTAGGGATCAAACCGGACGGGGATTATTGCTGGGCACTTTTTGAAAATGGTTTGTTGGAGCGTTTTAATCTGAAATCTGGACAAGTTGATTTTCGTTCGGATTATGTCTGCAAAAATAAAGAGTCTGCTGTCATTGCTAAGAATATCTTTATCGATTCGGATGGTAATCCTTGGATTTATCCCGGATTTTCGGATAAAGGCGTGCTTTTTTTGGATATGAAAACGCAAAAATGGACAGTGATTGACCGGAAGTTCCATCCCAATGTTCATTCCGACTTTGTACGTAGCGTATGTGAAGACAAAGAGGGCAGGATATGGATTGCAACCGATCATGGCGGGGTCAATATTTTTGATAAGAAGACCAATCATATTCATGTATTGAAACATAATCCTCAAAATCCTAATTCTATCAGCCAAAATTCTACTATCAGCATTTATTGCGACGATATTGGTACGGTATGGATCGGAACATACAAAAACGGGGTGTCGTATTATCATCCGCAGATGTTTAAGTTTGAAAAACCGCCTGTTGCTTTTTTCAATGATCAGTCGTTGGAGATAAAGGATTGTAATGCTTTGCTTGAAGACGGGAACGGTAATTTGTGGATCGGAACGAATGGCGAAGGGTTGATTCGTTATAATAAGCATACGCAATCGTTTCAGGTTTTCAAGCATAATCCGAATGATCCGAATAGTATTTCGTCCAATATCATTATTTCTCTCTTGGAGGATCATGAAGGAAAGATGTGGTTCGGCACGTTTTTCGGCGGCCTGAATCGGTTGGAAGGAAACCGGTTTGTGCGTTACCTGCCCGACCCGAATAACAGCAATTCGCTCTCAAATAAAAGCGTTTACAAACTGATTGAGGATCAAAATCATAATATATGGATTGCGACATTGGGCGGCGGGATTAATCAACTTGATCCGAGCCGCAAAAAATTCAAGCATTTTACTATGTCGAACAGCCAGCAGAATTATATTCTTTCTATGTTTACGAAAGATTCCCGGAGCATTTATTTATGTACGGCTTCCGGAGTGAATATACTGGATACGGAAACGTGCAGGATTCGCCCTTGTTTCAGTAATAATGAAGAAATGGAGGCATTGACTGCCGGAACTGTTTGCAATGCGATTATTGATAGAAACGGACAGTTATGGTTGGCTACCGACAACGGTATCGTTATTTATAATTCGGAAAAAGATAAGGCTTCTTGTTTGCTTTCTGCCGACGGGCTGCCCGGCGAGCAGGTCAGTTCTCTTGTCGAAGATGAGGAGGGGAAGATATGGGCGGGAACGCGCAACGGATTGTGCTGTATCACGCCTGTAAAGCAAGACGGGAAAGTCGTTTATTCCATCGTTTCGTTTGACGAGAAAGACGGATTATTGAGTCCTATTTGTAACCCTAACGCCATTTTTAAAACTAAAGACGGACATATTTATATTGGGTGTACGAAAGGTTATGCATACTTTGATCCGCTTTCTATTCCGTTCAATTCTCATGTTCCTCAATCTCGTTTTACGACTTTGGAAATCGGAAATCAAATCATTCGTCCGACAGAAAAATACCAGAATAAGGTAATTTTAGATCAATCTATTACTTGCTTGGATCAATTGGAATTGGATTATAATAAGAATAGTTTTAGTATTCATTTTTCGGCATTTAACTTTATTCATCCCGAAAAGAATAAATACCGGTACCGGTTGGAGGGTTTTGACCAGGAGTGGATGAATACAAAAAAGGGACAAAATTCCGCTTCTTATTCCAACCTGAATCCGGGGAATTATCGATTGATTGTTTATTCTTGCAATAACGACGATTTATGGGCGGAAGAGCCGATTGTGCTTCCGATCGTCATTCATCCGCCTTTTTGGCTTTCTTGGTGGGCTTACTCGATTTACTCGTTTTTAATTCTCGGATTTCTTTTCTTTGTCATGCGATTTCTTTTGAAACGGCAACGAGCTAAGTTTGAGCATACGAAGCGCATCATAGAGGCTCGTCAGCTACATGAAATCGATGAAATGAAATTCCGCTTTTTCACCAACATTAGTCATGAATTTCGTACGCCGCTTACGTTAATTATCAATCCGATTGAAAAGTTGTTGCATGAGGCGCATACAAGTGAAGAAAAGAACCTGTTGGGAATTATCCAAAATAATGCGTTGAGCTTGTTGGAATTGGTTA
The DNA here is from genome assembly GCA_031275735.1 of Dysgonamonadaceae bacterium. Lineage (GTDB taxonomy): Bacteria > Bacteroidota > Bacteroidia > Bacteroidales > Azobacteroidaceae > Azobacteroides. Next base: position 14,630 of record JAISOJ010000058.1, read on the forward strand.
ATCAATTATTGGATTTCCGCCGGTTGGATGTGCAAAAAGAGCAATTAAATATTTCGATGGGCGATATCGTGGCTTATATTAAGGATATTTGTTATTCGTTTAGCGATTGGGCTAATAAAAAGAATATTAATCTGACGTTTACTACCGCCATCCTGGAGTTGCAAATGGAGTTTGATAAGGAAAAAATACGGAAAATTATTCGTAATCTGCTTTCTAATGCATTCAAGTTCACGTCTTCGGGAGGAAAGATCGATATCAATTTGTCGTTGGTTTATCAGGTTAGTTCGAATGATCGCCTTTTAAAAATCGTAGTTTCCGATACGGGAATCGGTATTTCGAATCAGCATAAAGACCGGATTTTTGAGCGTTTTTACCGAATCGAAAATCCCGGTTTGTCTTCTCAATCGGGTACCGGAGTCGGCTTGCATCTGGTGAGTGAATACGTCAAGCTGCACAAAGGGGAAGTATCGGTGGAAAGTCAGGAAGGCAAAGGTTCTACATTCACGGTTACTTTTCCGGTAAACGAATATGTTCACGAGGAGGTAATTGTTCAAAATCATGGCGAGATAAATAAACAAGATGAAAAACCGCTTCTCCCTGTGTATAAAACGGAAGAGGGCGACAGGAATGATGGCCTGAGCAAGCCTTTGTTGCTGGTAGCCGACGATAACGATGACTTCCGGAATTTTATAGCGATCTTGTTTAAACAGTCGTTCCGGATCATCACTGCTGCCGACGGAGTTGCCGCATACGATTTGGTGCTGAATCATCTGCCTGATTTGATTATCAGTGATATCATGATGCCTAAAATGGATGGATTGGAATTTTGCCGTCTTGTTAAGGATGATATTCGTACTTCGCACATTCCGGTTATTCTTCTGACTGCCAAAGCGTCGGATGAAAGTAAAGTTTCGGGACTTGAAGCCGGCGCCGATGATTACATTGCTAAACCGTTCAATATGGAGATGCTGAAATTGAAGGTTTCGCAATTGATCGAGCATCAAAGAAAAATACACGAAAAATTCAGAAACCGGATCGACATTTCTCCTTCCGAGGTATCTATCATGCCGATGGACGAGAAGTTTGTGAAAAAAGCCGTATGTATTGTGGAAAATAATATTTGTAATCCCGACTTTTCGGTCGAAGATTTAAGCCGCGAAGTGGGAATGAGCCGCGTGTATTTTTATAAAAAGATATTGTCGCTCACAGCTAAGACGCCATCTGAGTTTATTCGCTTTATCCGCCTGAAACGAGTGGCCGGATTACTGGAGAAAAGCCAGCTGTATGTCAATGAAGTGGCATTCCAAACAGGATTTAATGATCTGAAATTGTTCCGTAAGTATTTCAAAGATGAATTTGGAGTTACACCGACGGAATATAAAAAACGGTTTGAAAATTAATATTTATATATTCATGAAACAATCATCTTTAACAAACACACAAGAGCATGAAAATGAGTATTCGTTTACTCGTCAACTTGTTAACTCGTTAACTCATTTTCGTATGAAACGAAAAACATTTTTATTCTATTTAAGTTTATCCTTTGTAGCGTTCTTCGTACAGGCGTGTACCCCGGATAAAACAGAAAGACAAATCAGCGACTTTACGGAAGGTTGGAAATTTTTTTTGGGCGACGATCCTTCTGCAAAAAATAAACAGTATAACGATTCTCAATGGAGAACGCTAAATTTGCCCCACGACTGGAGCATAGAAGCGGATTTTTCGGCCGATAATCCGGCTTCGCCCGGTAGTGGCGCGTTACCGGGAGGCATAGCTTGGTACAGGAAGGAATTTATGATAGATAAATCACTTGAAAACAAGAATATATATATCGACTTCGACGGTATATACAGGAACAGTCAAGTCTGGATCAACGGTCAATTGTTGGGAGAACGCCCCTACGGATATATATCGTTTCGCTACGAACTTACGCCTTATATAAAAAAAGATGGGAAAAATGTAATTGCCGTACGCGTAGATAATTCGAAGCAACCAAACTCCCGCTGGTACTCAGGCTCCGGAATATACCGCAATGTATGGTTGGTAGCGGTTAATCCGGTTCACATTGACCATTGGGGCCTCTACGTTACGACAACCGAAGTTTCGAAACAATCCGCCAATGTACGAGTAGCCGCTACACTGAAAAACAATACCGGTGCAAAGGCAGATGTTGAACTGTTAACCACGCTTATCGACGCTACCGGCAAACACATTGCGCAGGCAAGCAACACAATCACTATCACACCTCGCAATACCGAAAAAGTAACACAAACCCTTGTCGTGAAAAACCCTCAACTCTGGTCAATCCAAAATCCATATATTTATAAGGTATGGACGCTGGTAAAACAAGACGGGAAAGTAATAGACGATTATGAAACCCCGACAGGCATACGCTATTTTTCTTTCGATAGCGGCAACGGATTTTTCCTGAACGGCGAGCCTGTAAAAATAAAAGGCGTATGCAATCACCACGATTTAGGATGTCTGGGCGCTGCCGTAAACAAGCGCGCCATAGAACGTCAGTTGGAAATACTGAAAGACATGGGATGCAATGCCATTCGCACATCCCATAACCCTCCTGCTCCCGAATTACTGGATTTATGCGACAAAATGGGGTTTCTTGTCATGGATGAAACATTCGATATGTGGCGTAAAAAGAAAACGCCTTTCGATTACAGCGCCGATTTCCCTGAATGGCACGAAAGAGATTTAACCGACCTTATCCTGAGAGACCGCAACCATCCCTCCATATTTATATGGAGTATAGGAAATGAAGTGCTGGAACAATGGTCGGATATAAATGCCGACACGCTGGATATGCAACAAGCAAACATGCTCTTGAACTTTGCCTATACACTGAGCAAAAAAGATGAAAATACCCAAAACCTGCACGTTAACTCGGTTTTGACCATGAAAATGGCCGATAGGGTAAGAGAATTAGACCCCTCGCGTCCGGTTACCACAGGAAACAACGAAGTAAATCCCGCCAACCACATCTTCCGGTCGGGAGCAATGGACGTAATCGGCTTCAATTACCATGAACACGCCTGGAACAAATCCAGTTTCCGGCAACAGTTTCCCAACCGGAGCCTTTTAATCACCGAGTCTACGTCTGCCCTCATGTCGCGCGGCTTCTACCTGACGCCGTCGGACAGCGTGTATATCCGACCTCAAAGGTGGGATATCCCGTTCGATCATCCGGTACATCAATGCTCGGCCTACGACAATTGCCATGTGCCGTGGGGCAGTACGCATGAACAATCGTGGCGCATAGTCAAAAACAACGACCATATCGCAGGAATGTTTATATGGACGGGGTTTGATTACCTGGGAGAACCAACTCCTTTCTGGTGGCCGTCGCGCAGTTCTTATTTCGGGATTATCGACCTGGCCGGATTCCCCAAAGACGCATATTATATGTATCAAAGCGAATGGAGCGACAAAGACGTGCTTCATGTTTTCCCGCACTGGAATTGGAACGAAGGGGATACTGTCGATATTTGGGTATATTACAATCATGCCGACGAAGCGGAACTTTTCCTGAACGGTAAGTCTTTGGGACGCAAATCTAAACCGGAAAACGTATTTCATGTTTACTGGCGAATACCTTATCAAAAAGGCGCATTAAAAACCATATCTTATCGAAATGGTAAAGAAATATTGACAAAAGAAATAAAGACCGCCGGCGAACCCGCCTCCATAAGGCTGACAGCCGATAGACAAACTATAGCGGCCGACGGCAAAGACTTGTCTTTTGTTACGGTAGAAGCATTAGATGCTGAAGGTAACGTCGTCCCAACGGCTAATGAGTTCATTCAATTTTATGTAGAAGGAGAAGGAACAATTGCCGGAACAGACAACGGCGACCCGACCGATCCCAATTCATTGAAAAAACCTGCTCGAAAAATGTTTAATGGAAAAGCATTGGCAGTGATTCAATCATCTAATAAAGCCGGCATAGTAAAATTGAAGGCAAAATTGGAAAAACTAAAAAGTGCGAGTATTGAAATTAAGACAAAAAAATAATTATTTCCGGAGTCGCAGTTTTTCATTACAAATGTTTGTATGTCTGAAAATTTTCATGTATGTTTGTCTTTTGCTTTGCAAAAAAATACATATGCCTATATATGAGTTACACAAATAATACTCTTTATCTAAGGGAACTGTTCTGCCAATGAAAAACGTAACGTCATCTAAATTGAAAGAAAAATTAAAGAAAAGAAAAATTTTAAAATATAAATCTTTCTATTTTTTTCTAGGGATATTCATAGGTATCTGTATGGTTATTTCCATTTACCAGACCTCGATCTATTTCTCGTCAGACGAATCGTGTATGATTTGCCATGTTCATCCGCATGTAACGGAGAGTTGGAAATTATCCAAACATGTCAATAACAACAGCGGAACCAAAGTCCACTGTGTGGATTGCCATCTTCCTCCCCAAAACCATACATGGAACTATTATTTGACTAAAACACGATTGGGATTTAAAGATATATGGGGATATCTCACTAAAGACAGCGCCGATTTTGACTGGAATCGAAAGTCGGAAATTGATTACGCTGTGACTTATATCCCGAATGAATCGTGCAAAGAATGTCACGCCAATCTTTTTCCCGAAAAAATCTCCGATGAAGCTATTACCGCCCACTTGTATTACGAAGAAAATGAAAAAAAATTAAATCTCCAATGTATCAGTTGCCATTTGGACGCAGGCCATTTCAATCCTAATTACAAACACGAAAAAATGACCAACCTTCCGGTACGATACGCTGCGGATACTTCATTGTATTTCAAAACGGCTACGCCGGTAAGAGTTTTTGAAAATTTTACCGAACATATACCCGGTTCGATGGTATCGTTTGAAATGATTGCTGTTCCCGGCGGTACTTTCCGTATGGGTAGCCCCGTAGACGAACCGTTTCGGAAAGAAGATGAAGGTCCTGTCCGTACGGTAACACTTAGTCCGTTCTTCATGTCTGAAGTAGAGGTCACTTGGGATATGTATTGGACATTCTACGTAAAAACGATGAGTGAAGGCCGGACGCCTCCGGCTAATGTTTTTGCCAACAATAGCCGCCCGGATGTTGATGCAATTTCCGGCCCTACCCCACCCTTCGGTTTTCCCGACCAAGGCTGGGGCGGAGGCAACCGCCCTGCTATCACGATGACGCATTACGCGGCAGAAACTTTTTGTCAATGGTTATCGTTGGTAACAGGAAAGAAATACCGCTTGCCTACCGAAGCCGAATGGGAATATGCCGCACGCTCCGGCTCCGAAACGCCCTATTTTTTCGAAGGTAATCCTAAGAATTTTTCCAACAAAGGTTTTTGGCGTAAATTTTTCAAAGCAGACAGTAATACTATATCTTCATTTATTATTTATGCAAACAATAGTAAAAGTCGTACGCAGGAACCCGGTGCAGTTAAAGCAAATCCTTTGGGTCTAAAAAACATGTTGGGAAATGTAATGGAATATTGTGCCGACAAATACGATCCGCAGGCTTACCGTAAAACGAACGAAAACGCGACGAATCCTTTGGTTACGGAAGGAACCGAATGGGTTGTTCGAGGAGGACACTACGCTTCCGATGCTGCCGACGTACGATGTGCCGCCCGCGATTATACAAAACACGACGCTTGGTTGAAAACCGATCCGCAACAGCCTAAAAGTATCTGGTGGTACTCGGACGTCCGTGGTATTGGATTCAGAATCGTATGCGAAAAGGAATAAAATGAAAAACAAATGTATTATAAATTATTAAATACTATTTTTATGAAAAATAAAAACAATATCAGCAGACGAACTTTTCTAAAAAATTCCGCATTGGCCGGCGCTTTAGGTACCGTAGGAGCAAGCAGTCCTGCCTTATTAAGCGCATGTAGCGGAAATTCCAAATCTAAAGTAAAGCCATTGAAAGAACCGGGTACCTATTATATTCCGGATTTAATGGATATAGCTCAGGACGGACGCGAATTAAAAGCAGGTATTATTGGTTGCGGCGGACGTGGTTCGGGCGCTGCTTTTGATTTTCTAAACGCAGGTAATGGATTGACAATAACTGCATTGGGCGACACGTTCAAAGAACGTGCGGATGCTTTAGCCGATCAATTGAAAAACGACAAAGGAATTGATGTTCCTGAAGAGAGACGGTTTGTCGGATTGGAAGCTTACAAACAAGTGATTGATAGCGGTATAGATGTTGTTATCATTGCAACTCCGCCTTTCTTCCGTCCGATGCAATTCAAATACGCCGTCGAAAAAGGAAAACACTCATTCCTTGAAAAACCCATTTGTGTAGATCCGATAGGCTATCGCTCGATTATGGCCACAGCCAAACAAGCGGCTGCCAAAAATCTTTGCATAGTTACGGGTACACAACGCCATCATCAACGCAATTATGTGGAGTCGTACAAGAAAATCATGGAAGGCCTCATCGGTGAAATTACAGGAGGCTCTGTTTACTGGAATCAGTCCATGCTTTGGTACAGAACGCGCGAAAAGAAATGGACGGAAGCCGAATGGATGATCAAAGATTGGGTGAACTGGAAATGGTTGTCGGGAGACCATATCGTTGAACAACATGTACATAACATTGATGTTTTCACTTGGTTCAGCGGATTGAAACCGGCAAGCGCTGTGGGTTTCGGTTCCCGTCAACGCCGGATTACCGGCGATCAATACGACAATTTCAGCGTCGATTTTCTTATGGAAAATGGTATTCACCTGCATAGTATGTGCCGCCAAATTAACGGCTGCGCCAGTAATGTCAGTGAATTTATCCAAGGTACAAGAGGTTCTTGGTCGACTGCAAACGGCGAAACGGTCATCAAAGACCTTGCCGGTCAAATCGTATGGAAATACGATAGCGAAGCCGAAAAAATAAACTTCAAGCAAACGAACCCGTACGTTTTGGAACATGTGAATTGGATCAATCACATCCGTAGTAACCGGCCGATTGACCAGGCTTCGGAACTTGCGATTTCCAATATGGCCGGCATTATGGGGCGCGAATCGGCTTATACCGGCGCTGAAACAACTTGGGAACAAATGACAGCTTCTGCACTGGATTATACTCCGGCAGATTTAAATTGGGGTAAGATGAATATGAGTACATTTACCGTTCCGATTCCGGGAACTAAAGAATAATAATTATGACGTTCAACAGAAGAAATTTTTTGAAAACATCTTTAGGAGGCGCGGCGTTTGCCGCCTTAGGAGGCGCTTCTATTGTATCCTGTTCTTCAACAGCTAAAGACAAACCGGATGAAGCTACAAAAGGAAATGTGGCCGAACTAAAGCTTTCTTTCCAGGAAGGTATCGCTCCGGGTGAAAACTTGAACGAAAAATTCGATTACATGGAAAATTTAGGCATTGTCGGTTTTGAACCGGGAGGAAACGGTCTTGCCGGACGCGTGAATGAAATTAAACAATCGCTCAAAGGACGCAGTATAAAGGTGAGCGCTATTTGCGCCGGGTTCAGAGGCTTTATTCTTTCGACCGACGAATCGGTGCGTAACGAATTTTTCAATTCAATGAAAGAAATTATCGCCGCTGCCGGAGAACTAGGCTCGGTAGGAGTTATCATGGTGCCCGCTTTTAATTCGCAAACGCCGGCATATCCGCACACACAGGAAACCCGTAATTTTCTCTGCGAGCAACTGAATACCTTGGGAAATTATGCTTCCGCACAAGGAACAACCATCATTCTTGAACCTTTGAACAGGCAAGAAGCTTTTTATTTGCGTATGGTAGCCGACGCCGCATCTATTTGCCGAGATATTAATAATCCCAGCGTGCGTTGCATGGGCGACTTATGGCATATGACAGGGGAAGAAACATCCGACGCCGGCGCTTTACTTTCGGCGGGAGAATATCTGCAACATATTCATATCGCTAGCCGTAAACGCCGCAGTATGCCCGGCGAAGATGGGGAAGCGGATAATTACATCGCAGCTTTCAGTACATTGAAGCAACTCAATTACGACAAGTATGTATCTTATGAATGTGGGTGTCAAGGAGACCGGAGAATCGTTCTTCCGGAATCAGTAAAATTATTGCAAGAACAGTGGGCAAAAGCCTGAAAATTACCCTCAAATGTTTCGAACGAAGAAAAAATCAAGTTTGACTGGCAAACAGATTTTCGCTCCGCTCGAAACATGTACAATTCAAATATTTGTATTATAAAATAATACGCATTGATAAAAGTTAATAGTTGTCAAAATTTACATTTCGCATATCGCCCGTTTTGTTAAACGTATTGTGAAACGACAGCGCAGCGGCAATATGTTGAGGAGTATGTCCTTTTTGTCCTAATTGGAGGTACTTTCGGAGGATATCTTTATATTCGGGAGCCACGCAATTGGCAATTATTGTTTCTGCCCGTTGAATAGGAGAAAGTCCCCGTAAGTCGGCAACACCCTGTTCCGTAACCAAAATCTTCACCGAATGTTCACTATGATCCAAATGGGAAACCATCGGGACAATCGAACTGATTTTTCCGTTCTTGGCTGTCGAAGGAGCCGTAAAAATAGAAAGATAAGCATTGCGGCAAAAATCGCCCGAACCTCCGATACCATTCATCATTTTTGTACCAACTATATGAGTGGAATTGATATTTCCAAAAATATCAGCTTCTAAAGCTGTATTGATGGAAATCAGACCTAGGCGGCGAACTATTTCAGGGTTATTGGAAATTTCTTGAGGACGAAGCACCATTTTTTGCTTGAAGAAATCCAAATTATCGTACACGTTTTCCAATGCCGGCGTGCTTAAAGTTAATGAACAACCGCTAGCGAATGAAACACGTCCGGCTTGCATCAAGTCAATTACCGAATCCTGAATAACTTCCGTATAAATGCAGAAAGTAGGAATATCTTTGTTCGAACCCATAGCGCCTAATACGGCATTAGCCACATTGCCTACACCCGATTGTACCGGAAGAAAAGAAGCGGGGATTCGCCCTGCTTTAATTTCCGACGACAAAAAATTAGCTACATTTTCACCGATTTGATTAGTTAGATCGTCTGCCGGAGTGAAAGCGCCCACCTCATTAGGAAGGTTGGTTTCAACAATACCGACTATCTTGGCAGGATCTACCTGAATATAAGGCACACCTATCCGTTCTTTCGGAGAATAAAGAGGAATTTCCCTACGGAAGGGAGGATCGGCCGGTTCATAAATGTCGTGCATCCCCGCCAATGTTTTCGGATGATAATGATTTAATTCAATAAAAATCATATCTGCTAAACGGGCTATAGTAGGAGAAATACCTACGGCAGATGTAAGGTACACTTTACCGTCGTCCGTTACATCGCATGCCTCTAAAATAGCAATACGGGGTCGGGGAAGAAATCCATACCTCAGGTATTGTTGCAGTTCCGAAAGATGGAGATCAAAATAGGAGGCATCGTGCGAATTCAACGCATTCCTCAAATCTTGGTTCGATTGATAAGGGGAACGAAATTTAATTGCATGTGCACGCGCTAAGACGCCGTCAATAGAATCGCCGGTCGAGGCGCCTGTAAACATACCTACTTTGAAAGGATTCCCCTTTGCATGTTCTTTTTCAGCTCTTTCTGCCAATGCAATAGTAATCGCTTTCGGACATCCGGCGGCGGTAAAACCGCTAAAACCAAGCACGTCATCGTTGTTTACCAAAGCGGCAAGTTCTTCAGCTGACATTTTTTTATAAGTCATGACTAAAATAATTGAAATTAAACTATTTTTAAATAATAGGCGCAAAGGTATAATTTTTAAGTCAATGTTATAGTTAAAAACACATTCTTTTTATTAACCGAAAACTTGTTTGTAATAACTCTAAGATCCGCAAGCAACATTATATCTCGGTGTAACTTTGTGTCTTCTTTGTGGTTTTTCCTGTAATTGACAACACCCTTATTTCGTTAAAATCATCTGTTTCGTATCAACCAGCCTGTTATCCACATAGAGGGAATAATAATAGATACCGGCAGACAAAGCTCCGCCTTCTATTGTGATGCTGTCTGTTCCGCCGGAGTTGGGAAGCGGTATTTGCCGGATAATCTTTCCCGCCGTATTGCTTATTACAATCTGCGCCGATCGACCGGTTTGCGGCAAAATATAACGAATAACGGTAGATTGATTGAAAGGATTGGGATAGTTCTGAAACAATTCTGCCTCCGAACCGGAAATATGGGTACTGGTTTCAAAAAAACTTGCCGGCAAGTTTTCTCCCGCAAGGAAAATAATCCATTTCCAGTCCGCCGGATCTCCAGCACCTACGCTTGGCGTGTACAAAAACAATTTTACCCGTTGCCGCGGATTTGCTGCCAGCATTTGTCGTACATCGACTATACCCTGAACAACGCTCCATGGCAAAGTATAATCATAATCTTTTTCCTCTGGGTTAAAAATATTTTCGAATCCGTTGGAGGGTATAATATAATCCTCCGTCAGAACATATTCAAATTCATCCGCATTTAGCCATGTAGCTGGATAAATAATATCTCCGCATCCCCCCCAAACGATGTCGCCATGAAACAACAATTCATCTAATTCCGAGAAATATACTTTTATCCAGCCAAAATCGCCGGGTTCTTCATACTCGGTTCTTAGCGTAAATGTTTCCGGCAATTGCATAAATTCCGGTTTGTGCCCACCTTCAAATTGATTGGTTGTATAATCGACTTTCAATAACAATACTTCCGGAGCATTTACAGGCGAAGCTTCCGGTTTTATTTCTGCCCCGCTAGCAGAAAAGAAAATCAATCCGGCTAATAATACAATAGCTATTGTTCTCATGGCATTGATGATTTTATTTTATTTCATTACTAACTGACAAAAATAATAATTTTTTTTTGACAAAACAAAAAAACATTGAAAATTAATTAACTTTGTAGCAAAAATATCTTAATATTTGGAAACGATACAATGTCTGTACTGTAAAGGGCAATGATTTAGTAAAGATACGGTATGCTCCGTATTAAAAAATGCCCCAGGGATAATGTTATCGGAATGTACATTGAAACTTATTATTACAGAACCGGCACCTATGGAAACAATTAATTCAGCCCTGCGTAGACATTACCTAAACGCCTATAATTGGGGGAAATTTTTTATCACTTTAACAAAGAGTTTTCTATCGTTATTTTATCCCAAACTTTGCGTAATTTGCGGAGAACCCTTAGTTGAAGGAGAAGATTTTTTTTGTTTACATTGCTTTCTGAATCTGCCTAAAACCAACTATCATTTAACTAAGGATAACTTGGCTTTTGATCGATTTTTAGGGAAAGTTCCGATAGAGAAAGCGGCTTCTTACCTCTATTACAACAAAGCGGGAATGGGACAAAAATTAGTAGCCGAAATAAAATACCGGGGAAATATTTATTTAGGAAAATGGTTGGGGCAATATGTGGCAAAAGATTTTCAAAAAAGCGGTTTCTTCGAAGGGATAGATTACTTGATACCGGTTCCGCTTCATCCCCAAAAATACAAAAAACGCGGCTTCAATCAATCGGAAATCATAGCCCAAGGTATTACCGATGTCAGTCATATTCCTTTGGAAACAAGGAATCTATATCGAACAAAAGCCAATACCAGCCAAACTCGGAAAGGCGTCTATGAACGTTGGTTGAATACGACCGGTAATTTTAAGATAAAAGACAAACAATTATTTGCAGGAAAACATGTGCTTTTGATTGACGACGTTTTGACCACCGGATCGACCTTGGAAGCCTGTATTATTTGCCTTTTGGAAACACCCGGTATTAAAATCAGCTTGCTAACTATTGCTATTGCCTAAGACAACGGGCCAAATTGTAAAAGGAATCCCGTTTCGCTTGTTAATGATATTCTCTTAATTTATTCTTGTGCAAAAAGATGATTTTTTTTGATTAATAGAATAACGGATACTTTAATAGTTATTTTTTTATTCTTACCTTTGACGAGCCGTAAAAATCATTCGAAAAATCACTTTGAAAAATAAAACAATATTGATATGAACATTTTATTATTAGGTTCGGGAGGCAGAGAACATGCTTTGGCTTGGAAAATCCGTCAAAGCCCTAATACGGAACGCTTATATATCGCTCCGGGTAATGCAGGTACTATCGGCGAGGGCGTCAATGTCCCCATAGTAGCTGCCGATTTTCCGGCTTTGAAACAGTTTGTTTTACAACATGCGGTTGATATGGTTGTTGTCGGACCGGAAGAACCGCTAGTGAAAGGCATTTATGATTTTTTCAGAGACGATCCCGAATTGAATGTCGTTCCGGTTGTCGGACCATCAAAAGCCGGTGCTCAATTAGAAGGGAGTAAAGATTTTGCCAAAGCGTTTATGAAACGTCATGCAATTCCCACGGCCGCATATATGAGCATTAACAAAGAAAATATCAGTCGGGGAATTGAGTTCTTACAATTATTGAAACCGCCTTACGTGCTCAAAGCCGATGGGTTGGCTGCCGGCAAAGGCGTGTTGATTATCCAAGATTTGGACGATGCTAAAACCGAATTGGAACGCATGTTGAACGGTAGTTTCGGTAAAGCCGGCGAAGTGGTGGTAATTGAAGAATTTCTTACAGGTATCGAATGTTCGGTTTTCGTGATGACCGATGGAAATTCATATAAAATCCTTCCCGAAGCTAAAGATTATAAACGAATCGGCGAAGGCGATACCGGTTTGAACACGGGAGGTATGGGCGCCGTATCTCCGGTTTCTTTTGCAGATGAATCATTCATGAAGAAAGTGGAAGAACGCATCGTCATACCGACTATTGAAGGATTAAAGAAGGAAAATATCGATTACAAAGGGTTTATTTTCATCGGCTTGATGAATGTTAACGGGAATCCGTGGGTTATTGAATACAATTGCCGGATGGGCGACCCGGAAACGGAAGTTGTCATGCTGCGTATCCAATCTGATTTTATCGACCTTTTGAAAGGAATCGCTGAAGGAAATTTATCAGAAAAATCTCTCGTTTTCGACACTCGCTATGCGACAACTGTTATGCTGGTGTCGGAAGGATATCCGGGCAATTACGGAAAAGGAAAAGCGATTGAGGGCCTGAATGAAATCTCCGGCAGTATTATTTTTCATGCCGGAACTGCCGAAAAAGAAGGAAAAATTGTCACTAATGGAGGACGAGTCATGGCAATCAGTTCGTATGGGGAAAATAAAGATGAAGCTTTGAAACTGTCGTACCGAAACGCTGAAATTATTCGATTCGAAGGCAAATACTACCGCAAAGACATTGGTTTTGATTTGGAATGAATATCAGGAGAATACATAGCTTTTTTGTACCCGGGCGTATCCCTTTGATACTACTCGTTTTAATTTTCATCTTATTCCGGTTTCTAAATTCCGAAAACAAAAATGATCTTGAACTTTGGGGTCTGATTGCTATGCAAATAGGTATTGTTTCTCTGTTGTTATATTTGAACCAGACATTTATCATTGTCCGTAATCATACGCTACTTCCGGCTTTTTTCTATTTACTTTTTACAGGAATCAATCCGATGTATCACTATACCTGGATTAGTGGAATAGTTTCGCTGAGCGTGTTGCTTTTTTTCATTCTCCTATTCACTGCTTCTCTGCAATCGTACCCACAGGGAAACGCTTTCAATATGGCTTTTATATTAACCCTTACTAGTTTTGTCTGGCAACCTTTATTATTCTTTTTTCCCCTTTTGTGGTTTGGTTTATCCAATTTCCACGGATTGAATTTCCGTTCTTTTTTTGCCAGCATTACCGGATTTGTAGTGATTTACCTGTTTATTTTTACCGGAAGTATTTATTGGGACGATAGTCTGGCTATTTTTATAGAAAAACTTCCTGACTTTCAGTCGCTTTTCCAATTTCGATTTTTAAAAGAACTTACCCAACAGGAATATATTACGATAGGAACGCTTTTCATCCTTTTTATTATGGCAGGAATCAATATTTTTGTCTGGAACATATCGGAAAATACAAAGACAATTATTTCATTAAGTTTCTTATATATAATTACATTCCTTATTTTTATTGTTTTGCTTTTACAAACGCAATGGAAAAACGAATGGTTTTCGATCCTATGCATACCTTTATCGTTACTTGTTTCCCACTTGTTTTCAAAGCCACACCGACGAATAATAATCTGGATAATGCTGCTAACGATTATATTTTTCTTAGCAATGCCTTTATTGCCTTTATTCGAATAAAAGGCGCAGAACAGGGCATGGTATGTAATTAGTACCATGCCCTGTTCTGCGAGTATAGCCTTTCAAATGCCAAACGTTTCTGCTACGGCTTTATTGACTACTTTTCCGTATACAATATTCAATCCGGCTTTCAAATCGGCGTATCTTTCACATGCCTTTTCCCATCCGAGATCTGCTAAATATAAGGCATAAGGAAGCGTTGCGTTCGTCAAAGCAGCCGTCGAAGTCATAGGAACGGCTCCCGGGATGTTTGCTACGCAATAGTGAAGAATTTCATCCACTTCGTAAACGGGATTCGTGTGTGTAGTCGGACGAGATGTTTCGAAACAACCGCCTTGGTCAATAGCTACATCCACTAAAACGGAAGATTTCGGAATGAGTTGCAGCATTTTCCGCGTAATCAGATGAGGCGCTTTTGCTCCCGGAATCAAAACCGCTCCGATCACCAAATCCACATTGGGAAGAAATTGTTCGATGAGATACTGGCTCGACATTAAGGTATCTACATTAGCCGGCATGATTTCGTTCAAATAACGTAAACGAGGCAGTGAAACATCCATAATCGTTACATGAGCGCCTAATCCGGCAGCCATGAAAGCGGCTTGTGTTCCCACTATTCCTCCTCCTAAAATCAATACGTTCGCCGGTTTTACTCCCGGAACGCCACCCAACAGGATACCCTTTCCACCTTGAGGCTTTTCTAAGTATTTAGCGCCTTCCTGCACAGACATTCTTCCGGCTACTTCCGACATGGGAATTAATAAAGGTAATGAATGGTCGGGTTTTTCAACCGTTTCATAAGCCAAACAAACAGCATTACTTTTTATCATGGCTTCTGTCAATCCTTTATCTGCAGCAAAATGGAAATAGGTAAATACCAGTTGATTGGGACGAATCAAATGATACTCACTTTCAATCGGTTCTTTGACTTTCATAATCATTTCGGCAACAGAAAAAATTTCTTCCGCCGACGGAAGAATCCGTGCGCCGACACTTTCATACGATTCATCACTAAATCCGCTGTTTACGCCGGCTTGAGTTTGAATGTAAACTTCATGTCCGTGTTGAGTAAGGGCATGAGCGCCGCCGGGCGTTAATGAAACACGGTTTTCATTGTTTTTAATTTCTTTTGGAATACCAATTTTCATAAAATTTTATACTTAAAAAAACTGTGCAAAAGTATAACATCTTCTCCAATTATAAAACAAAATTAAGTTAATTTAATAGCATTTTGACAATGATTGCGGGAGACATGACAAAAAATACCCCTTACTTATATAATCGCTACATAACTTTCGGTCGGCGTCTATGCTATGGGAATTTTGCTGCTTTGATTCACAATTGGTTTATTTTGATTTTCAATTTCTGTTGATAACTTTTTTCAAATATTTCCTTTTAGGCTGCTTGATTTTTGTACCTTTATCCCCCAAAATATGGCGTAATAAAAATGGAAAAAAATCTTAATCATTCAGGACTTAATCCTTTTGTACACCTACATGTTCACTCGTATTATTCACAGTTGGACGGTATGTCGTCGATAACAGGACTGGTAGAAAAAGCCATTCAATGCGGCATGAAAGCGTTAGCGCTTACCGATCACGGTAATATGTACGGAATTAAGGAATTTTACGATTATGTAAAGAAAAAAAATAAAGACCTACCTGAAGAACAGAAAATCAAGCCGATTTTGGGAATAGAAACTTATTGTGCCCGCCGCACCCGTTTCGATAAAGTAGTGAAAGAAGATGGAAGCGGCTGGCACTTAATCCTTTTGGCTAAAAATAAAAAAGGCTATCAAAATCTCTGTAAATTGGTTTCAACTTCATGGATCGACGGTTTTTACTACCGACCACGTATCGACAAAAATGTCTTGGAACAATATAGTGAAGGACTGATTGTTACTTCTGCTTGTTTGGCGGGTGAAATTCCGCGTAAAATAGCAGACAGAGATATTCAAGGGGCGGAAGAGGCAATCCTTTGGTTTAAAAAGATATTCGGCGACGACTTCTATTTGGAAATACAACGTCACAAAACGGATAAACCCGGTGGCGACCAAACTACTTATAATCGCCAAGTAGAAGTCAACACCGTAATCCTCGAATTGGCTAAAAAAACCAATACCAAGGTTATCGCCACTAATGACGTCCATTTTTTAGAAGAAGAACACGCCGAAGCGCACGACCGGTTAATCTGTTTGGGAACCGGTAAGGATTTAGACGACCCCAACCGCATGCATTATACTAAGCAGGAATGGTTTAAGACTACGGAGGAGATGAATGCGATTTTTTCCGATCTTCCCGAAACTTTGTCTAATACATTGGAACTGGCTACTAAAGTAGAATCATACAATATCAATTCTACTCCTCTTATGCCCGTTTTTCCTATTCCCGAATCGTTCGGAACAGAAGAAAGTTATAGAATCCGTTTCCCGGAAGAGACTTTGAAAAACGAATTTAACAAAGAAGATAAAACCCGTTTCGATAAATTGGGAGGATACGATAAGGTAGTCCGTATTAAATTGGAAGGCGATTATCTACAGAAATTAACTTTGCAAAAAGCGAAAGTACGTTATGGCGATCCCATCCCTCCGGATATTATGGAACGAATCGAATTTGAGCTGGAAACCATGAAAACGATGGGGTTCCCTGGTTATTTCCTTATTGTTCAAGATTTCATACAAGCCGCCAAAAATTTGGGCGTATCTGTGGGGCCGGGACGAGGTTCGGCAGCAGGTTCGGCGGTCGCTTACTGCTTGGGAATTACTGATATCGACCCGCTAAAATACGATCTGCTTTTTGAACGATTTCTGAATCCCGACCGCATTTCTATGCCCGATATTGATATCGATTTTGACGATGACGGACGGGCGGATGTTCTCCGTTGGGTAACAGAAAAATACGGAAAAGAAAAAGTCGCCCATATTGTGACTTACGGAACAATGGCTACTAAATCGTCTATCAAAGATGTAGCGCGCGTACAAAAATTACCGTTGGCGGAAGCCGATCGTTTGACAAAATTGATTCCCGATCGTCTGCCAGAAGATAAATCGGGCAATTCTCCTAAGATTACGATTAAAAATTGCATCCAATATGTTCCCGAATTACGAAAAGCTCGTTATTCCACTGATCAGAATCTTTCGGATACGTTGAAATACGCGGAAATGCTCGAGGGAACAGTTCGCCAAACGGGCGTTCACGCTTGTGGTGTTATTATCGGCGCTGAAGATTTGACTCATTTTGTTCCTTTAGCAACAGCTAAAGAAAAGGGAACCGATGAAGAGCTTTTGGTTACTCAATACGAAGGTTCGGTGATAGAAGACGTGGGCCTGGTAAAAATGGATTTTTTAGGATTGAAAACGCTTTCAATCATTAAAGAAGCTATTGCCAATATTAAAAAATCGAAAGGCGAAGAAATTAATATTGAAAGGATTGCTCTTGACGACCACAAAACGTACGAGCTTTATAGTAAAGGACAAACGGTCGGAACTTTCCAGTTTGAATCGCCTGGAATGCAAAAATACTTACGCGAACTACAGCCAACCAAGTTCGAAGATCTCATTGCAATGAATGCCCTGTATCGTCCGGGACCAATGGCTTATATTCCCGATTTCATCGCCCGAAAACATGGAGAAAAAGAAATCGTTTACGATTTTCCCGAAATGGAGCTAAGATTGAAAGAAACGTATGGAATTACGGTTTATCAAGAACAAGTCATGCTTTTGAGTCGCGACTTAGCAGGGTTTACTCGCGGTCAATCAGACGAACTACGAAAAGCAATGGGGAAAAAACTCAAAGATAAAATGGAAGCTCTGCACGAAAAATTTATCGAAGGAGCTGTTAACAAAGGGTTTGGTCCTGTCGAAAAATTAGAAAAAATTTGGAGCGACTGGGCTGAATTTGCCAAGTATGCGTTCAACAAATCACATGCTACTTGTTATTCTCAGATCGCTTATCAAACCGCTTATTTGAAAGCTCATTATCCGGCCGAGTTTATGGCGGCGAACTTAACCCGAAATAAAGATGACATTGGTGAAATTACTAAATTCATGGATGAATGCCGGAACATTGGTATTACTGTATTAGGACCGGATGTGAATGAATCGGATCTCAATTTTACGGTGAATAAACAAGGAAACATCCGTTTTGGGCTAGGAGGCGTTAAAGGTGTCGGTACCGGCGCGGTAGACGCAATTATCAAAGAACGAGAAAAAAACGGCGTTTTCAAAAGCATTTTCGATTTTGTAGAAAGAGTGAATCTTGCCGCATGTAATAAGAAAAACTTGGAGGCTCTTTGTTTGTCGGGAGCTTTCGATAATTTTACCGAAGCTACCCGAGAACAATATTTTGCTACGAATAGCAAAAGCGAAGTGTTTTTGGAGACCTTGATTCGTTACGGAAATAAATTTCAACAAGATAAAAGTTCGGTTCAAAATTCTTTATTTGGTGGAATGGATTCTTTTGAAATTGCTAAGCCGGAAGTTCCCCAAACACTTCCTTGGAGTAATATCGAGCGTTTGAATAAGGAAAAAGAACTAATAGGTATTTACCTTTCTTCGCATCCGTTGGACGACTATTACGTCTTCTTAAAATATGTATGCAATTTAAGAATGAGCGATTTTGAAAAAGCCAAATTAACGCATGTAAACGTACCGGTTTCTTTGGGAGGTATTATAACCAACATTAGGGAAGGTTATACTAAAAACAATAGCCAATATGCCGTTATTAAAATAGAGGATTTTACCGGAAGCGGGGAAATTGCTTTGTTCAGTGATGATTTTGCTAATTACGCCAAATATTGTCGTCCCAATATGTACTTGTTTATTAAAGGAACGTTTATGCCTCGCCAATACAATAAATCCATAGTGGATTTTAAGATTACCTCTATTCAACAATTGCCTGATGTAAAGGAAAAAAGCATCTTGAGCCTTACGATTTCGCTTCCTTTATTGAAATTGGATAAAAAACTCATTGCGGATTTATCGTCTCTGATAAAAAACAATTCCGGCAATACTTCGTTATATTTCAAAATAGAGGATCAAGAAAAACAGATTTTCGTAACTTTAGTAACGGATAATCAAAAAATCCTGTTGGACAAAAACATAGTGCAATATTTGGAAACAAATGATATTGAATTCATAATTAAGTAATATTTTCAACTAATAAAAAGTAAGAATCATGGCAAATGTAATAACAGATGCTAATTTTAATGAATTAGTAAAAGGCGATAAGCCGGTAGTAGTGGATTTTTGGGCAGAATGGTGCGGACCTTGCCGGATGATTAGTCCATTTGTGGAAGAATTAGCTAAAGAATACGAAGGAAAAGTATTTATCGGAAAAATGAATGTTGACGAGAATGAAGAAATACCGGCAGAATTCGGCATTCGCAATATTCCCTCTATTTTGTTTTTTAAAGAGGGCAAACTAGTAGATAAAGTCATAGGCGCAGCATCTAAAGACGCTTTAGAAGAAAAAATAAAAGCGTTGCTGTGAAATAAACAGAAGTTATTTATAAAGCCGCATCGTTGAGGAAACAATTTACGATGCTTTTTCTTACTTATTGAGAAGCGATCAATTTTGTTAAATCTATAAATTCTTCCACCGAAAGTTGTTCGGGACGTTTATCAAATACGGGGAGCGCGAGTGACACGTTTTCTTTGCCCATAAGTTGTTTCAGTGAATTTCGCATCGTTTTCCGACGTTGGTTAAATGCTGTTTTTACGATCGTAGCGAACAATGTTTCGCCGCAATCTAACTGTGTTCTTGAATTGCGGGTCATACGAATAACTGCCGACCGTACTTTGGGTGGCGGGTCGAATGCTTCAGGTTCTACCGTAAACAAATATTCGATATCGTACCAAACACTCAACAAGACGGTAATGATGCCATATGCTTTTTTACCAGGCTTGGAAGACAAGCGTTCGGCCACTTCTTTTTGAAGCATCCCCGCGCAACAAGGAATCCTGTCTTTATAATCCAATACTTTGAAAAATATTTGGGTGGAAATATTATAAGGATAATTTCCTATTACACAAAATGGACCGGTAAACCATTTGCTCAAATCCAATTTCAGGAAATCCGCTTCGATGATTTTTCCATTCAATTCGGGATAATGTGTTTTCAGGTATTTTACCGATTCTTTGTCCAATTCGACAACCATTAAATTTGGTTTATCTTTCAGCAAAAATTGAGTAAGTATACCGGTTCCCGGGCCTATTTCCAAAACCGGTAATTCGGGAAAATGCGAAAGCGTACCTGCGATTTTTGCAGCAATTGATTCTTCTTTTAAAAAATGTTGACCTAAAGTTTTTTTAGGACGAATAGCACGATGGTACATAATTGATGATATTTGATGTTTGTTTTCCATTTCGGTCTTTCAGTAAAAAAGAAGCTAGCGGGTTTGCCATTGCCACCATGAAAAATTGTCTGAAATAATAATTTCCGTTTTTTCCAGATGATGGGTCGTTTTCATTGAAATTGTTTTGTAGGGAAGATGATAAGATTCGGCCAGCTTTTGTATTTCAGGCGTATTGTCGTAAGTCAGCATGAATTTACCTTTTAATTTGGACGCCAGGGCAAAAAGTTGTTCGTGGTCTATGTCCGAATGGTTATAAAGCCTTTTGCCGGCAATGGTGTAAGGAGGATCAATAAAAAAGCAGGTTTCTTTACTGTCTTTGTTTTGCTCTAAAATATCAAAGGCGTCTCCGGTTATAAACCGGATTTTCTGCTTTAGGTAGCCGATGGCAATAATCCTGTCGTGTAATGTTTTGGGATACCAGCGCGAAGCTATTCCCTTTCCGTTTTCTCCATTTTTGATCATGCCGGCTCCGCGGGCAAGGATGCCGCCGTGGAAAATGCGATTTTTGAGAATCGTACAAAATGCCACATCCTGTATCTGTTTGTCGGGCTTGTCCAGCTCTGCCTTTATGTTGTCGACAGTCAGGTTGTA
>JAISOJ010000072.1 GCA_031275735.1 Dysgonamonadaceae bacterium
CAGCAGTTTACCGTCGGGACGGGTTATTTTGAGCGCATCGTGGATTTTGGGAACGGAATGTCCCGCTTTTTCATACGAAACATCTACCACAGGGCCTATTACTTGCGAGATATATCCAAAGTTTTCCGACATGATTAAAGATATAAAATAATGTTAAATATATTATATTTAAAAAGCGGAGCAAAATTAATATTTCCATGCGTATAAAACAAATATTATCAATATTTTTTTAAAATAAATCCATGATTACATATAATACTTTGAATGATAGAATTTTGTTAAAACAAATCAAAATGTATTTCGCGCGGTTGAAAATTCGGTGGTGTCATAACTCGTCGAAATTATAAATGCAATAAAAATATGGTTGGGTATAACATTGCTTTAATAGCCGCCTATTATACAGACTTTGGGCAGAAAAAGTTTAGAAAAAGCTTACCGGACATATGCGGGAAAATACGCATCGTTTTGGTGTTATTCAGTTGTAAATCAATTCTTTATATAATGTAGCGAGTCGTTTTCGCAGATGCATTACGGCATAATGTTTTCGCGACAACAAAGTATTGACGGGAACGCCTGTCGTTTGAGAAATATCCTTCACAGGAATACCGTCTAATTCCGTCAATTCAAAAATTTCGCGTTGTTTGGGAGGAAGTTCGGCAAGCGCCATTTCCAATTCTTCCCACACCAATGAACGCAAGTATTCCGTTTCGGATGAAGGCGAAATTTCGTTGTTGAACAGCGCTTCCGAAAAATCTTGCAATATTGCTTCGTCGTTTTCATCGTTTGGGTAAGCGGGCATTTCTTCTTCACGCTTCTTCACGTTGTGATTAATGATCGTGTTTCGCGTCACGCGGTACAGCCATGCCGCTACCTGTTCAATTGGATTCATGGTGGTATTGACAGTTTTTACCAACTGGTAAAAAACGTCTTGCAGAATATCTTCCACATCTTCCTTATTATCTTCTCGTTTACGGATAAAGGATTTGAGTTGCGGTTGATATTCTACAATCAGTTTTTCGAGCTTGTCCCTGTTTATCTCTGCCACGTCAATTTTTCTTTTCGGATTCTTCACTATTGAAAAGATCGTGTCTGAAGCCACGATGGAAATGGTGGTTTTTGATAAACTCCTTGCGTTCGTCGGGCGTCATGTTTTGCCATTTTTCATGAATAGGGTTTTTATGAAACCTGCCTCCTCCGGCAAACATCCGGTTGCCGCCAAAACTGCCGAACAAAATACGGCATAGTGCAAGTAATCCCAATGCCTGCCAAAAGTCGATGGCGGCGATTCCAAAAATTGAGGGAAGCAAAGCGTTCCACAACAACAGTACTGCGGCTCCGAATCCCGCTGCCGCCGCTAATCCTAATAATAAATGCCAACTAATATGTAAGCTTCTTTTCATGACTATTTAGTTTTTAATATTTTTGATTTGACTATTTTCGATTTTTTTCCATACATTGATTTGCTTTGCAGTAAAAATAACAATATGGCCATCATACCCGTTCGATTAATTTAATGGCATTGAATCGACATTTACCCAGACAGTCTCCACAAGCGGTGCACCTGTCCGGATATTTCACTACGGCATGTATTCCGATTTCATTCTCTGCTATTTCCAATACATGACGCGGGCATTTTTTGATGCAATGCCGACATCCGGTACAATTACTTTCAACAATACAGATGATTTTGTTCCGGCGTTTTAACTTGTGATGCAAATTGAAGGAAATCCATAGAAGGACTATAATTCCTATAACATATACTACATTCATTTTTGATCGTTTTTATAAATTATTCTCTATTTATGCAGACAAATGAATGCCGAAAATATTTTACGGGCAAGAAATTTTAAATTATATTACGGTAAACCGATAAGAGCAAGGAACTAGTAGTACTGAATCGCATTTGTCCCTTTTGCGTAGCGCATTTGCTAAAGGAACGATTTCTTTCCGGTCGAAAGTGTTGGTTGATATACATAATAATTCAACCAATTTTTAAACATCAAATGGGCATGAGCGCGCCAACGGACAACATAAGCTTTGGAAGGATCGTTATCTATATAATAATTAGCCGGAACGTTTATCGGTAAGCCTTTCGCTACATCCCGTAAATATTCGTTGTGTAAAGTATCGGGCGCATATTCGGAATGTCCGGTAATGAAAATATCACGTCCATCTCTTGCCATCACAATGTAAACGCCCGATTCGTCCGATTCGGAGAGTAATTCCAAGTCGGGAACTTTCAGAATATCGCTCTTTCTTATTTCCGTATGCCGGCTGTGAGGAATATAAAATTCATCGTCGAATCCACGGAAAAGAGGAACATTTAAGTCCTTAACCCGATGTTTAAACACTCCGAACATTTTCTTTTCCAAAGGATATTTCGGGATGTCGTAGAAATGATAAAGACCGGCTTGGGCGCCCCAACAAATATACAGCGTACTGGCTGCATGTTTATGCGCCCAGTTAAAAAGTTCTTGCAACTCCGCCCAATAATTGACGGCTTCATATTCCAATAATTCGACCGGAGCGCCGGTAATAATCATTCCGTCATAATTTTCACTTTTGATTTCTTCAAAATTTTTGTAAAAAGCAGATAAATGTTCGGAAGGCGTATTTTTGCATTGGTGGCTCTTCATTTTAACAAAATCTATTTCCACTTGCAATGGACTATTGGAAAGCAGCCGTACAAAATCGGTTTCGGTGGTAATTTTTACCGGCATCAAATTCAATAAAGCAATTTTTAGAGGACGAATGCCTTGAACGGAAGCTCGCCGGTTATCTACCAGAAAGATGTTTTCTTTTTTAAGTATCTCTACAGCAGGTAAATTATAAGGAATAATCAATGGCATCTTCTTTCAATTTATCCACAAGTTACTCATAGTAGAATCAAATTCATCCGGTATTTTATGCCGACTGCAAACGGCTGTTTTCTACTCTTTCGATTCTTTCCTTAGCGTAATTCAAAGAAATATGCAATTCTTTCTGTTCCGTTCCCGGTAATTCAAACATGGCGTCAATCATAATGTCTTCCGCTATGGAACGCAAACCGCGAGCGCCCAATTTAAATTCGATAGCTTTATCGACTATGTAATCCAACACTTCCTCGTCGATAATTAAAGTTACGTTGTCCATATCAAACATTTTTTGGTATTGTTTGATAATCGAATTTTTCGGTTCGGTCAGGATATTACGCAAAGCATTTCTGTCCAGAGGCTCGAGATACGTAAGAATCGGTAGGCGTCCGATAATTTCGGGAATCAATCCGAATGATTTCAAATCTTGCGGGGTGATGTATTGCAGGAGATTGTTCCGATCGATTTTTTTCGTATTTTCGCTTGCTGTGTAACCGATTACTTGTGTATTTAGGCGTTGGGCAATTTTTTTTTCAATCCCGTCGAAAGCGCCGCCGCAGATGAACAGAATGTTTTTAGTATCGACCGCAATCATTTTTTGTTCGGGGTGTTTACGTCCGCCTTGGGGCGGAACATTTACGACAGAACCTTCCAACAATTTCAATAGTCCTTGCTGGACGCCTTCTCCGCTCACATCGCGCGTAATAGACGGGTTATCGCTTTTCCGGGCGATTTTGTCTATTTCATCGATGAATACAATACCTCGTTCAGCTTCTTCCACCTTATAATCGGCGACATGGAGTAAACGCGTCAATATGCTTTCAATATCTTCGCCTACATAACCGGCCTCCGTCAGTACAGTTGCATCCACAATCGTAAACGGGACTTTCAATAGTCGGGCAATTGTTTTGGCTAATAAGGTTTTACCTGTACCGGTAGAACCTACCATAATGATATTGGATTTTTCGATTTCTACCTCGTTATCATCCTCATTTAATTGCATCAAGCGTTTATAATGGTTATAAACCGAAACCGATAAATACCGTTTGGCATCGTCTTGTCCGATTACGTAGAGGTCGAGGAATGCTTTAATTTCTTTGGGACAGGGAAGTTCCTCTTTGGAAAGTACAAAATCTCCTTTCCGCTTTTTTTGAGGCGAAGCTTCATTAATGATATGAAACGCCTGATTAGCGCAAATATCACAGATATATCCGTGTATGCCGGCAACCAGGATAGAAACTTCTTTTTTTGAACGGCCGCAAAAGGTGCAATATTCGTTAAGTTTCGACATTATTATTTCTTGATTAATACTTTGTCTATCATTCCGTAATTGAGGGCTTCCTCCGAAGTCATCCAGAAATCGCGGTCGCCGTCCTGTACTACTTTTTCATAGGGTTGTCCGGAGTGATCGGATATAATTGTATAAATTTCTTTTTTTACTTTCAGTATTTCACGCGCAGTGATTTCTATATCGGAAGCTTGGCCTTGGGCGCCTCCTAAAGGTTGATGAATCAGCACGCGCGAATGTTTCAAGGCCGAGCGTTTCCCTTTTGTTCCCGCTACCAGCAATACGGCAGCCATCGAAGCGGCCATTCCTGTGCAGATAGTTGCTACGTCGCTGGAAATAAATTGCATGGTATCGTAAATACCATAACCATCGTAAACCGAACCGCCCGGAGAATTGATGTATATGGAAATTTCTTTTCCCGGATCGGAAGAATCCAAAAAAAGCAATTGCGCCTGAATAATGTTTGCTACATCATTGTTGATTTGCGTACCCAAAAAGATGATGCGGTCCATCATTAAACGAGAGAAAACATCCATTTGCGTCACATTTAACTGGCGCTCTTCCATGATATTAGGCGTAATCATATCGTTCGAAATTCGAGTATATTTGTCCAATATATTCGAATTGATCTTCAAATGCTTTGTCGCATAATTACTAAAATCATTCATATTTTTTTGTTTTATTTGTCAATATTGTTTTGAAATTCTTCCAAACTTATTTCCTTGGGGTCTAAAGTAACTATTTCTTTCAAGAGATCGATCAATTTACTATCTGCCGCTTTGTCGAATAAACTTTGCCGCATTTCTTTTTTCTTCAATATTTCGTCTACGTAATTATCCACTAAATGTTCGGGCGCATTCGTCATGCCGTATTGGGCGAATTGAATTCGAGCCGTAGCTTTTGCCTGGCTTCGAATATCTTCGTTCGTAATATTAATATTGTTATCATTGATTATTTTATTCTTAATCAACTGGTATTTTAGATTGGATATTATTTTCGGATAATTTTCTTCAATGGATTCCGGGGACTGTTTGGCGTCGGAAACAAGTAACCAACGTTTCAAAAATTCGTCGGGAAATTGAACGTCTTTGATTTTTTCTTCCAATAATTTTTGTGTGTCGATGAGAAATTTATAATCGCTTTCGCTTGTCAATTGCTTGGCAAATAATTCTTTGATTTTATCTCGGAATTGATTTTCGGAAGTAACGGTGCCCGGTTCGTAGATTTTATCGAATAATTCTTGGTTGATCTCCGCTTCTTTGTATCGCGTGATTTCATTGATGAAAAAAGAGAAATTCCCTGTATGATTATTCACTTCTCCTTTTTTGATTTTCAGGAAGGAAGCTAATTCGATCTCGTTTCCTTCGTAAGCTTTGAACGGATTAAAAATAACCGTATCATGGGGCTTTGCAATTAAGAATTTGTTTTTTTCTTCTTCCTCTTTGATGTAAGAAGGTATTAAAACCGCATATTCGTTAGAAATCCCGTCTTCCAAAGGCCTTCCTTCTTCGTCCAGTTCCGCTAATAAGCCTTTAACCATATCGTTTCCTTCAACCTGATCGACTTGTTCATAAGTACCATAAGACGCTTTAAAACGTTTTATCTGGTTTTCGATCATTTCATCGCTGATTGTGATGGTATAATAAGGCAAAACGTCGTCTTTGGTTAATTGAACGTTTATTTCGGGAGCAAAACCTAAATCAAAAGTAAATTCATAATTTTCCTGATTGTCAAAATCCCTGTTTTCTTGTTCTTCGGAATGAGGAAGCGGTTCGCCTAAAATATTCAATTTATTTTCTTCAATATAAGTATTTAATTGTTCAGTCAATAATTTTTCTACTTCTTCAACCAATACCGTTTTACCGTATTTTTTCTCAAGTAAGGACGATGGCGCCATTCCTTTGCGGAATCCCGGAATATCGATTTTCCGGCCAAGTTCTTTTAAGCCTTGTTTTACTTTTTGCACATAATCGTCTTTAACTATTTCGACAGTTAGCGTAGCGTTTACCGAATCGATTTTGTTTAATGTAACCTTCATTATTTAATATATTAATTTTTAAGTTGAAACTGCATTCCGTTGTATCGAAAAAGAGAACAAAGGTACGGTTAATCTTTATAATTAACAAACATAATCCGGTAAACTTCATGGCAAACGCACGAAAATAATATAGATGTCTCCACTCGCTTACGCTCGGTCGACATGACGGTGTATCGTGTTGGTCATTAGGGAACAGCAGCGGGGTGGGGGGGGAGGCGGCCAAGGGGGGGGGGTGGCAAAGAGAATTTTTTTGGGGGGATGGGGCGGTGGG
>JAISOJ010000109.1 GCA_031275735.1 Dysgonamonadaceae bacterium
TTGAAGAATGTGGCGGCGACAGTTGCCTGCTTCACAGTAAGTTTAATGTTGTTCACGGGTTGCGAAAAAGACGACCCTACGCCTGAACCCGACAACGGAATTGCCGAAATCGGGAAAACTTATGTCAGCACTACCGCCAACGCTGAAAAGGTTTATACGCTGAAAGTTAGCAAAAGCCTATTGAAATCAACGGCTACCGCAACCGATATCTACGTGTTGCTCTATGTCGATAAGTCCGGTGAGGTGAAAACTTCTACGGGCGTGGTTACTTCTTCGGTCGGCGAATCGCTTATCCTTACTCCCACAGGCGGAACGCCTTTCACCGTAAACGTAACGGCAAACGGCATAACCGGTATTTCGGGGAATATTACTTTCACCGATAACAGCACGGCCACAGGTGGAAACCTCACACCTTTTGCCAACGGCGAGATTGAAATCACAGGCGAATCGGTCATTGTCAACGGACAGGAACAGATACAGTTGAAGGACGAACGGGTACTGGGCGTACCGGGTATGGCAATCAACTACGTGTATAATGGTACAGGCCTGTTGGCAGTAAAAGAAGGTAAAACCTTAACCGTCCTGCCCGGAACAACTATCCGTTTTACCCAAACCGGAGGCGGGATTGAAATCAAGAGCGGCGCAACCGTAAAGATGCTCGGCGAGGATAAATTGCGCGAATTGGATGCGGCAGGCAATCTGTCTGCAATTCCCGGTACAAAAAACGGGCATGTTACCCTGAAAGGCGGAGTAACGAAAGGCAGTTGGGAGGGTGTTTATGTAAAATCGACCAATAATAACGAATTCAATTATGTTGATTTTATCAACGGCGGCAGCGAAGAATCAAGCGTGAATGTTTATGCTGTTCTTGACATCTATGATGCAAAAATCGGTATTTCGCATTGTAAAATTTCGGGCGGTTTGGCTTACGGAATTCGTTTTCACGGAACTTGCAACATTACAGCGTTCGATAACAATCTAATTGAAAATTGCGTAACGCCTGTTCATACTCTTTCCATTTACGATGTGGAAAAGTTTGATTTGACTTCTACTTTTACAAACAATACAAATAAATACATAGAAGTTTATATCCAGGGAACAATTGACCGTAAAGATGTTGTACTTAATGAAACGAGCGTACCCTATTATTTTACCAATTCGCTTGGCGTTCTGGACAAGAAATTCACAATCAACGAAGGCGTGCAGATTTACCTGCAAACCGACAGAGATTTTATCTCTTGGACGGCGCCTTCCGAAGGAGCTTTGTTGGTAAAAGGCACAGTTGAGAAACCTGTATTATTTACACGCTTACCTGGTGCAACAGGTTATTGGGGTACGATTTATGTTCGTCAGCTTGTTGGTAGCAGTATAAAAAATTGTGTGTTTGAATACGGCGGTTACGATGTAGACGGAATGATGTATCTTTACAATGGTCTATCACTTGAAAATGTAACTTTCCGCAATTCATACAGTTACGGTGTCAGAATTTACGCCGGTTTTAGCGGTAGTATTACTCACAGTAATGTTAAGTTTGAAAACAATAACGGCGGAAATGTTTATTGCAATAGCTCAATTTACAATACGTTGGAAGGAGCTGGTTTGTAAACAGTATTTTAAATATGAAAACAAATATTTTCAAATTATTTACGGTTAGTCTGATTTTACTGCTTTCATGCAGCACGGCGCAAGCACAATTTGGCAAGCGACTCGGCAAAGCCGTCGAAAATGCAGCCAAGAACGCCACCGTCCGCAAAGCGGAGCAGAAAACCGACGAAGCAGTTAGCAAGGCGATTGACAAAGCCACCGACCCCGATACCTACAAGGATAAGGATGGTGGCGAAAGCGACAATAGAGGAATATCAACGCAAGGCAAAGATGCCCCGCAGCAGGGCGTGAAAGCCGTAGAAATGGCGTATGCCAAAAGTGACTTTGTGCCGGGCGACGAAATTATCTTCTCTGACGATTTGTCGAATGAGCAGATGGGTGAATTTCCAAGTCAGTGGGATTTGGTGAGCGGAGTTGCCGAAGTCGCCAGCGTAGATGGGCAAAAAGCCATATTCTTCGCAGGGGAAGCGGGAATGGTCGCCCCTTTGATGAAAAATATGAAGAACTATCTGCCCGATGTATTTACGGTCGAATTTGACTTGTGGTTTAACAATGTGGAGAAAACAAAAAGTACCGGCAGTTATCAATTGCTTTTTTATAACGCAAATATGAATGAAAGGGCGTCAGTGCAGTTTGACAGCGATGATGTTATATGGCGTTACTACACAGCATCTAATGAACGTAGAAATGGTGAAGGGAAAGTGCCGGAAACAATTGGCTGGCGACATATTTCCATATCGTTTAACAAGCGAGCATTTAAAGTGTATGTGGATGGGACTCGCATAGCCAATATCCCAAGCATGGAAGCTCCTTCCAATCTACGTTTTGTTGGAGAAACTTGGGGTTCATCATATAAATTCGTGGAGTACATTACCAACGTCCGCATCGCCAAAGGCGCAGTACCTTTGTATGATAGAATGATGACCGACGGTAAATTCATCACCTACGGCATCACGTTCGACGTGGGTAAAAGCACCATCAAACCGGAATCAATGGGCGAAATCAACCGCATCGCCAAGCTGATGCAGGACAATCCCGGTTTGAAATTCTCCGTCGAAGGTCATACCGACAGTACCGGCAACGCTACTTACAACCATAAGTTGAGCGACGAACGTTCGGCAGCCGTAGTAGCCAAACTTGTAGAAATGGGCGTCTCGAAAGACCGACTCCAATCCGCAGGCAAAGGCCAGAACTCTCCTATCGCCGACAACGGTACGGATGAGGGACGGGCAAAGAACAGGCGGGTTGAGTTCATAAAAATCAATTAAACAAAGCAATGGACGAGAAAAATAAAGACCGGAAAGATGAATGGCCGGACGATGACAAGGTCATTTATATTCCCGACGCGGAGTATCACGCCTTTATGCAATCATTCCGCAAGATTGAGATGGTGCAAAAGGAACTCCACAAAATAAGGGATAACCTGAAAGCAAATGACGGCAATAGTAATGAGAACCAATCATCACAGTAATAACAATTTTAACAGGTAAAACAATGAAAAGTATTTTTAGAAAAGTAGCGGTTATGGCAATTGCAGTGTTTACAATGAGTGTAGCAGCCAATGCGCAGGAAAAGGGCGACATGGCTGTGGGCGGCAACCTCGTATTGGGTTCAGGCGACAGCTTTACCAATTACGGTATCGGAGCCAAGTTCCAGTACAACGTAACGAACCCTCTCCGTCTGGAAGGCTCGTTTACTTACTTCCTGAAAAAGGATTACCTCACGATGTGGGACTTGAGCGCAAACGCCCACTGGCTATTCCCCATAGCCGACAAAATCACGGTCTATCCGCTGGCGGGCTTAGGTATCCTGAACTACGGTTACGATTATTCGGTGGACTTGGGCGAATACGGCAGCTATGGCAGTAGCGGATCCATGTCGGATATTGCCTTCAACCTCGGCGGCGGTATCGACTACAAGCTGACTGACAAGCTGATCCTCAATGCGGAACTGAAATACAAAATCAGCGACACGTGGGACAGGCTGCTGCTTTCGGCAGGGCTGGCGTACCGGTTTTAACAAAATCTCAGCTATTTATTTGCAAGGCCACCTTTGGATTCATTTCCAGGGGTGGCTTTTGCGTTTTTTATAAACCCATTTCATAAACCATTAAAATCAAAAGAAGATGAAACGAATCATTCACAGCGGATTACTGAAAATTTTCAGCAACATCGAAACGGCGGAGGACGATGCCAAGGATATCGCCCTTAGTGGGTTCGCCGACGAACTCCACGACTATTGCCGCAAGGAAAAAGACCTTGCGGAACGCACCCGTACACTCCGGTTTGCCCGTAGCGAACTTGCCACAGCGCAGGGGCGGATTATTCATACCGGGGCGGGAAAAAAATGCGGTGGCGCTGCCAATTATTGCACAAGCCGTTTCACTCATTGACTGCGAACTGGACATTGTCAAAATGGAACTGGAACACCCGGAACGGTTTACCGGTGAATCCATGCCCGCGCCGCTTGCCAAATGGACAGGAACGATGGCCGGCCTGCTGGAAATTATCATTGCCCTGTTCCTTGCCGGTCTGATCCGAAAGCCGTCCGGCCACAAGATGAACCTTGCCGAAGTTGCGGGACTGTTTGGAAAGATATTCGGGGTAGAGCCGCGCGACTTGTACGGCAGAAAATCCAAGCTGATGGCACGAAAGAAAAACGAGGCGCCGTTTTTGGACAGCCTTGCCTTCCTCTATCGGAAAGAAGCAAATAAATAACGCTGTAAATCAGTCGTATAACAACTAAATTATGCCGCCTTGCATAAAAGGTGGCATAATTTATTTACCGATATTCCGTAATCTTGCACCGTCAAAAGCAAGACAGGAAATAAATCGAAAGGAATATGACCGATAAAGAGTTAATGGCATTCATGCAGAACTGGTTCGAGCGTTTTATGGCACGGTTCGACCGGATAGAGCGGCATTTGGAAAAGCGCTGAAAGAGAAACTGCTGGAGGGCGAACGGCTACTGGATAACCAGGACGTATGCCAGTTACTCAATGTAAGCAAGCGGACACTTCAACGTTACCGCTCGTCGGGCGAACTGCCTTACCAGATGATTTATCACAAGACGTTCTACAAAGAGAACGATGTGGAAGCCTTTATCAAGGCCAATTTCGCCAAAGGAGAAAACCCGGAAGAAGGAAATCCGGATGACACTACGGAAGAAGATACGGATAATGATACCACTAAAGATACCGGGGAGGAACCCGAAGAACCGGACTGCGATTAGGCCTGTACGTTCTCATACTCAATAATTTCGATAGAAGCCCGCACCGTCGAATGATGACAGGCGCGGGCTTCGCTTAATATATAATATGTAACAATTTGTAACAATCTCAATCAAGATCCCTCAAACCCTTACATGTTCAATTTTTTAGGGTTTAAGCCAACTGCTTTGCGGTTTCACAATAAGTCGTGCGTTATTGTATGCCATTTTTAAAGTTAAACAAGTTCGTGCTGTGTAAGTCGTGTCATTCAATTTATGAATTACCAATGCCAAGTCTGGATTTGGTGAGCCTGATGTTAAACAAAGAGGAAGCAATAATTGTATTTTATTGTCGTAATACTGTGGCACTGCAATTTTGTAATTTGAACGTACTTTTTTCTTCACTTCATCTATTGCGCCGACAAGTTGTCTTCTCAATTCGGCATCATCCGATCCTTGCAGATGTGCAGGAAAACGCGATAAATTGTCGCCTATTATATGGTCTAAATCAGGAATCAAGTCACATTTAGGATTAAAAATGAGCAATTCAGGTTTGTCAAAGAAGTTTGCGACATCAGGGATAGAATGTGAAAAATGTCGAAGGATGTTGTTGTCGCTTTTCTTTAAGAACGCTTTAAAACAGAAAGGTGTTGTAAGTCCTTTTTGGGGATTTTTATATTCTTCAAAAAATGCAAATATATCTTCCAAATTTTCGGTGACAAGTCCTGTATTGAAACAAGCAAATTTATTATCTATTGTAAAAGCAATTTTCTTTTCTTGTTGTAACTTTCTGAAGGTAAACTCAAGATAATTCTTAAGAATGCTGTTCTTTTTCGTAGCACTGTCTGAAAAATCCCAAGCCTCTTTATCAGCCAATGTATCAGCTAAAAAAGTAATAGTACTATCATAATTAGGGAAGAAAGCAAACTTGAAAAGTTCAGAATTGAATTGTTTTTTTGCCATATTGATTTATATTTAAAATTCAGTTTATAAAAAATAAGAGCTATCAGCTTTATCAGGATAGCTCTTTATATATGTTCCTCTAAAGTTTTATCTTACTTTTCTGCAGATAGACCTGCAACCATCTTTATGTAACAATATGGTGCAAAGATAAGACATATTTTTGAATAAAAAAATATTTTCTGTCTTTTTTGTCCCCGGATGGCTTTAACCATTAGATTTTGAAGCCTTTTTTCTCCGGTATTCCATGCGCAGGCCGGGCGATAACCAGCCGTTCGCCCATGATTTTACTAATCGCCTGCAAATTATCCGGCATGGGTACACATTTATTTTCCTCCTTCGGAATATCAGCCATGATGCCGACGCTCCGCTCGATTGGCTTCAGGGATGCTTCGATTTTGCGCTCCATTTCGGTCATTTCCGTCTTCAAGGCTTTCAACTCATCTTCCTTCTTCCAAATGCTTTCCACCACCGTTTTGAGTGTGGGAACATCCTTCATTAGTTTTTCATTGTCCGCCTTGTACTTTTCCAACAGGGCAGGCATGGTATCGAGGGCGTTCAGGAAATTGGCAGCCGCCGTTTTCGGGTCAGTGGCGATATGACCGTGGTTGTAGTTATACAAAATCTCTCCCTCGCCTTTGATAAAAAAGCGGTTCTGCACCAGGTCGAAGCCGTCCTTTACGGTGGTCTCCGACTTCACCAGCAGCGTAA
>JAISOJ010000006.1 GCA_031275735.1 Dysgonamonadaceae bacterium
GAATAAAAATTAGCGATGAGGAGTTTGAAAAAATAAATATAAAACGATACAAATTTCACGGAGAATGGAACTATATTATTCGACCAAATTGAGTATTTAATTTATTGACATATCCTTAGAAATTCAGCCTTAGGAATGTATCTTTGGTATTTAATCTTCCGTAAAGCAAGTGAAAATTGCCATTTTGATCCGATAAAACGGATTTCTTTTGATTTTCAAAAAGATAATCACAGAATTAGTAGGCTATACACGCTGTTGTTTGGAAAAATTTTAGAGCAAAGCATTGACTATTACATAAGCGAAAAACAACTGATGTGAAAAAATAATGAACTACCCATCTTATTTACAACGAGATTCACGCGATTGTGGTCCAACCTGTATAAGAATGGTTGCCAAATATTATGGTAAAACCTATTCACTAAACTACTTGAAAAAGATTTCAAATTTAACTCGCTCAGGCACGTCGCTCTTACATATAAGCGACACTGCCGAAAAAATAGGTTTCAAAACTTACGGAATAAAATTAACCAAAGAACAATTATCAAACATCACTTTGCCTTGTATTGTTTCTTGGAACAAAAATCATTTTATCGTAGTCTATAAAATTTCAAATAATCAGGTAACTTGCGGCGACCCTTTGCAGGGAATCTTAAAATACCATATCGACGATTTTTTGAATTGTTGGTATTCTATTGAAGACAACCTGAAAGGAAAGATGGGAATTGCCTTGTTATTAGAGCCTTTAACTCAATTTTACGAAAACGAAGAAATTAACGAAAATAAAAAACTAAATTTTCCAATCCTTTTAAAATATGTAAAACCTCATCGGAAAAAATTAATAACCATATTATTTTCCTTATTATTAGGAAGTTGTTTAAATTTAATATTCCCATATCTATCAAAATCAATAATTGATATCGGAGTTGAAGGGAACAACATCAACTTCATCGTTTTAATGCTTTTGGCACAGTTAGCCGTTACTTTGGGACAAACCGCCAATGATTTGATTAAAAATCGCATCATGTTGCACACAACCATAAACGTTAATTTAGCCCTTGTATCGGATTTTTTGGGAAAATTAATGCAGTTACCAATCGCTTTTTTTGATTCGAAAAGAATAGGTGATTTAACGCAAAGAATAGGCGATTTTACCCGTATTCAAAATTTCCTGACAAACGTTCTTATCAGTTTAGTAATGGCAGTTGTAATTCTTCTTGTATACGGAGCTTTCATAATTAAATACAATTATCTGATATTCACAGTATTTATATTAGGGAGTATCCTTTATATTTCGTGGGTATTTTTATTTTTGAAAAGAAGGAAAAAAATTGATTATATGCGATTTCAGGAATCCGCTTCTAATCAAAGCACTATTATTCAGCTCATTACAGGAATGCAAGAAATTAAAATAAATAATTGTGAAAAACAAAAACAAGCAGAATGGGAACAAATTCAAAAACGATTGTATGATATTAGTCTTCGAGGTTTGACTTTGGCACAAACTCAAAGTATAGGCGCAATATTCATCGACCAGATAAAGAACGTTATTATTTCATTTCTTGCTGCAAGCGAGGTTGTGAACGGATCCATTTCATTAGGGATGATGTTTGCTATTCAATACATTATAGGACAAATGAATGCACCTGTATCTCAATTTGTTTCATTTATCCAATCGACTCAAGATACAAAAATCAGTTTGGAACGATTGAACGAAATACAAGAAATAGAGGATGAGGAACCTGAGTCGGTTGAAAAAATAACTGAAATTCCTATTAACGTTGATATAAAGTTAATGGACGTTACTTTTCATTATAATGGAATCAGATCTCCTAAAATGCGGAAAAACTACTTTATTAAAATTGATACTCGGCTTTTATCCTCCCGATAAGGGAGAAATATTTGTAGGTAATTCAAAATTGGAAGAGCTGAGTAAAAGTACCTGGCGTAGTAATTGCGGCGTAGTAATGCAGGAAGGTTTTATTTTTTCGGATACTATTAGAAAAAACATAGCTGTAAATGATGAAAATATCGAAATAGAAAAAGTATCGAATGCTTCAAAATTAGCTAATTTAGAGGATTTTGTTGCTTCTTTACCAATGGGCTATGAACATCAAATAGGTATGGAAGGAAACGGTATAAGTTCAGGGCAAAAGCAACGAATCTTAATTGCTCGCGCTATTTACAAAAACCCTCACTATATTTTTTTTGATGAAGCAACTTCCGCTCTTGACGCTGAGAACGAAAAGAAAATACATGATAATTTACAAACATTTTTCAAAGGGAAAACCGTCTTAATCATTGCACACAGACTTAGCACTGTAAAAAATGCCGATCAAATTGTTGTCTTAGATAAAGGTGAAATTGTTGAGCAAGGGAATCACGAGTCATTGATTCGAAAGAAGGGCGCCTATTTTGAATTAGTCAAAAATCAATTAGAATTAGGAAATTAACTGATGCTTTTTTCTTTTAGTAATTCTTCCAAAAAACGAATTCTTTCTTCTTTCTCTTTAAGCATTCGTTCATAAAGTTCCGCATTTTTTACAGAGAGACTCACTATTTTATCTATCATCGGATTAAAAGTACATTTGTAATGAATATGACCTCCATTTGCAGTATCCTGGCCAGTATTGGTATTGGTTATGATATTAACCGCTTTTTCTTCGTCAAAATTTTTGATAACATCAACAGGAACTTTCAATACTTTGGAAACTTTTTCCAAAATCTCATCATTGATCTGCTCTTTTTTCTCTAAAAAAGACATGGCTTGTTGCGTTATATCCAATCCTACAGCAATTGCTTCTTGCTTGACGCCCAACATTTCACGCAGACGCTTGATATTTCGTCCTTGATGAGTAGCCCTTGAAGATACAATTTCTTCATTCATGAATCAATATCATTTAAATTCTGATGACAAATATACTCAAAATTTGTGGAATATAATAAAATAAAAGTATAGAAATTTCTTATGCTCCTTCTTTTTTTGCCGACTGTTGAATACGGTCGATAAAAAATAAATATTACCTTTGTGCACAAATGAATAAATAAAACCATTAATTTTTAATTTTAAAATGGCTTTACAGTGTGGTATCGTAGGTTTGCCGAACGTAGGTAAATCAACACTTTTCAATTGCCTTTCCAATGCAAAGGCACAAGCGGCAAACTTTCCTTTTTGTACAATAGAACCCAATGTGGGCATAATTACCGTTCCCGACGAACGACTGAACAAGTTAGCCGAATTAGTGCATCCTCAGAAAATTGTCCCAACAACGGTAGAGATTGTCGATATCGCCGGCCTGGTCAAAGGCGCCAGCCAGGGAGAAGGCTTAGGCAACAAATTTTTGGCGAACATCCGGGAAACAGACGCCATTTTGCATGTATTACGCTGTTTCGACGACGAAAACGTCGCTCATGTAGACGGTTCGGTTAATCCGGTTCGCGACAAGGAAATTATCGATTACGAATTGCAATTGAAAGACCTCGAAACTGTAGAATCACGTATTAATAAAGTGCAAAAACAAGCGCAAACCGGAGGCGACAAGCAAGCTAAAATCGTGCTGGATGTGCTGTTGCGTTACAAAGAAACTCTTGTACAAGGAAAACCTGCTCGTACCGTTAAGTTCGATAACAAAGAAGATGAAAAAACCGCCCGCGAATTATTTCTCTTAACCAATAAACCGGTACTTTACGTTTGCAATGTCGACGAGAGTTCCGTCGTTTCCGGCAATTCATATACAGACAGCGTCAGGGAAGCGATTCGAGGAGAAGAAGCCGATTTATTAATTGTAGCAGCTAAAATTGAATCGGAAATTGCCGAATTCGAAACTTTTGAAGAACGTGAAATGTTTCTCAACGAATTAGGCTTGAAAGAATCAGGCATAAATCGCTTAATTAAAGCGGCTTATAAATTATTAAATTTAGAAACATTTTTCACCGCAGGCCCTCAGGAGGCACGGGCATGGACTTATTTGAAAGGAAGTAAAGCGCCTCAATGCGCCGGAGTGATCCACTCTGATTTTGAAAAAGGATTTATTCGCGCAGAAGTAATCAAATACAACGATTATATCCGGCTTGGCTCTGAAAATGCTTGCAAAGAAGTCGGAAAAATAAACATCGAAGGCAAAGAATACACTGTACAAGATGGAGATATCATGCATTTCCGTTTTAACGTATAATTTCATCACCCCAACTTAAACGTACAATTTACTGTTTTTCCCTTCTTCAACAAGACCGTTTTCCTTATTTTAATATAAAATATTGCCGTCTTGTCATCGAATAAATGCAATCAGAACTACTTGCAATTTTGTATAAAAATAAATACCTGAGAGTTTTAATAAAATTTCAGCAATTTTTCTTTTTTTCATAAAATATATTAATAATTAATTGTATAAAGATAGAAAAAATAGTACTATTATCGTATATTACTCGTATAATTACATATTAAATCGTATCATATTGATTCTTTAACAAATCAACGGAATTAATGATTTATTATATATATAATTAATTTATAATATATTAAAAACAAATACAATTATATTATATACCTCACATCCCCAATTTAATAAAATAAATTCCAAGCACATTTCAAGAAAAATATTTTGTTATTGAAAATAAAAATAGATAAAATTTTGCAACAATTAGTATTTCATATTTAATAACTATTATTGATATTAATTATGCAAAAAATTAATCCGTATAAAAGCAAAATAAATAAAATATAAAATACTTAATTATAAATATTTAATTAAAAATATAGATACGTTTTAATACGATTATATTCGTTTTCGATATGTATATAGAATTTTTTAGGATAAATACTCAAATATGAAAAAATAATATAAATACCTATATAAAAAGCGCTTAAATAAAAAATTAATTAGTTAATAATATTAAATAAAAAAAATTACTCAATCTAATTTTTTTTCACTTCACAAAAAAAGGGTCATTCTGTGAATTTTTAGGTAAACATTGAACTTGCTTTTTGAAAAAAATAAAACAAAAACAAACGAAAAACAAAAATCTCGATGAAACCAGATTTTTTTAGTATAGAAAATTAAAAATCCCTGATAAAATCAGGGATTTTTAAACTTGAATAAATATAAATCCAAATTCGCGTAAGAGGATGCTAGAAAAGTATTTCGGTAAGTACTAAAATACTTATAACACTATATTTACGATTTTATTTGGCACGATAATTATTTTTTTAGGTCTTTTTCCATTTAACCACTTTTGCGAATTCTCGTGAGACAAAACAGTAGCCTCTATTTCTTCTTTTTTAGCCTCGACGGAAAAGTCTAAAACAAAACGAGCCCTGCCATCGAAAGAAATAGTGTATTTGGCCATATTTTCTTTCAAATATTCTTCGATGAAATCAGGAAATCTCGCATCACAAACAGTCGTTTCATTTCCCAAGCGCCGCCATAATTCCTCCGAAACAAAAGGAGCAAAAGAAGCCAAAACTACGATGAAATCGGATAAAATAGAACGTTTGTGGCAATTTAACGCCGTTAATTCATTTACACAAATCATGAAAGCCGCCACAGAAGTATTGAATGAGAAATTTTCAATATCATGCCCTATCTTTTTAATTAATTTGTGAATAGATTTCAGCTCTTCTACCGTAGGTTGATCATCGGAAACAATCAACTCGCCAGCATGAAAAAAAAGATTCCAGAATTTACGCAAAAAACGCGAAACACCGTCGATACCATTTGTATCCCATGGCTTGGATTGTTCCAGCGGCCCTAAAAACATTTCGTACAGACGCAATGTGTCTGCACCATATTTTTCGACAATATCATCGGGATTAACCACGTTAAACATTGATTTGGACATTTTTTCTATGGCCCAGCCGCAGATATATTTACCGTCTTCCAGAATAAATTCGGCGGTTTTGTATTCAGGATTCCATTTCTTGAAAGCATCCAAATCCAAAATATCATTAGAAACGATATTAACATCCACATGAATAGGAGTAACGTCGTATTGGTTTTTCAGTCCATAAGAAACAAATGTATTGCTGTTTTTAATCCGGTAAACAAAATTACTCCGCCCTTGAATCATTCCCTGGTTAATCAATTTTTTGAACGGTTCGTCTTCAGCGACTATTCCATAATCATATAAAAATTTATTCCAGAAACGGCTATAAATCAAATGTCCGGTTGCATGTTCCGTCCCTCCGATATACAAATCGACATTTCGCCAATATTCGTTACTTTCTTTTGAAACCAAACATTGGGTGTTTGCCGGATCTTCATAACGCAAATAATATGCGGAAGAACCTGCGAAACCGGGCATTGTAGCCAATTCCAAGGGATAACCTTTATAAGTCCAATTTTTAGCCCGTCCCAAAGGAGGCTCTCCTGTTTCGGTCGGCAAAAATTTATCTATTTCAGGCAACTGAAGAGGTAAATCATTCACATCAACGGCAAAAGGCATTCCATCCTTATAATAAATAGGGAAAGGCTCGCCCCAATACCGTTGCCGGCTGAAAATAGCATCACGCAAACGGTAATTGACTTTTAGCTTTCCCAAATTATTTTCCACAATATATTCTTTCACTTTTCGAATGGCTTCGTTGACCGACAGACCATTTAAAAAACCGGAATTTATCATCATCCCTTCCTTGGCGTCAAAACTTTCTTCCGATACATCAGCGCCTTCAATCAACGGAATAATAGGCAAGTTGAAATGCTTTGCAAAGGTGTAATCACGACTGTCGTGCGCAGGCACAGCCATAATTGCACCGGTTCCATAGCCGGCCAAGACATAATCGGATATCCAGATGGGGATCTCCGCGCCGTTGATAGGATTAAGGGCGTAAGAACCTGTGAACACGCCGCTCGCTTTCCGGTCGGCAATTCGCTCACGTTCAGTACGGCGTTTTACGGCGTTTAAATAAGTATTCACTTCTGCCTGTCGCGTCGGAATGACTAATTGGGAAACATACTCCGATTCGGGCGCCAATACCATGAAGGTAACGCCAAAAACGGTATCGGCCCGAGTCGTAAAAACGTTAAGCCGAATATCCAAATTCTTCACTTGAAAATAAAGTTCTGCACCTTCGCTCCTTCCTATCCAATTTTTTTGTGTTTCCTTCAGCGATTCCGTCCAATCGATTTTGTCCAATCCGTCCAACAAACGTTGGGCATAAGCCGAAACGCGTAAACTCCACTGCCGCATTTTACGTTGTTCGACAGGATAACCGCCGCGAACCGAAAGACCTTCGCTTACTTCGTCATTAGCCAGAACAGTTCCCAAAGCGGGGCACCAATTTACCATCGTATCCGCTAAATAAGCGATGCGATAATTCATCAAAATTTCTTGTTTTTCTTTTTCCGTCTTAGCTTTCCACTCTTCAGCGGTAAAAGTGATTTCTTCCGTTTGAGCAATATTTAAATCTTTGTTTCCTTGTAATTCAAACATTTCTACAAGTTCAGAAATAGGACGCGCTTGTTGTTCATCATAGCAATAATAAGAATCGAACATATGCAAGAAAACCCATTGCGTCCACTTATAATAGCTCGGGTCACAAGTACGGATTTCACGTTCCCAATCGAAACTGAAACCGATTTTATCCAACTGCCGACGGTAACGATTGATATTCTGTTCGGTAGTAATTGCCGGATGTTGCCCCGTTTGGATAGCATACTGCTCCGCAGGAAGTCCGTAAGCGTCGTAGCCCATCGGATGCAAAACATTGAATCCTTTCAAGCGTTTATAGCGCGAATAAATATCCGAAGCGATATAACCCAAGGGGTGACCCACATGCAGTCCGGCGCCCGAAGGATACGGAAACATATCCAAAACATAATATTTCGGTTTGTCTTTATCTATTTTTACTTGATAAGTGCGGTTTTTTTTCCAATACTCCTGCCATTTTTTCTCAATTTCATTAAAATTGTACTCCATAGATTATTTATTTTATGATTAAAATCCAATTGAGGTGCAAAGGTAAGGAATAATTTTTGTTTCAATAGTAAAGCGATTAGGTTGTAACTAATTCATAGGTTAAATTTCCCAAGCCGATTTCTTCCGCATATTTCAATCCTGCTTGCCAATTAGTATTCGGATGAATCATCTTGAATTTGTCCACATCCTGTAACTCGCCATATTTCCGAATATCCAATACCGTATTAAGATTAGCTGCCGAATGTGTCACCATGTCGGCGCAAGCTTTATCCAAAGCCACAGGATCGAATGAAGCGGCAATTCCAATATTGGGGACAATAGCAGCATCATTGCAATTCCAACAATCGCAATGCGGAGAAACATCCATGACAAAATTGATGTGAAAATTCGGCTTATCTTTCAATACCGCCACCGTATATTCGGCAATCTTATAATTCATAATGTCCGCCGAATTATCCCAAACCGGCTGAGCAGCCTCGAACTGACA
The DNA here is from genome assembly GCA_031275735.1 of Dysgonamonadaceae bacterium. Classification (GTDB taxonomy): domain Bacteria; phylum Bacteroidota; class Bacteroidia; order Bacteroidales; family Azobacteroidaceae; genus Azobacteroides. The sequence continues at coordinate 8,399 of JAISOJ010000006.1, forward strand.
AACAGCCACACACTGGCCGCAACCTACGCAATTATCGTAAACAATTGTGGCTTTCTTTTTATCATCCAAACGAATCGCATGCGAAGCGCAATACTTCACGCATTGAGCGCAGGATGTACATTCGGCAGCGTCAATCACAGGTTTCGAAGAAGAATGTAAATCTAATTTTCCGGCAGCAGAAGCAGAACCCATGCCCAAATTTTTCAAAGCGCCGCCAAATCCGGCTTGTTCATGTCCTTTGAAATGATTCATGGAAATAATCACGTCCGCTTCCGCAATAGCCGACCCTATTTTTGCAGTCTTACAGTATTTTAAACCGACAGGAACTTCTTTATAATCGATTGCTTTTAACCCATCTGCGATAATCACCGGACAAGGCACAACCACCGGATTGAATCCGTTTGCAAAAGCGCTTTCAATATGATCAATCGCATTCGAACGTTTGCCCAAATACAAAGTTCCGGAATCGGTTAAGAAAGGTTTTGCCCGCCGAGCTAAAAGAAATCGGGCCAACCGGGCAGCATAATTAGCACGGATGTACGATAAATTTCCAGGCTCGCCAAAATGGATTTTAATCGCAGTAAATTTATCCCTGAAATCAATTTGTTCGATTCCCGCCTTCGTTATAAGTATTTCCAATTTATCCAAAAGATTGCGGCCGGGTTTAGTTCGCATATCAGTAAAAAAGACTTTCGACATAACGATAAAAATTTAGATAATGATTAGCTTATTTTCACACAAAAATTTAATTTGGATGTAAAGATAGATAAACGATTTTAATTTTGAAAAGATAATGAAGAATATCCTCTAAACAAAAAAGAAAACCTTATAAGAAAGATTTTCCCATTTTTTCAATGGCCGTTTCAAAAAAGTAATGTAGTTTTGTGTACAAAATTAAACCAAATAAAAATTTTCTAAATATGATTACTCCCGATAAAGACAACAATTTGTTCCTGTTAGCGGCTGATTTCATTAACCAAACCTCCGAACATCTTTTCCTAACTGGAAAAGCGGGAACCGGTAAAACCACATTTTTAAAACACATCCGCGAACATACACATAAAAAAACAATCGTAGCAGCGCCTACCGGAGTAGCGGCAGTGAATGCAGGAGGAATAACACTTCATTCGCTTTTTCAACTACCTTTCGAACCTTACATTCCCAATGCGCCAAGCAATATGTTCAAAAAAAACCTCTTTCGCTTTTCCAAACAGAAATTAGACCTAATGAGACAATTGGAACTGTTGATTATCGACGAAGTCAGTATGTTGCGCGCCGACACGCTGGATGCCATCGACGATTTTCTAAAACGGATACGTCGGAATCAGCAACCGTTCGGCGGCGTACAAATCGTGTATATCGGCGATATGTTTCAACTGCCTCCGGTCGCTCAAAGAGACGAATGGGAGCTACTGAAAAACTATTACCCAAGTACGTTTTTCTTTCATGCTAAAGTAATTGAAAAAACAAAACCAATTTATCTGGAATTGAAAAAAGTATACCGCCAAAAAGACGCCATTTTCGTGGATTTATTGAATCGTATCCGGAACAATCAAGCTACGCCGGAGGATTTTCAAACATTGAACAAACGCTATAATCCCCATTTCACCCCTCCGGAAGAAGAAAACTACATTATTTTAACGACGCATAATTATAAAGCGGACAATATTAATAACCGCAAATTAGCGGAACTTAATGGACAGGAACGCCTATTTACGGGAGAAATCACGGGCGATTTTCCCGATTATTCTTTACCGACAGACAAACAACTCCGGCTGAAAAAGGGAGCACAAGTCATGTTTTTAAAAAACGATACCGAAGAACCTCGCCGCTATTATAATGGCAAAATTGCCACAATCAGCAGAATCGATTCCGACCAAATTTACATATATATTTCCGATACAAACAAAGAAATTTTGATTAAGCGCGAAATATGGGAAAACAAACGCTATTACTTAGACATAGAATCGGGAGAAATAAAAGAGGAACTTTTAGGCTCATTTTCGCAATACCCGCTCCGATTGGCATGGGCGGTAACCATCCATAAGAGTCAGGGACTAACTTTTGAAAAAGCGATTATCGACGCCGGTAATTCTTTCGCCGCAGGACAAACTTATGTAGCGTTGAGCCGATGTATTTCTCTCGATGGAATCGTGCTTTTTTCAAAAATTTATCCCAATTCCATCTTAACCGATAAGTATGCGCTCGAATTCAGCCGGAACGAAAGAGAGGAAAAAGAACTAACTCAAATATTCCAATTGGGAAAAAGAAAATTTTGGATAGAACGATTATTATTGTATTTCGATTGGAAAGCGGTTTTTCAACTTTTACGCGAAATGGAGAAATTGCTGGAAGATAAAAAAGAAGAAGAATATTTGCAAGGGAAAAAACTATTGGAGATTTTTCGAAGTAAAGTTACAGAATTAGAAAACACCAGTATCAAATTCCAAAACGAACTTCGCCGGATTATCAGCCAAGAATCAACCGAAAACGATATTTCCTTGCTAAAAGAACGCTGTCAAAAAGCGGTATACTATTTCTATCAGCAATTTATTTCTCAAATACTTACCCCATTAGAATCGTATATTTTTTCATTCAAAAAAACGAAAAAACATAAAACCTTGCGCAAAAATATGATTAGAATAGAAGAAAACATGATTGTTTTTCTGGAAAACATGAAAAGAGTTCGTTATAATAATATTCCATTAGCAGAAGATTTGGACTTGACAATTCCCAAGAGGCAAGAATTATTTGAAAAATAATCTACTTTTCATTTCTTTTCATAACGATAAAACACAAAAATATTTCATCTTATAAATATTTATAAATGTTAATATTTTTCTATATCAAGAAAAACAGCAAAAATTAAAAATTTCCAATAACAAAAAAAATTCGAATTAGATTCATTTCTTTTTAATAAAATCTATAAATTCTTTTATCGATGAAATCGGATTTTTCCATAATGTGAAAAAATAATTTTCCGATAAAAAGGCGATTTTTAAAATTCATAATTTCGGGCGATTTTTAAAACAAAAATAAGATAAAAACAAAAAGGGAAAAAATCACAGAGATAAGACAAGAAAGTTCGTCATATCTATTAATTTTTATTAGCATAAAAATATTTTATTTAAAGAAAAAGAGAAGAAAAGAAGAAAAAGAAAATTTTACCGATGAAATCGACATTTTTTGATTATTCCAAAAAATTTTACTCAATCGAATAATTTGTACCGCGTCCGCTTCCATACCTTTCAATAAATCCATTTTGAAGCAAATTAGCCAAAATTCTTTTTGTAGTAGGGTTGGGAATTGAAAGCTTATCGGCAATTTCACCGGATCTACTTCCCGGATTATTTGATATTAAAGCAATAATGGCTTTTTCCCTGGGGGAAAGGCGACTTTCAACGCCGCTTCGCTTTAATGCAGCAGTTAATTGCTTCTGTAAACTGATTAAGATATCCAAAAAAAACAGAATCCAATCTGTAATATTTTCATTAGGGCCATTCTCTTGACAGTTTCTTACAATACGATTAAAATCGGCTTTACGGGACTCTATTTCCTGTTCTAAACTCACATATTGCATCCAATTATAACCGCTCTTCAACAACAAAAGTAATGGAATCAACCGGCTTATCCGTTTATTCCCGCTTTGAAAGGGAAAAGAACATAAAAAATCGTACATAAACACAGCAATTTTAATCAAAGAATGGATTTCTTCATCTGTATTATACCAAGTAATAAGACTATTCACCGCATGAGTTAACTTAAAATCTCCTGAAACAGAACGAGATAAAATTTGTTTGGTAATATCGCGCGGCATTGATTCCAAGCTGTTGTGCGGCCGATTCATTTTGAACCACCGATCCCGCTTTTTATACCGCATCAGAACATTATGGATATTAATTATGCTATTTTCAACAATTTCAATGCTTGCATAAGAATTTAATATCGCTTCTAAAGTTTCAATGTAATTAGTAATTTCGGTGCAATCTATATTGTCATATAAACTTTCTTTATATTTTTGTATCAATACTTTAGACTCTTCATCGGTTAACTTATAGCCTTCAAATCGAGTAGAAGCGCCAAGATTTTTATTCATCGCTACTTCTTTTAATTGTTGCAAACTCCGACTTTCTTTTTTCTCAATAATTGCCCAATTAGAGTCAAATCGATCTATCTGACTGATTATATTGATCAGCTTCCAATCAATATTCATTACAAAATGATAAACTTTATTCCGCATATAAAATATGATACGATTCAATACGCAAAAGTACGACTATAATATAAAAAAAACAAAAATTATTGCCAAAAACAATTCGATTCAATACAATACTCGCAAGAATCATGGAAAATTCTTTTCGTCTTTTCTCAATTTATGAAATTCGGTCACAAAATGTAACTCGCTTAACTATAAGAATATCCTATATTCCAAATACGTCACTATAAACCGGCTACGGAAACAGGAAGTGAGCCATAATGAAGGTTTCGGCATTTACCTCAGATAACAAAGGAAACCTCTTTAAATGCATAACGCCTACTAACTTCCTTATCGTCTATTAAATGAAGAAGTCCATCATTGGCAACGGATGCAAGCCGTGCAAGAAAAATTCCCGCCTTATCTTTATAAAGAAAAAAACCCTCTTTCCTGTACAAAATTTCATGATAGGCATGGACAATCGATTCGGTTTCTCCTCCTCGTTGCAATCGTTTGTAAAAAAATAGAATAGAAGAAGATAGTCGTTTAGACAAAAGTGTCAAATCTGTTTCTTTACCGATTATTTGTCTCAAAGAAACAGGATTTGGCGCATCGGAACAGAAAACATCCTGATTAACATTGATTCCTATTCCGGCAATGGATTGAGAGATTGTATGACCCATAATTTCGTTTTCAATAAGAATACCCGCCAACTTTCTATCCTTATAATAAATATCATTCGGCCATTTGATGGAAATACCTTGTACAAAAGTACTCAAAACGGTTGCAACGCCTAAAGTAATCGATTCGGAAAGAAGAAAATGATTTTTAACAGCAAGAAATTCCGGATAAAAAATCATACTGAAAGTCAAATTCTTACCAGGTTCGGCTTCCCAATTAGTACCCCATTGACCACGTCCGGCCGTTTGCGCCTCAGCAAGAAGAATAGTCCCTTCTTCCAATACTTTCTTGGCAGCCAACTCTTTCAATGAGGAATTAGTCGAACGACAAGTATCAATCTTTATAATATTCACTCCGGATAGATTTAGGCAATTTTTTCATTACTTCATCAATCGAATGGCAAATCCACTTTTTCACTTCTTCGTCCGGCATTTCCCTGTTCAAGTAAATCACATTCCAATATTTTTTATTGAAATGGTAAGCAGGTTCAACGCAAGGAAAATGCTCCCTCAATTCAATCGCTTTTTCCGGGTCGCATTTAAGGGCAATTTGTAATTCCGGGCTATCTAAAGGAATGAGTGCATACATTTTTCCTTCCACTTTTAAAACCAAAGAAACGGCATCAAAAGGGAAACTTTCGACGGTTCCTTTCAAGGAGATACAATACTCATAAAGTTCCTCAATATTCATAACAAAATAGTAAAATACAAATTTACATGAAAAAAGGGAAGAAAGCAAGTTTGCAAAATTAAAAAATAACTTATGTAAAAGGTTGTGTCATAAATCGCTCATGGTATTTGAAACATGACAAATTTACGACACAACCTTTTTTCTCTTTTATCGGTCTTATCATTGACCGAAAGCCTGCTTTCAGAAACAGTAAATCCCTTTAGCCGAGGAATCCCAACAAAATACCGGCAGCGACCGCAGAACCGATTACGCCGGCTACGTTCGGTCCCATAGCGTGCATCAGCAAGTAGTTGGTCGAATCATATTCTAACCCAACTACCTGAGAGATACGAGCCGAATCGGGAACTGCCGAAACGCCGGCATTACCGATCAAGGGATTGATTTTATTATCTTTTTTCAAGAACAAATTGAAGAATTTAACAAACAAAACACCTGCCATAGTGGCAATAACGAATGATAAAGCACCTAATCCGAAAATCTTCAATGAATTTATAGTAAGAAATTGCGTAGCTTGTGTAGACGCTCCGACGGTTATCCCTAATAATATGGTAATCGTATCGATCAACGGCCCGCGAGCCGTCTCTGCCAAACGGCGGGTGACGCCCGATTCTTTCAACAGGTTACCAAAAAACAACATACCCAACAAGGGAAGTCCCGAAGGTACAAGGAAACACGTCAAAAGTAATCCGACTATGGGGAAAATAACCTTTTCCGTATGGGAAACTACGCGAGGCGGCTTCATCCGGATAACCCTTTCTTTCTTCGTAGTAAGCCAACGCATCAAAGGCGGCTGTATCACCGGTACGAGCGCCATATACGAATAGGCCGAAATCGCTACGGCTCCCATCAGACTGGGCGCCAGCTTAGAGGAAAGGAAAATAGCCGTCGGCCCATCAGCGCCGCCAATGATACCGATTGCTCCGGCTTGATTCGGTTCAAATCCCCAAAGTAAAGCCAATGTGTAAGCGCCAAAGATACCAAATTGTGCAGCTGCGCCAATCAACATCAACTTCGGGTTGGATATCAAAGCCGAAAAATCGGTCATCGCACCGATACCAAGGAATATCAAAGGCGGATACCATCCTTGCGTGACGCCTTGGTACAGAATATTCAATACGGAACCTTCCTCGTAAATGCCTAATTGCAAACCGGCATCTTTGAAAGGAATATTACCGATCAGTATACCGAATCCAATAGGAATCAACAGCATGGGTTCAAATTCTTTGGCTATGGCCAAATAAATAAAAACGACACCCACCAAAAGCATCACGCCGTGCCCTACCGTCATATTAGCAAAACCAGTATATGTGAGAAAAGTTTCCAGATTTTCTCCTAAAAATGACAAAAAATTCATACGACTATTCGATTATGAGGAGATCTGCTCCTTCCAGGACAGAATCTCCTTTGTTAACTTTCAGTTCTTTTACTACGCCGTCTTTTTCGGCATTGATGGCGTTTTCCATTTTCATGGCTTCCAATACCAATAATTTCTGGCCTTTTTTTACCGTATCTCCTACTTTGCACAACACTTCGATAATAACGCCCGGAAGTGGCGAACGCAAAGCGTTAGTACCGGAATTTGCTTGTTGAGGACGCGCTATCGGAGCAACTGTGGTCTGCGCCGGACGATTGATTGTAATTACTTGTTTTTGGGTGGGCTTATTCATTTCCACCTTGTAAGGCGTGCCATTCACCTCTACATCGGCGATGGTATCCTCAATCCTGTTTATAACTACTTTATAAACATTTCCGTTAATTGTATATTTAAAGCTTTTCATATTTTGTTAGTGACGAGTGACGAGTCAACGAGCAACAAATGACGAACCATCTCGACATTTGTTACCTGTTAGCTGTCACTATTTTTTAATAGGTGTTTCTCTTAATGTATAAATCTTAGAATTCCAAGGAGAATAAGAACGCGCCGTATTCTTGATTGTGAGAATAGTGTTTTCTTCGTCATGCAATTCCGTGGCTTCGTAAATAGCCATAGCAATAGCCGCATAAATATCTCCGGATGTTTGAATAATGCCTTTCGCTTCTTCCTTGCTTATGCCGGATGCTTTCATAGCCCGTTCATGACTAAGGGAGACAGCTATATTCCCGATTAATTTGAAAAACAGAAAAAGCAAGATTAAACCGATAAATACTACAGCCATAGCCGTAATTGTCATACCCACGCCCCTTTCGTCGTTCTTTTTGAATTTTTCTATTCTTTCATTGGTATCCAATATTTTATTATTGGAACTGGGCGTTACTTGTTCGAAATAGACCCATAGCTCGCTACCGTTTTTTTCCTTATAAGTCGAATTCAAACGGAGCTTTTCCTCCAGGCGTTTTTGCGACCAACCGTCTTCTAGCAGTCCGTAACTAATATCCGGTCTTTGTCCGGCAGGAACCGTAACGGAATCAATCAGCGTATGCCCATCCGAATCGAACAAAGCAATGTAGTTCGACTGGTCGGGATCCAACGTAAAATTCACATGGAAAGTTCCGCGAGTAGGCATATTGTCCGCCCAAAAAAGAACATGTTGGCGCGGTTTAATCTTCGTCAACACATCTCCTTTGGGAATCGGATATCTACGGGGATTATTAATATCGTTAGTAATAAAACAACCGGCGATATCTACCGTTCCGGGGGATGCATTGTAGATTTCAATCCAAGGAAATTTATTCCCGTAATCGTCCTGAAAGTTGTCTTTGTTGATTACCAACACTTCGTTAATTTTGAGAAAAGTTGTCCGTTGCGCCCATACGCCCGAAAGCGTACAAACAAACAACAATAAACCAAATATTATCTTCTGTTTCATCATAACTTTTTAAATGATGAATTATAAATTACAAATGATGAATTACCGCTCGCCTGCGCCGGCTATTATAACTCACAATTCATAATTCATAATTCCTATAATGGTAAATTATCATGTTTTTTCGGCGGATTCGTTTGTTTTTTAGTCGACAATTGCTGCAAAGCGCGAATGACGCGGAAGCGGGTATTCCGAGGTTCGATGACATCGTCAATGTAGCCATATTTAGCTGCATTATAAGGATTTGCAAAAGCCTTCGTATATTCGGTTTCCCTTTCTGCCAATATTTTAGCGGGATCATTCGATTCTTTGGCTTCTTTGGCATAAAGCACCTCTACTGCTCCGGCGCCCCCCATTACTGCAATTTCGGCCGTTGGCCAAGCATAGTTCATATCGCCACGTAATTGTTTGCAACTCATTACGATATGAGCGCCTCCATACGATTTACGCAAAGTTACGGTTACTTTAGGAACCGTCGCTTCACCATAAGCGTAAAGTAATTTGGCTCCGTGAACAATTACGCCGCCGTATTCTTGTCCTGTTCCCGGTAAAAATCCCGGCACATCCACCAAAGTAACGATAGGAATATTAAATGCATCACAGAAACGGACAAAACGGGCGCCTTTACGCGAAGCATTGATGTCCAACACACCCGCCAGCGTTTTCGGTTGATTGGCCACAATACCAACCGAACGTCCGTTGAAACGAGCAAAACCAATAATGATGTTTTTAGCATAATCGGCATGAACTTCGAGAAATTCTCCGTCATCGATAATAGCGCCGATAACTTCATACATATCGTAAGGACGATTTGGACTATCAGGAATAATTTCATTCAACGAATCTTCTAAACGATCGATAGGGTCGTTGGTATTTTTGATAGGAGGTTCTTCCAGGTTATTTTGAGGAAAATAACCTAACAAACGACGGATAAGAGCAATACCTTCATCGCCGGAATCTACGGCAAAATGAGTCACTCCCGAACGGCTGGCATGAACATCGGCGCCGCCCAACTGTTCTTGAGTTACGTCCTCGCCGGTAACTGTTTTAACTACTTTTGGACCAGTAAGAAACATATAACTCATTCCTCGCGCCATGATAGTGAAATCGGTCAAAGCTGGCGAATAAACAGCTCCTCCGGCGCAAGGGCCGAAAATACCTGAAATTTGAGGAATCACGCCGGAAGCCAAAATGTTGCGTTGAAAAATTTCGGCATAACCAGCCAAAGCATTGATTCCTTCCTGGATACGAGCGCCGCCTGAGTCGTTCAACCCAATAATAGGCGCACCCATCATTACAGCCAAGTCCATGACTTTGCAAATTTTCTTAGCCATTGTTTCGGACAGCGAGCCTCCAATAACCGTAAAATCTTGTGCAAAAAGATAGACTAAACGTCCTTCAATCGTACCGTAACCGGTAACCACGCCATCGCCCAAAAATTTTTTCTTTTCCATGTCAAAATTAGTACAGCGATGTTCTACGAACATGTCCAATTCTTCAAAACTACCCTCGTCGACCAACATAGCGATGCGCTCGCGGGCTGTATATTTGCCCTGGGCATGTTGTTTTTCAATGGCTTTCTCTCCGCCTCCCAAACGGGCTTGTGCCCGTAACTCGATAAGTTCTCTTACCTTATCTAATTGATTACTCATAAATTTTTTAAGTTATGAGTTATGAATTATGAATTATGAGCTATAAGTTATGAGTTATAAATCAGCATGTTTGATTTATCGCTCTTAACTCTTAACTCTCAACTCTCAACTCATAATTCATAATTCATAACTCATAACTCATAATTCATAACTCATAATTCATAACTCTATTATTGACATAATTCTGTTAATACGCTTGCGGTTGATTTCGGATGCAAAAAGGCGATATTCAGATTTTCAGCACCTTTGCGAGGAGCTTTGTCAATCAACTGAATGCCTTTGGCGTCAGCTTCAGCCAAAGCTGCGGCGACATCCGGAACGGCAAAAGCAATGTGATGAACGCCTTCGCCTTTTTTTTCAATAAATTTTGCAATAGTAGATTCGTCTGAAGTAGGTTCAAGTAGTTCAATCTTGGTTTGTCCTACTTTGAAAAATGCGGTTTTTACTTTTTGATCGGCTACCTCTTCGATGTTGTAGCATTTCAAACCCAATACGTTTTCGTAATAAGGAAGGCTGTTTTCAATACTTTTGACAGCAATTCCTATGTGCTCGATATGTGTTATGTCCATAAATAGATAAATTTATTTTTAAATAGCGCAAATGAGGCTACAAAGGTAGTATCTTATGCTTAATTAAAAAAGTTTTAGTTCAATTATTTTATGTTAAATCACTAAGTCGATATAGGGGAATTTTTAAACGGTTTACCAGAAGGAGTTTTAAAATTCGACAATCAGCTTTACATTGATTTGCCGTCCGGTTAACCGGTCAGGAACCGCATTTCGATATCCGTTTACGTCCGTAAACCACGAATATGAACTTACGTTTTTGATATCAAAAAGGTTAAAGATATCTCCCCCTATCCAAATATTTCTGAAATAATTCCCTATGGGATTTCTACTATCCATATCATTTTCTCCTAATAAACAATAAGATATTCCGAAATCAACCCGCCGGTAAGGCGGCGCAGTCAAGCCGGCCTTGTATTTATATCCCGGCACACTGAACGGCAGTCCGGCGGCCCAAATAATGCGCACATTGGCTTGAAATCGCTTGTACATTTCTGTAAAAAAGAAAGTAAAATTATACAATTGGTCGGTCGGCATCGAAACCTTTACTCCATCAATGTATTGTTTGGCTTGCATCAACGACAGTCCTATCCACGAATCGGTTCCTTGCACAAATTGACCAAACAATTTAGTATCGATTCCTGTCGCGTAGCCATTAGAAGTATTAGCGCCATAATACCATACTTTTACATTATCAACCGTATAAGGGATTAAATTATCTAATTTCTTATAATACATTTCGGCAGTAAACTTGAAAATGCGATTATCAAATTTAAATCCATAATCCCCTCCTAAAACGAAGTGAATCGAACGTTGCGATTTTATATTTTTATTCAGGACAACAACGGAATTATTATCCTCATTGGTTTCTATCACTCGGAGTTCCTTATAAAAAGGCGTTTGATAATAAAGGCCTGTGGCAAAACGTAAAGTAATATTCGAGTATTTCGACGGAATAAAACCCACAGAAACACGCGGACTGAAAACAAATTCCTTATTATAATCCCAATAACTTCCCCTGATGCCTGCCGTCAGATACAGCATACCTTCTTTGATTCTAAACTTATATGTATCTTGAATATGTCCTGAATAACGATTGGATTCGATTCTGTTCATAGAAAGCAAATTACTGTACATCGTCAGGATTTTTTCGTCGAAAGGAAGCGAATATCCTGCCGAATCCCGTAGCTCCCATTCGTTGTTCCGGTCTTTAATAAGTTCTTTTTGAACTCCCAGCGACCAATGAACAGCATGTTGTTCAATACCTAAATCACCCACTATCGAGGCATTGAAAACTTCGGCATTCAGAAAGTCGCGGGCGTGTTGGTGGAATAATCCGGTACCTATATTTTCTTCTCCTTGCTCCAATACATTACTAATCCAATATTCGCCGGCAATGTCGTAAGTTTCTTCTTCCCTTGACTGCAAAGCGGAAAGTTGTAAAGAAATATTGGCGTGTTCACTGATAGCATACTTTAAAATAGCAGCTCCGAACAAAGTCCGAAAACGGTCTCTTTCCTTACCATCATAATATACCATAAATTTACGGGGAGCATCCATGGTTCCAAAAGAGGTTTCCCTTGTACTGGGATTAAAATCATAAACATTATCGGAGTAATTTCCCATAAAGCTTAAGCTTACTTTAGGCGTAAATGAATAATTCATATAGGTTTGTACATCCATTACTAAAGGGTTGTAATCACCTTTCGTATCTAATGTTTTCAAGAGGGTGGTTCCGCGTTTATAACGAAATCCGGTTATTTGGCTGAATTTTCCGGCGACACTTCCCAAGTAAATATTTCCACCCAACATACTACCCATTACACCCCCTTCCAATTTTTCGGGCGTTTTGTAAATTACGTCTAGGACAGAAGACATTTTATCCCCGTATCGAGCGTCAAATCCCCCGGAAGAAAACCGGACGCTCTCGGCCAAATCAGGATTAATAAAACTCATACCTTCTTGTTGAGCGTTGCGGATTAACAAAGGGCGATAAACTTCAATACCATTTACATATACAATATTTTCATTATAATTTCCGCCGCGAACAGAATACTGTGAACTTAACTCATTGGTAGAAGACACTCCTATTCCGGCAGTGATGATCCGCGATTCGATACTTCCGCCTGTAGCATCGACAGACAAACGCATTTGCTTGGTATTGATTTTCTCCATTGTATTGGCTTGAAAAGCATTGGCGGTAACGACTACTCCCTCCAAATCGTAAGTTTCCATCCGCATCCTGACATTTAAAACGGCGTCTTTTTCCGGCACAGGAAGATTAACCTGAGTGGTATTGTACCCAAGACACGAAAACACTAAAGTAAGCGAATCTTTCGTACTTACTTGTAAAGAATATTTCCCTTTTTCGTCCGTAAACGTTCCATTAATAGTCCCTCTCTCTTGCACAGAGGCCAATTCGACAGGAAGTCCCGAAGGGTCGGAAACAATGCCTGTAATTTTTACCCGTTGAGCAAAAAGGAACCCGGGAAACAACATGAAAAAGAAAATAACGAAACAACGAATATGCATTGATTTGAAAATATTTCTATTTATTAACGGAAAATGTAGATTTTGCGTATAAATAAGTAAAGAAAAAATTCAAAAGCGGATCAAGCAATCACGCCACGCCTTAGTACAGATTTTTAGACCGGCTGTCTTTGAAAAAATAACGGTTGAGTTTGTTTGATTTATAGATAGACAACAGTGATGCTTTGTTATTTTTAAATCATAACAATTTTACCATCCGCAATTTTGTGTATTTATAAATTATAGACAAGGGGTTGTCTAAACTTTTAGGCAACCCCTGTCATGCATCAGATTAACTGAATTGCGAATGTGCCAAATTAAACAGAAGAAAGCTTTTCAAAATCTTAGAAGCTGTTTAAATTTTATTGAGTATCAGCACAATAAAATTTATTTCCAATGAAATTTAAACACTTTCTTATATTCATATATTTTTTCACCGATCAGTAGCAGATAATTTTATTGAACTCACGTGGACACCATTCAAATTGTACCTCTTTTATATTGTACCTCTTTATTCAGCGCTTCTTTGTTCACTTTTTAATAACCTTTTCTTGGTTTAAGTTGTTTTTTAACAAATGCTTTATTTTGAATTAATCAAAATTCGGATTATCTTTGCAGACTTTCAAGCGCATTTTAAGGTAAAATTTGAGATAAAATTTATTAATGGACGAAACAAAATTTTTAGTAAATACAATTATTAACGCTCTACAAGAAAAAAAAGGAAAACGTATTGTTACGATGGATTTAAGTGGACTGGAAGGTTCTATTTGTAAGTATTTTATTGTATGTCAAGGAAATACGACGACCCAAGTATCTGCTCTTTCCGATTCGGTTTGGGACAAGGTATATGAACAATTGCACGAAAAGCCTTTAGGAGCTATTGGAATGAAAGAAGCCCAATGGATTGCCATGGACTATGGAACAGTAATGCTACATGTATTTATTCCGAATATGCGAGAATATTATAATTTGGAAAATTTGTGGGCAGATGCAGACGTAACAGAAATTCCCGATATTTTATGAACGAAAACAATAATAAACCCAATCGCCCGAGCGACAAAGACCCCGGCGGAAACAAACCTTTCAAATTCAACACCAGTTGGATGTATGGGTTAATAATTATCACGTTGTTGGTAATCTTTTTTACAAACACCAGCAATCCGAATACAAAAGAGATCGGCTGGACCGAATTTAAAAATTGGTTAACTAAAAACGCATTTAGCGAAATTACCGTCAATTTGAACAACCATACCGCAATTGCTAAAATAAGACAGAGTTATGTTACGGATATTTTGGGTAAAGATACTGCGTTTACACCTTTGCCGAAAAATCCTTTCAAATCGTATAGCAATGAAGCAACTGTATCGGTAATTATTCCTTCTTCCGATCGTTTTTCGGATTTCTACGATAAAGTAATTACTCAGCACGAGATCGACACTCCGGTGACTTATGACGAGGGAAATAATTTGTTATGGTCTATCCTTATAAATATTTTACCCATATTACTTTTCATATTTTTGTGGATATTTATCATGCGCCGCATGTCGGGGGGAGGCGGCGTATTTAGCGTAGGAAAAACGAAAGCGCAGATATACGACAAGTCGTCGCCAAATTCTAAACGAGTAACATTTAAAGATGTAGCCGGATTAGCAGAAGCCAAGCAAGAAGTAGAAGAAATCGTGGACTTTCTCAAAAATCCGAACCGATATACCGATTTAGGCGCAAAAATTCCTAAAGGCGCTTTATTAGTCGGTCCTCCGGGAACAGGTAAAACCTTGCTTGCCAAAGCGGTAGCCGGAGAAGCCGAAGTGCCTTTCTTTTCCTTATCGGGTTCCGATTTTGTAGAAATGTTTGTAGGCGTAGGCGCTTCCCGAGTACGCGACCTTTTCCGCCAAGCGAAAGATAAAGCTCCCTGTATTGTTTTTATCGACGAAATCGACGCCGTGGGACGCGCCCGCGGACGAAACCTGAATATGGGTACTAACGATGAACGGGAAAATACATTAAACCAACTATTGACTGAAATGGATGGTTTTGGTTCCAACAGCGGAGTTATTATTTTAGCAGCAACCAATCGAGTCGATATACTGGATAAAGCCTTATTACGCGCCGGCCGTTTCGACCGCCAAATCAATGTAGAACTACCGGAGTTGAACGAGCGAAAAGAAATCTTCATTGTCCACTTGCGTAATATCAAAATCGACGAATCGGTCGATACGGAATTTCTCGCCCGGCAAACGCCCGGCTTTTCAGGAGCCGACATTGCCAATGTTTGTAACGAAGCGGCACTAATCGCGGCTCGCAACGGGAAACAATTTGTCCAGAAAGAAGACTTTATGAATGCAGTCGATCGAATCGTGGGAGGGCTTGAAAAAAAATCCAAAGTGACTACTTTAGAAGAGCGTCGGACGATTGCTCTTCATGAAGCCGGTCACGCCACTTTAAGTTGGTTACTGGAATTTGCTAATCCTTTAGTGAAAGTAACTATCGTTCCTCGGGGAAAAGCCTTAGGCGCCGCTTGGTATATGCCTGAAGAAAGGCAAATTACTACTTACCAGCAATTACAAGACGAAATGTGCGCTACACTGGGCGGACGGGCTGCCGAAGAGCTATTCACAGGCAAAATCTCGACAGGAGCAGCTAACGATTTGGAAAAAATTACCAAGCAGGCTTATGCTATGGTAGTCTATTACGGCATGAGCGAACGTTTGCCTAATTTGAATTATTACGACGCCAGCGGACAGGATTGGGGGTTTTCCAAGCCCTACAGTGATGAAACCGCTCTATTGATCGACGAAGAAGTTAAACGAATCATCAATGAACAATACGAGCGTGCCAAACAGATTCTGACGGAACATAAAGAACAACATAAAGAGCTGACAGACGTCCTTTTAGAAAAAGAAGTCATTTATTCCGACGATTTGGAACGGATTTTTGGTAAGCGCAAATGGTTTTCCCGTTCACAAGAAATTCTTCAACAGCAAGAGTTGGAAAATCTCAACAAAATTGCACCCGAAGAAAATACGTCCGAAAAAGAAGAAACACAGACGTCTTAATGAAAAACCTCCTTTTGCGAACATTAACGGGAATCTTGTACGTTGCGTTGATTACGGGAAGTATCTTGTTGAATCAATATACTTTCCTATTTTTATTTTCAGTAGCCGTTTTTTTGTGTTTGCAAGAATTTTACCGATTAATCAATGTTTATAAAAAAATAAAAATAAATGTAGGATATAACAGCATTGGGGGCGTTTTGTTATTTGTCGCTACTTACTTATATACTTCCGGAACATTCTCTTTTGCCGTTGTTGTCGTTTATTTGTTTTACTTAGCGGTTCTTTTGATCTCCAGCTTGTATATCAAACATTCGGATACGGTTGCTTACTTAGCTTATACGTTTTTGGGACAATGCTATGTAGCGCTTCCGTTTTCTTTATTGAATTTATTGGTTTTCCCAAATCATTCGCCGGAAGGCGTTTATTACCACTCTTTTCTGTTATCGCTTTTCGTATTTATTTGGGTCAATGATACGGGCGCTTATGCGGTCGGAATGCTTTTCGGAAAGCATCGCCTATTCCCTCGCATTTCTCCTAAAAAATCGTGGGAAGGATTTTTCGGAGGATTGATTCTCACTGTTGCATCCGCTTTCGTCTTTGCTCGTTTTAATACGGGAATCTCTTTTTATCATTGGATAAATATTTCTTTCTTTGTAGTTTTATTCGGTACTTGGGGCGATTTAATCGAATCTTTGCTGAAGCGGACCTTAGGAATAAAAGATTCGGGTAATGCTTTACCCGGGCACGGCGGTTTCTTAGACCGTTTCGACAGTATGCTCCTTGCCGTGTATGGAGCATTACTCTACGTACAACTTATTCAAAATTAAATGTAAGCGTAATCATTCGGGAAACGCCTCTTGAAAGCGCTTTCGAATATTTCTCCCTATCTTTTTCGGTTAAATCGGTACGGTTATGCTCGATCAAATCGGCTAAACCGAAACTAAACCGAAGTTCCGGAGCGATTTTAATAATCGGCAAATAGAAATCGCAACCGAACCCGACAGTCAAACCATAATCAAAAGGTTTCAACAAAACCGTTTCATCTTTTTTTAAGCCTAAATCTAACGCTCCAAAAACGCCGGCGATTATGTAAGGACGGTAATTATTCAATCGTAAAGATCTGATTTTCAAATCTAAAGGAAAGGTGATGTAGTTGGATCGTACCGTTGAATTAAATTGCTGCATAGTAGTGTATTCCGAAAATTCGAAATTTTTATCTCCAAAATGCAGGGTAGGAGTAAAACGTAAATTCATGAATGGATTCAAATACATATCCGCCAGTAATCCTACGCTAAATCCGGGGGAATAATCGGGTATTGCCGCATACCAAACCTCATTGCCGAAAGGAATTCCATTATTTACTAAAATTAAGTCTTGAAAATTCATTCCTATCGCAATGCCGAAATGGTACAGTTTATAGTCCCCATAAGGCTGATTCTTTACCTTTTGTTTCTGGGCGGAAAGGTTTGTGCACATCAAACAAAAAGTAAAGAATAATATGTATGCTTTTTTATTCATAAAAGACCAATGGAACGTAATATTCGTCTTTATTTAACGATAGAATAGCTAGGTTATTGTAGGTTATATCAATTAAAGGTGCAAAATAAAAATATAAAAATACACAGTGCAAAACATAAGGCCGCCCTATCGCATACCCTATGCCTTGCACTATGTATTCCCCACTTGATTTTTATTTCACAATCAGTTTGACCGATTCTTTATTATTGACTTTTAACAAGTAAATGCCCGCTTCTACATTTAATTGAATAGGGGTCGTTTGCCCTGTTGCCTTAATTGTTTTTATTTTCTTACCGGAAAGATCATACAATTCGACGACAGCTCCCTCCCATTCTCCTGAAAGCGTTACCCGAATGGTTTCATTGCTTCCCACAAGATTCGGATAAATTTTCAACCCGCCGCTTGTTTCAATCAAGTCGATGCCGTTTATAGTAATACACTCGGTAATTCCGTCGGAAAGCGCTAAAGAAAAGTATTCGGTATAAATCGTATAGCAAGCTTCTTTACCTATGAGAGGAAATCTGTCGGTATAATTATTTAGGCGAGTAAACTTTCCTGGCCCAAATTCTTCCTCCAACAAGTTTACCCCATTACGGAAAATCTTATATCCTAAAACGCGTTCTTTAGGGGGAATTGCAGGGTCTTTGGCTAAAGTAGCTTGAACATAAAAAAGAGCATATTCGACGCCTTGTTCTGCTAATGTTGTCCATGTTTCGCCTTCATCGTATGACAAAAGATTGGCTCTTCCGTATGCAACCGTGAGAGCCGTATCTCGTTTATTCTGAAAATCAGGAGAATACATAACGCCAACACCCATCGGCCAGTCTAATGGATCATGTTTTACTATTTCCACGCCATAATAAAGCGCTTTATTAATATCAATAGGAATCGGTTCACTTAATTCAATCGTATTCCATCCTAACTGAGGATCAATTACCGCCAAATCCAATAATCTTTCTTCACCTTGAGATACATACCATTTATACTCCGGCTGTACAGTTATAGGCGCCTCCAGCAACTCTTCCGGTGTGGTAAACCTGTAGAACGAAAGAGAAGTCAGTTTATACCCCTCACACATTTGCAAGTCTTCAGCAGGGTACATGTTGGCCGCGAGAAAGGGTTCGCCGGCATTTCCCACTCCATCATAAAGATCATCTGCCATCATATAACGCAATAGTATATGACCATTGGGGTCCGACCAATTGACATGAACCGTTTCTTCTTCCGGCACACTCCGAACAGATAATGCGGAGGGGGGGTCCAGCGGAAACGGTTCGTCCGTAAATTCAAGATTGTCAATAATCCAACTCAAATCTAAAGAATTGGCCGTTCCAAAACACCTAAGCCGAAAACGGACATTATCTTTATGAGCTAACTGAGATAATTCATACTCTTTGAGTTTAAAATCCACGACCAACTCACCTTCCACCGCCGGAATAACATCTAAGGTACTCCATTCCGCTCCATCAAAGACTTCAACAGCCAATTTTTGTTCGGCCGCACCAGTTAGTCCTTCCGGAACAGACAGAACAAAAGATAAATACAAATCGGCGCTCTCTGTTGCATCAAAATAGGGAGAAGAAAGCGATTCGCTATACTCACCGCCTATTGGAGTTAAAAAACGTATGGCGCCTGAACCTGCCGGAAGACCTGAATTAGGATCCAATTCCCATGTATTATTTTTATCGTTGGTAGAAATATCCCAGTATTTTGTTCTCAATATTTCAGGAGAACGACCTTCTGTCAGGTAATCGAAAGGTTCAAAAACAGGATAATCCGTTTTCCCTACAGTAATAGTTAGCGTTTTAGTTGCCGGAGCCTCTTTTCCGGCATAAGATGCTACGACATAATAACTGTATGTACCGTCTTCAACTTCCGTAAAAGTAAAAGAAGTTTCAGTGGCCGAAGTAGTATGAAGCAACGATCCCTTATCCGAATAAATTTTATACCCTACGAAGTTAGGATTTTCAGGAACAGCTTCCCATTCCAATTGAATTGAAGCGTACGCAGGACTCCCTATTTTCAAGTTTCGTGCCGAAAAAACCCCAGCGCTTGTAATCTCAGGAATTTCAACTTGAAAACTCACTCCTTTACCTTCTAAAATACCATGACCGCAGATCAGTTTTCCATCAGAAGAAATAGCTGTTGCCGCTTTAAAATTAAACTCTTCCGGATAAGTGATGCCTTCTTCATCAAAAAAATCTTTTAATCCTTTAACTCCTGCCGATTCTGTAAAGATGAAAGCGCCGTTGGCGTCTTGTATATGCCTTCCATAAGAAAAATTATTCGCAGTAATATGAGCCGCATAGTATAATCCGCCCCAGTGTCCAACCACGACGCCATTATCCGATACGCTTAAAGCAGCAGACGGCTGAGAAGTAATTTCAACTAAGCTATTTTCTTCCATATTATAAAGATAAGCTATTCCTTCTCCGCCTATTAAGACGGTGAGTACGGCATATTTTCCATTATTACTGATACTTTCTACACTTCCGTTTGTCGCCCCCGGAATAGATGTTTCAATATAATTACCTGTTTTTTCTGTGTCAATCCAAAGAACGGGGATATAAGAATTGTAATGGGCACTTTTAAATCCGCCGATTATGCTTCCGTCGCCGGATAAAGCTTTTGCCACCGAGCCATGAGAAGAGGATACATCCGTCGACAAAGGTGTATAAATTATATCTTCGGAATCGGTTTCTTTCCAAAACCCCGCAATAAACCTCGGACTTTCTCCGCCGGGATTTTGTCCGCCAACAATGATTTTGCCATCATCCGAAATAGCATAACTTCTGCTTCCATAAGTCGGGACAAGATTTCTATCCGGATTGGTTACTATCGGAAGAAACGTCCAAGTTTCCGTTTCGTAATCGAAAACAGCGGCTGTGACAATATTCGACTCGCCACCTCCATAAAAATAATTTTCATCGTAATAATAGAGATCCGGATTGGGACAAATTCCTGCTACACGTCCTGTAATAGAAACGCCCCGGGCATTGGAACCGCCTTGACTTTCTCCGCTCAACCGGTTGTCGTCGCGTTCAATAGCAAGCGCCTCTCCCCTCTTCCATACAAACATATGATGTTGGTCTCCTACTTGTCCGGTAATATATTCTCCATCAGAAGACATTCCTGTGGCATAATATGCATCATTTCCTACTCCTTGAATGATTGTAACCGAATTTTCCGCATTTATATTTATAAATGCCAGTGATAATACTAATGTAAATAGCTTTTTCATTTTTTACAATTTCCTTCGTGATTTTAATGTTTTTAATTTTTTAAAAATATGAAAAAATACTGTAGTTAATAGCTCATCTTCAATAACTTGGGGCTGTCAGCCCCTCTACAGTATCTTGCCTGCAAAGTTAGCCGGAATTTTTTATTTTTCCTAATTTTATATCTCTTTTACTTTCAATATATTTATTTTATTTACTTTTTTCTCCCTGAAACGCCGGCTATTTTTTCGCATTTTTTACGTTTTTAGGAGTTTCCTTAAAGAAAATCTACAAAAAGGACAAAAGTCTAAATTACTTCTGTATAAACGAATTAAATTTGTGCAGTTAAAAGTAAAAAACAAGTAAAGGTCAGAATTATAATCAAAAGCAAATGTTTTTTTACAAAAAAGATTTTATATCGTTTCTTTTTTATAACTTTGTTTCTTAATAAAAATTTGTAAATTATTGATACAGATACAACTACCCAAAAAGAAATACACCATGGGCAAAATGTAAAACGCTTGCGTGAGGTACGAGGGATTAAGCAGGAAACGCTTGCCGAGGCAATCAATTTCCCAATAAAGCATTTCCCGACTGGAAGCACAGCCAAGAAATAGATGATGAATTGTTGGAAAAAATAGCGAAAGAAATGAATGTCCCGATGGAGGCTATCAAGAACTTCGATGAAGAAAAAGCGATTAATATCATATCCAATACTTTTCAGGACAATGCAGCAGGTTATAATAAATGCACATTTAATCCTCTCGAAAAAGTGGTAGAACTTTATGAACGCATCATTAAAGAAAAAGATGAAAAATACAGTTTATTAGAGCAGTCATTAAAAGAGAAAAAATAATGCAGAAAAGATCATGACAAAAAAGATTTTTAAATATATCATCGGTTGCAGTTTGTTCATTCATTTGGGAGCATGTTCTTCATTTCAAAATAATGATTATCTTTTGCTTCTGTATATTTTACAAAGTTTCGCTTTGTGCAAGTGAGGGCACTTGCTTTAACTCAACGAAAACATAGAGCCTTCGTCGAGCGAATAGCGCTTGGTTTTCTTGTAATGGATGTTAAAGCGTGCGGTTTTCTATTTCTAATATTCGGTGTACGTCATTAAAATATCGGGACCTTTTTTAAAATTAATTTTCTATCTTTAACAGAATAATTATCAACAATTCTCAATGCATTAGTAACTATTTTTTCGATTTCCATTTTTTGTGGCAGACACATTTTCCGGGTAAGTAAAAGATTTGTAAATTCTATGGAAGCTCCATCAATTTCACATTTACCTTGAAAATGATTGCAACCAGAAGAACCTTTAAATTTCCCCCTGCTTATTGTTAAAACAGGGCAATTATCAAGCTGAAAATTTGTAAATAATTCTTTAGTATTTGTTCTTACAGTCAATAATCTCCATTTTGCTAGAAAGATACTGTTGGTTTCTACATATTGAAATGTAGAACAAGCATTTACAAGGATAAATAGAATAAAACAACAATTCCAATGAATAGTCTTTTTTTTCATGTTTAAATTATTGTAACTATCCAGGTATATTAGCGACACAAATCAAAGCAGCCCAAACATTTTGAGAATTTTTGATTGCAGTATCAATAACGGAACGGATGACGGCAAAAGCCGAAGCGCCGTTGGTTGAACGGAAGAGTCCGGAAACTTTCCGTTTGACTTTGAACGTT